>NZ_RJAD01000001.1:920399-1227198 GCF_003999995.1 Microbacterium sulfonylureivorans
CGTCGGCAGAGCGCCGGGCCGCGCCGACGTGCGCTACCCGGCTCTGGGCAGGATCACCGGCGACTGGGGCGGCGGGTTCGGCATCGGCAAAGAGGTTCTCTGGCACGCGACGCGCGCCGAGGACGGGCGCGGTCCCGCGACGGGACTGGCTGCTCTGGTCGCCCGCCACTTCGAGCGGGACACCGCAGTCGGCGTTGCGACCGGCATGCATCTCGGAACGGTGGATCGCGACCGTCTGCACGAGGTGGTCCCCCTTCTCTTCCAGGCCGTCGACGCGGGCGATGCGATCGCCGAGGCGATCGCTCGCCAGCAGGCAGACGAGATCAGCCTCCTCGTGACCACCACGCTCACCCGCCTCGATCTGGGCGACGAGCCGGTGGACGTCGTCCTGGGCGGCGGCATGCTGACCAGCCGGCATCCCGCTCTCCTCGGCCCGGTGATCGCGACCATCACCACCGCCGCTCCCCGCGCCTCCGTCGAGATCGTGGACGCGGAGCCCGTGCTCGGCTCCGCGCTGCTCGGGCTCGACCACCTGGACGCCCTCACCGGACGCCCGGGCGATGTCGCCGAGCGGCGCCGGAACCTGCGCGTCAGCCTCGCCACGCGACAGGAAGCGCGGGTGTGACCGCATCGCTCCGGCTGGGTCTTGTCGGCACCGGGTACTGGGCCGACGTGACGCACGCCACAGCCGCCGCCGCCGCCCCCTCCTGGGACCTGGCGGCGGTGTGGGGTCGCGACGCCGGACGGGCGGCCGCTCTCGCTGAGCGCCACGGCGCCCCGCATGCGGGCACCGACTTCGACGCCTTCCTCGCGCAGGTGGATGCCGTCACCTTCGCCGTTCCGCCGCAGCTGCAGTCAGAGCTCGCCGTGCGCGCCATCCGGGCCGGCAAGCATGTCGCGCTCGAGAAGCCGATCGCGACGAGCCTGGGGGACGCCGATCGCCTGGTGGCGTCGGCGGACGCTCACGGCGTCGCGACGATCGTGATGTTCACGATGCTCTACGACCCGCGAGTGCGGCGGCTCATCGATGAGGTGCGCGTCGGACGGCGATGGACGGGCGGCGCCGGGCTGTGGCTCGGGTCGGCCCTCAATGACGAGAACCCCTTCAACACGCCGTGGCGCCACGACAAGGGCGGCCTCTGGGACCTCGGACCGCACGCCATCTCGGTGCTGTGGAAGACGATCGGTCCCATCAGCGCGGTCCGCGCCGAGGCCGGCGAGGGCGATCTGGTGCACCTGATCCTCTCGCACGACGACGGGCGCACCTCGACGGTGACGATGACGCTCCGGGCGCCCGACGCCGCCGACGGCTTCTCGACGCTGCTGTGGGGCACGGCCGGCCGTGCGTCGGTGACGGTCGACGATGTAGACCCCGTCGCCGCCTTTGTGACTGCGTACGAAGACCTGGGCCGCCTGATCGAGTCCGGAGATCGCTCGCACGAATGCGATGTGCGGTTCGGACGCGACGTCGTCCGCGTCCTCGCCGACGCCGAGGCGCAGCTGACGGGAGTGTTCTGATGCACGCACGCAGCCTGAGCTTCCCTGCGCCGGGCGAGATCGAGATCCTCGCCGCGGAGGTCGACCCGCCCGGTTCCGGCCAGCTCCGCTGCGCCGCGGAGGTCTCGCTCGTGAGCGTCGGCACGGAGCTGACCTGCCTGCGCGGGCAGTTCGATCCGCGGACGTTCTGGGAGGAATGGGTGCAGTATCCGTTCGCTCCCGGCTACTCGATGGTCTCGCGTGTCGAGTCGGTCGGGCCGGAGGTGACGGCCTTCCGCCCCGGAGACCGTGTGTTCTCCTTCACGCCGCACGCGGAGGCGTTCCTCACTGCCGCGCGTGACGTGGTCCCGATACCCGACGGCGTCCCGGATGACCATGCGGCGTGGGCATCGCTCGCTGTCACGACGCAGTGGGCCCTGCGGCGCGCGGGCTTCGCCTTCGGCGAGACGGCGGCGGTCATCGGCCTCGGCCTGCTCGGGCAGCTGCTCGTGCGCTATCTGCGCATCGCCGGCGCCCGCCGGATCGTCGCGATCGACACCGACGCCGACCGGCTAGCTCTCGCGGTCGCCGGGGGCGCCGATGAAGTCCTGTCGATGACCGTAGCCGACGCCGTCGAAACCCTCCGAGGCTCCTTCGACGTCGTGCTCGATGTGACGGGGCACCCCGCTGCCTTGGCCGGCGCATCCGAGCTGGTGCGGCCGCTGGGCAGGCTGGTGCTCGTGGGCGACGCTCCGCGTCCGAGCCTGCAGCACCTCGGCCCACGCATCGTCGCCGACGGCATCTCGATCATCGGCGTGCACGCCGGGACCGCGGCGGAGATGCCGACACCCGCCGATCCCTGGAGCACGGCCGCGATGCTCGCGGTCTTCTTCCAGTACGTCGTGGACAGGCGGATGGATCTGTCCGCGCTCACGACCCACCGCGTGACGCTGGAGGGCGCACCCGAGCTGTATCGGGCGCTAGAGCGCGACCGCACCGCCCACCTCGGGGTGCTCATCGATTGGGGAGACCGGAGATGACCGACGTCATTCGATGGGGTGTGCTGGGCGTGGCGGGCATCAACGCAGCCATGGTTCCGGCGATCCGCGCTTGCCCTGGCGCAGAGCTTCTGGGCGTCGCCAGTCGCAACGAGGGGCGGGCTCGAGACGTCGCCGCGACCGAGCGCCTCGACCCGTACGTCGGGTACGACGCTCTGCTGACGGACCCCAAGGTCGACGCCGTCTACCTGCCCACTCCGAACGCACAGCACGCTCTGTGGACGCTGCGGGCCGTCGCCGCGGGCAAGCACGTCCTGTGCGAGAAGCCCCTCGCCGTCACCGCGAGCGAGGCCAGGGAGATGGCGGATGCCGCGGCCGCGGCCGGTGTGCACCTCGCCGAGGCGTTCATGTACGCGCATCATCCGCGCTACCACCTCGTCCGGCGCCTGATCGCGGACGGCACCATCGGCGACATCCGCTCGATCCACGTGACGTTCACCTTCGATGCGTCCGGCGAGCTCGGCCACTCCGGATTCCAGGGAGCTCCTGGCAGCGGGGCGATCTACGACGTCGGATGCTACGCAGTGCACGTGGCCCGTACCCTGATCGGCGCCGAGCCGGAGGCAGTCACCGCCCATGCGATGAGCTCCGCCGTCCATGGCGACATCGACATGAGCACCTCGCTGCTCCTCGAGTTTCCCGGCGGCGTCGGCGCAACCGCGCAGCTGGGAATGTGGAATGGCGATCGTGACACGGTCACCGTCATCGGGTCCCGAGGCTGGATCGAGATCCCCCGCGCGTTCCTCTGCTCTGCCACGGATGACGCCGGCATCGTCCTGGGCGAAGGGGACGACTCACGGGTGATCGCGGTGCCGCCGGCCGATCACTACGCCCTCCAGGTCGCGTGCTTCGACGCCGCGGTGCGTGGCGACGGCGAGCTGCTGTTCCCCATCGACGATGCGATCCACCAGGCGGTCGTCCTCGAGGCGGCCACCCGCTCGTGGCGAGAGCGCGTGAGGGTGCCGATCAGCGGGAGCTGAACTCGCCGACGATGTCGGAGAGGAACATGTCGACCCGATCGCCGAAGGCGCGAAGACCCGTCGACCGCAGTCCCTGCAGCCGTGCGAAGACGGCGTCCCGCTCGGCGCCGATCACCTCGGGCGGCCCGCCCGAGCCGGAAGCATCGAGACTGTCGACGGCAACGATGAGGGCGTCGATCCCCCGCGTGTACTGCTCGATCCAGGGCGCGATCTCCGCGCCGAGCGCCGCGTTGTCGAGCCGCCTCATCCGGTCCGCCACACCGGCCAGCCGCTGAAGCTCCGCTCGCAGCTCGGAGACGGCGGCTGCCCGGTCGTCGAATTCGTACCGGAACGCGAAGCGGTCGAGCGTGTCGCCCAGCCGTGGTGCGTCGTCCGTGCACAGCGCCGACCCGCGGAAGGCATCCGCGAACTCGCGGAAGTCCGCCGCATCCCGGGCGCCGCTGACTCGACCGAGCGCGGCATCCCAGCTCTTCTCGGGATCGAAGCCCTCCGGGTCTCGGCAGAAGTCGGCGACGCCGGCGAGCGCGATCTTGGACGCCTCGGCGAGCGGCATGGGGTTGGCGATGATTCCGGCCGCAGCCTCGCTGAGGCGAGGATCCCGCCCGAGATAGGGCCCGATGTGGAGTTCGCCGGTCATCGCCACATCGTTCACCGGGAAGTTGTCCCAATAGAGGGGTCGGCGACCGGTCGCGCGGGCGAAGACGTCGGCGTCGGCGGCATCCAGCTCCGGCGAGCAGATCGCACGGCCCGTCCAGAACAGGCGCGTGTGCGGGTGCAGGCCCGAACCCAGCGCCGCGATGTACGGCTCGTCCCCGCGGCCGCAGTACAGCGTCGGGCAGACCGTCAGCCTGCTTCCGCCGGCGCTGTCGAGCGCGCGCTCGAGCGAGCGGACCAGGGAGAGCTGAGCCGCCACGAGGTCGGGGAAAGCCGCCACGTCGCCGGGGTGCTGGAGGCGCCAGGGGATGTCGTCGAGGAACAGCGCGACATCGGTGATGCCGAGTTCGCGGACGGAGTCGAGCTTCGCGTGGACCGCCGCGGTATCGTCCGGCTCTGCGTACCGCATCGACAGGCCCGGGGACAGCCCGTAGGAGAGGGAGATCTCTGCCGCCCGCGCGCGATCGGTGAGGATCTGCAGTTCGTCGGCCGCCGCGCGGTCATAGGGCTCGCGCCAGCGACGACGTGTGAAGGGATCGTCCTTCGGCGAGTACACATAGGTGTTCATGCCGATCTCGGCGATGAAATCGACCATGTCCAGGCGCTGGTCGGTGGTCCACGGACGGCCATAGAAGCCTTCGACGATGCCCTTGGTCTCGATCCCGCTCACAGCGATCGCACCCGGGAGCGATAGCGGGCGACGGCCTCGACGTTGAGCGCGTCGCCGCCGGGGATGTTGCTCGAGGTGAACACGGCGGGGACGCTGCCCGAGGCCACCGCGATGGCAGACGCTTCGATGGCGATCGCGTGGAGGATCGCGGCCCCCGTGACGGTCGAGGTCGGCCCCATCGGCGCTGGGATGCTGGGCACCGCCGTGGCGGCGTCGCCCGCCGTCCCGAGGTTGTCGATGACGATGTCGGCGAGCTCGAGCAGACCCGGCGAGTGTGCCACGGCGGCCGTGGACTCCGCGTGAGCGCGACTGAGGATGCCGATGACGGTCAGCCCCCGAGCCTGCGCGGCGCGCGCCAGTTCGATCGCGACCTGATTGCGGCTCGAGTTGGAGACGAGGATGAACGTGTCATCGGGCCCGGGATCGATGTCGGCGAAGACGGCGTCGCCGATCCCGGCAGTCCGCTCCAGCGCGGTGGACAGGACGGCGTTCCCGTGCAGCATCAGCGATTCGACGAGCACCGGGTCGACAGCGGCCAGGCCGCCGGCACGGTAGAAGGCCTCCAGCGCCAGCATGTGCGAATGCCCCGACCCGAAGATGTGCACGAGCCCGTCACGCATAAGGGTGCGCGCGACCGCACGACCAGCCACGGCCAGAGACTCGTGCTGCTCGTCCGCCAGTCGCGCGAGGAGCGATGCGGCGTGGGCGAGATAGCTCGCAGCCGGCGCCGAGAGCGCCTCGGCGTTCTGATCGATCATGGGGCTCTCCATCCGGTCATGTGGTGATCGTAGGCGTCCCCCAGCGTCTCGGTCACGAGCGCCCACGCGCCGTCGAGGGGATCGCCCGCGGCAGGGGCGATCTCACGCTCACCATCGTGCGCGAACCGCGCCTCCAGCTGCGCGCGCAGCGGCGTGCCCGGCGCCACCAGCCTGCCGCTCATCGCGATCCGCACCGGCCGGGTCGACACCACTGCAGAAGCGGCGCGCGCCGTGCGAGCAAGCTCGTCCGCGGCCTCGTCCACGATGGCCAGGGCGACGGCATCGCCGCCGCGCGCGGCATCCAGCACGTCGACGGCGAACGCTGCAATCGAGGCCACAGGGCGCGGAAGCGAATGCAGGCGCGCAGCCAGTCCGGCCTCGACGCCGAACCGCGCCCTGCAGGCCTCGGAGAGCGAGGTCGGTCCCGACCTGCCGTCCGCTGCCCGCAGGGCCGCCTCCACTCCGCGGCTCCCGATCCAGAAGCCGCTGCCGGCATCCCCGAGGAGGAATCCGTCGCCATCCACGAGGCGGAACCCGTCGACGCCGGGATCGAAGCCGATGCAGGCGATGCCCGTTCCGACGGTGAGAACCACACCGGCAGCGCCGGAGAAGGCGCCCGCGTGCGCCGTCAAGGCGTCCGCGGCAACCGACACCCGCTCGGCGCCGAGCGCAAGGCCGACGCGAGCGGCCAGCTCTTCGCGCTCGCTCGAAGAAGCCGGCAGGGTCGTCAGGCCGAGCACCATGTGGCGGATCGCCGGGATACCGCCGGGGAGGTGGGTGAGGCAGCGGCGGATGCGGTCGATCAGGCCCTCTCCGAGGTCGCCCTCGAGTCGCCCCAGGCCCTCCACGACGACGGGTTCCGCAGCTCCGGTGACGCGCACCCGGATCCCCGTCTGACCGCCGTCGACGGCGACATCCACCGCGGCCGTCATGCCGCTCTCACTACTGTGGAGAGCGCATCGACGAGATGGGATGAGGGCCGATGGGAATCCGCCGGGCGCGCAAGGCCGACACCGACGACCTCTACGCCGTGTGCCTGGGCACCGGCGCCGATGGGACTGACGCGAGCGATCTCTACGACGATCCCCGCCTGCTCGGAGAGGTGTTCGTCGGCCCCTACCTGCGCCACTCCCCCGACTTCGCCTGGGCGTACGCCGACGCGGACGACCGCGCACGAGGGTACGTACTCGGCGTCCTCGACACGACTTCGTTCGAGAACGTGCTGGCCACCGCATGGTGGCCGGTGCTGCGGGCGCGGCATCCTCTCGTGCCTGAGACGGCGAATCCGCACGATCGGGAGATAGTCGAGTACCTCCACCACCCGCAGCGGCGGCCCGCCTCGCTTCTGGAGGCCTACCCCTCGCACCTGCACATCGACATGCTCCCCGATGTGCAGGGGGGCGGCCGAGGCGGCAGGATGCTGGGCACCCTGCTGGACGCCCTCGCCGATGCCGGGTCGCCCGGCGTCCATCTCGGGGTCTCGCCCGCGAACCTCCGCGCCATCGGCTTCTACGAGCATTTCCGGTTCGAGGCGGAGCCCTCCGCCTCGAGCGCTGATGAGCTCATCATGATCCGCGCGTTGTGACCCGCACGAGCCACGAGCCGGGAGGATCACTGCACCGAGCCCTCGGTGACGCCGGCGATGACCTGCTTGTGGAAGATCGTGTAGACGACGATCACCGGCAGCGTGATCATCGAGAGCGCGGCGAACAGCATCGGATAGTCGGTGGCGTGACGTCCCGTGAAGGCGAGCAGCCCGGCAGGGATGGTGCGCAGGTCATCGTCCTGCACGTAGAGCATCGCGAGGAGGAACTCGTTCCACGCTGAGAGTATCGAGAACACGGCGACCGTCGAGATGCCGGGAGCCATCAGCGGCAGGACGATCTGAACGAGCGTGCGGAAGTCGCCGGCCCCGTCGACGCGCGCCGCCTCGAAGATCTCCTTCGGCATCGAATCGAGGTATGCCTTCAGCAAGAACACCGCGAGCGAGAGCCCGAGGCCCGCGTACGCGACCATCAGCACCCACCGCGTGTTGAGAAGGTACACCGAGTCGAAGATCCGCGACTGCGCGGTGATGTAGGACTGCACGGGGAGCAGCAGACCCAGGATGAACGGAGCGAGCAGGAGCGTCTTGCCGCGGAACTCGAACCGGCTGAATGCGTAGGCCGCGGCGAGCGCGCACAGCAGGATGATCGTCACGGCCGAGGCGGTGACGATGACGCTGTTGAGGACGTAGCCGCCGAGGTTGCCGCGCTCCCATGCCTCCGCCCACGTGCTGAAGTCCGGGACGGCCGGCGGTGAGAACGGCGCATCGAATATCTCGCGCTTGCTCTTGAACGACGACATCACCATCCAGCCGAGCGGGACGATGTAGATCAGCGACAGCACGATCATCACGGTGTGGTACAGCGTCCTGCTGCCCGCGACGGCGATCGTCCGCCTCGCGCGGCGGCGCTGCAAGGGGCGCTGCTGCGCGAGGGGAGGCGCGGGACGTTCAGTACTCAATGTCATTGCTTCCACCCTTCGTGCGCATCCTGACGAGAATGAGCGCGATGCCCACCACGACGACCGTCATGATCGTCGACAGCGCGGCACCGTAGCCGAGGTCGCGATACCGGAACACGACCTCCACGAGATACGTGGTGATGATCTCCGTCGAGTGGTCGGGCCCGCCGTTGGTCATCACGTAGAACAGATCGAAGCTCTGGAACGCGCCGGTGATGCACAGCAGCACGGCGACCTCGATCATCGGCCGGATCAGCGGCACTTTGACGCTCCAGAACACCCGCCACTGGCTGGCTCCATCCAGCGTCGCGGCCTCAAGGAGATGCTTCGGGATGCGCTGCAGCGCGGCGTAGAAGATCGCCATGTAGAAGCCGGCGTAGATCCAGCCCGAGACGACGGAGATGGCGAGCAGGGCTGTGTCGGGATCTCCCAGCCACACCCGGGTCAGTCCGTCGAGCCCGGATGCGCGCAACCCGGAGTTGATGAGCCCGATGTCATCGCTGTAGACGAAGCTCCACAGGATCGCGATCACGATCATCGGCAGGGTGACCGGCACGAAGAACGCGACGCGGTAGAACGTGGTCCGCCGCCCTTGCATCGTCACGAGGCCCGCCAGCAGCAGCCCGACGACGACCTCGAGCGCGAGTGTCAGCAGGATGTAGACGAAGGTGTTCCGGTAGGCGACCAGGTAGATCTCGTCCCGGAAGGCGCGGAAGTAGTTGTCGAGACCGACGAACTGGATGGCGTCAGTGCCCGACCAGTTGGCGAAGCTCAGCGCCGTGTTCGCGAGGGCGGGGATGAGCACGACGAACGCGAACACGAGTATCGCGGGCGCCACGAACAGGTACGGCGACCAGGCGCGGGTGGGTTTCACAGCAGGACTCCTCGAAACAGTGCGGGACGCGACGGGATGTCACCCGTCCCGTCCCGCACCCCTGATCAGTTGGCGGCGTCGATCCGCGACTGCGCGGTGTCGGCGGCTTCCTGCGGTGTCGCCGTGCCTCCGATCACCGACGCCGCGGCGTCGTAGAACGCGGCAGCGATCTCGATGTCGTGGCCGCTGTCCGCCGGTGCCACGAGTGCGCTCGCGGTGCCCATCATCTCGGCGAGGGCGACCGTGCGCGGGTCGGCGTCGACGCCCTTGAACGGGTCGATCGTCATGGGGGCGAGACCTGCCTCGGCCCACATCTTCGTGCCGTCCTCATCGGCCAGCATCGCGAGGAACTCCAGCGTCTCCTCCTGGTGCGCCGACTTCTCGTTCACCATGAACCCGGTCGAGATGCCCAGCACACTGTCCTGGTCGCCGGCGCCATCGGAGAAGGCCGGGAGGTTGAAGTAGTCGAAGTTGAGGTCTCCGGCATTCTCGGCAGCATCCGCCATCAGCCAGCTGCCGATCTGGTGCGTCGCAGCCTTCTGCAGGAAGAACTGCGTCATGGCCTCGTCGTCCGCGAGCGCGTTGATGCTCGGGTTGACGAACGGGGCGAGCTCGGCGAGCTTCTCGAAGGCCTCGACCATCTCAGGCGAGTTCATCGGCGCCTCGCCGTCCATGACCGCGGAGTACTGCTCCTCGCCGACCATCCGCGACACGATATGCGAGGCGACGCTGCCCACCGGCCACTGGTCCTTGTTCCCCTCGACCAAGGGCAGAAGGCCCTCGTCGAGCATGGCCTGGTTGGCGTCGAGGTACTCATCCCACGTCGTCGGGACGCTGAGGCCGAGATCATCGAAGACATCGGCGTCGTACCAGATGACGTTGGTGACGTCACCGGTCCACGGCACCATGTAGATGCCCGATCCGTCGACATCCATGTTGTTGAACGCGTTGGCATCGAAGCGTCCCGCGAACAGGTCGCCCTCGAGCGCTTCGCTGAGGTCGGCACCGTCGCCATCGCTGACGTGCCCGCGCATGCGGGGGCCGGACCACTCGAAGTAGGCGTCCGGAGCCTCTCTGCTCGAGAGCAGAGTCGCGAGGCCGGTGGTCTGGTAGACGTCATCCTCCTGGATGATGATCTCCACCGTTCGTCCGGGGTACTTCGCTTCGTACTCTTCCTTGAGCACCTCGAAGCCCTGGTCGACAGCATCCCCCGAGGAACCCATGGCGACCCTGATCGTCACGGCATCCGGGTCGCTGCTGGCTGAGCAGCCGGCGAGAGTTGTCGTGCCGGCGATGGCCACAGCCACGAGCATTGCACCGGACGCGCGATGAGAGTTGAAGCGCATGGGCTCCTCCAAGTTAGTAAAGTTTCCTATCCCAAAGTAGATCAACTCCCGGCCCGCCTGTCAATGTTTTCCGCTCACTGAGGCCGAAGCGGAATCAACGCGAGGAAACGGAAGGGCCCACCTTGAGATCTGAACCCGTACTCGCTGGGCGGCAGCTCCGGCAGCCTGGGCGCCGACGGCGACGGCGGGCAAGCGCGGACTCCGGCCAAAACGAGAGGCCGAGCTGTGGCTGACGAGACCGAGGGTAACTGCCCTCCGTCTCTTCTTTCTCAGATCTTTCTCAATCCACCCCGCGGCTGCGAATCTCCGTCATCGATGAGCAGATTGCTAGGCGCGGTCCGCCAGCAACCCTCACTTCGCTGACGCTTCAAAGCGCCGATCAGGAAGCGGCTTCTGATCTGGGAAAGATTTGAGAAAGGACCCAACCGCCGCGAACTGACGTGACAGGGCTGCATCGACCCGGAGCATCTCAAGCGGCTCTGCACGACCGCGAAACACCTTGAAAACTGCGGACACGGAGGGATTTGAACCCTCACTTTCCAACTGGCCGTCTGGCTGACAGACGACGCGCGTCAGGCGGCATCATGCGACGCTCCCGTGCGATTTTCCGCAGAAACATGCGGAATTTCTGACCCTCTCGTCCTCCCGTCATCGATCGATACGGGCTGCGCGTGGTCGGCCTTCGTTGTGCGTGTGTGTACCTGGTTTGACCTGTCTGCCCACAGCTTGTGGGCAAAATCTGGGCACACGCCACCGCTGCGACGAGACTCCCTCGCCACGCCAAATGGGTCGCGGGTGACGGTGAGGTTGAACCCACCACTCTCGGACAGCGTGAGTAGACCCTGCCCCCTCAGGGCGTCGCGCCGGGCGCTGACGCCGCCGGGTTCGCTGCCCACGAGGCGAGCAGCCGCAGACGCTCCGCGGACGGCGAGCCAGGTTCTGCCGTGTAAATCAGGAGCACCTGTCCAGGTTCGGCGGTAATGGCCAGTTCCTCATACGCGAGCGTCAGGTCACCGACGACGGGGTGATGGAATCGTTTCGTGCCGGTGCCGTGAGTACGCACGTTGTGCGCGGCCCACAGCGTGCGGAAGAGGTCGCTCTGGGTGGACAGCTCCCCGACGAGGTCTTGGATCCCTTTGTCGTGGGGGTCGCGGCCGGCTTCGGCACGGATGACCGCGACGCACATCTCAGCGAACAGGTCCCAGTCGGGGTAGAAGTCGTGGGCAGCGGGATCGAGGAACTGGAACCGGGCGAAGTTCGGGACCCGTCCGCCCTCGCCGATCAGCGGGGAGTAGAAGGCCCGGCCGAGCTCGTTGAACCCGACGAGATCCTGTCGCTGATCACGGACGACGGCGATGGCGTCGGTCATCGCCGAGAGCGCCCACTGCAGGCTCGGTCGAGGGGGTCCGGGCCTGGCGGTTCGGCGACGATTCCGGCCCGACGAGGGGATCCCGTCGGCGCCGCGGGCGAGGTCGAGCAGGTGGGCGTGTTCCGCGTCGTTCAGTTGAAGCGCCCTTGAGATCGCGTCGAGGACGGATGCCGACGCTCCCGCGATTGAACCGCGCTCGAGCTTCGCGTAGTACTCCACGCTGACCCCGGCGAGCATCGCGACCTCGCTGCGGCGAAGTCCCGCGACACGTCGATTCGGTCCCGCAGCGATGCCTGCGGCATCCGGAGTGAGCCGCGCTCGGCGAGTCATCAGGAACTCGCGCACCTCTGCTCGGTTGTCCATGTCCACAGGCTATTCCCGACACGCCACGGGCAGACCCCCGGAAGGGTGCCCTGCGAGTACGCCCCTCGTCAGAGACTCCCGCGCACCGAGACTGGCGCGAAGACTGAGTGCATGCCCGCGACCATGCCACCTGACGGACGCCTCATCCGTCCGATGCTGCCGGCGCTTCTCCTGCTGCTGACCGTGTTCGGACCGATCTCGATGGATCTCTACCTGCCGGCCCTTCCTGCCCTCACCGTGGAACTGACCGCGACCACATCGGTCGCGCAGCTGACGGTCACCGCGTGCCTCATCGGACTCGCCGCCGGACAGCTGATCGCCGGACCGCTGTCCGACAGATTCGGGCGGCGCGGCATCCTGATCGTCGGAATCGTCGCCTACATCGTCACGTCCACGCTCTGCGCGCTCAGCCCGTCGGTCGAGCTGCTCATTCTGGCGCGACTCGTTCAGGGCCTCGCCGGTGGCGTCGGCATCGTGATCGCCACCGCAGCCGGACGCGACGTGTTCTCGGGCAGGGCGCTCATCCGCTTCTATGGGCGTCTCACGCTGATCGGCGGTTTCGCTGCGATCGTGGGTCCGCTGCTCGGCGGTCTGCTCACGACCTTCACGGATTGGCGCGGACTGTTCGTCTTCCTCGCAGTGATCGGCGTTGCGATCCTCCTCGTGACACTCCGCGTCTTCGGGGAGACGCTCCCGGCCGATCGACGGACCATCGGCGGGTTCGGACAGACTCTCCGCGACTACCGCACGCTCCTCTCCGATCGGATCTTCCTCGGAACCGTCCTGAACCAGGGATTCCTCTACGCGGCGCTGTTCGCCTATCTCGCAGGGTCGACCTTCGTGCTGCAGGACATCTATGGCCTTTCGCCGCAGTGGTACGCCGCCGCCTTCGGACTCAACTCGGCCGGCCACATGGTCTTCGGGTACCTCGCCGGTCGCAGCGCCGAAGGGTGGAGCATCCGCGGCACTCTCGCGATCGGGGTCGTCGTGACAGGGCTCGGCGCGATCGGCCTCCTCATCGCCGGCATCACGCCCATGCCGTTGTGGGTCGTGATCGTGGCCCTCTTCGCCTTATCCAGTGGGGTCGCGATGAGCGCGCCTCCGGCCACGACCCTCGCGATGCGTGACTATCCGCAGATGGCGGGCACCGCCTCCTCACTGCTGGGAATGGTCCGGTTCGGCTTCGGTGGAATCGCCGCGCCCTTCGTCGGTGTCGCCGGTGCGCTCAGCATCCTCCCCCTCGGCGTGACCACGACCATCTCGGTGCTGCTGGCCGCGGCATCCTGCTTGATTTTCATCCGACGCAGGGGAACGGATGCCGCGGCCGCCGTCGCTGCCTCGCCCTCCCTGCACACACCCGATGAGCCTCGACAAGAAAGGGCACCACGATGCGTGGAGTCAACATGTACGCCCCCGGCGACGTCCGAGTGGAGCACCGCGACGATCCGGTGATCCTCGAACCGACTGATGCGATCATCCGCCTCACGGCTTCGTGCATCTGCGGGTCCGACCTCTGGCCCTACCGCGGTGCAGAGCCGCTGTTCGCAACCCCGCAGCCGATGGGTCACGAGTACGTCGGCGTCGTCACCGAGATCGGTGCCGACGTGAAGAACGTCGGTGTCGGCGACTTCGTCGTCGGGTCGTTCGTCGCGTCCGACAACACCTGCGAGATCTGCCAGGCCGGGTACCAGTCCCGGTGCGTGCACAACGTGATGATGGGCGCGATCGGCACCCAGTCCGAGTTCGCGCGCATCCCCCTGGCCGACGGGACTCTGGTCACCACGCCCGGTCAGCCGGACCCTGAGCTGATCCCCTCGCTGCTCGCGGCATCCGATGTTCTGGGCACCGGCTGGTTCGCGGCCGTCGCCGCCGAGGCCGGCCCAGGCAAGACGGTCGCCGTCGTCGGCGATGGCGCTGTCGGCCTCCTCGGCATCCTCGCCGCACGGGAGCTCGGCGCGGAGCGGATCATCGCGATGTCCCGGCACGCCGACCGGCAGGCTCTCGCTCGGGAGTTCGGCGCGACCGAGATCGTCGAGGAGCGCGGCGACGAAGGCGTGGCGAGGATCAAGGAGCTGACCAACGGGCTCGGCGCGCACTCCGTGATCGAGGCCGTCGGCACGCAGGAATCGATGGAGCAGGCGATCCGCGCCACCCGTCCGGGCGGCCACATCGGCTACGTCGGCGTCGCCCACGACGTCAGCCTCGACGGACTGGAGCTGTTCTTCTCCGGGGTGCAGCTGCACGGCGGCCCGGCTCCGGTACGCCGGTTCCTGCCCGAGCTGATCCAGCTCATCTGGGACCGCAAGATCGACCCCGGCGTGGTGTTCGATCTCACCCTCCCGCTCGAGGATGCCGCGGAAGGCTACAAGGCGATGGATAAGCGCCGGGCCACCAAAGTGCTGCTCACCCTTTGATGCGCCGGAGGTCTTCCATGCCACGACGCGCCCTTCCGACGCTGGGCACGGCAATCCTGCTGATTGCTCTCGCCAGCTGTGCGACTCCTGCCGTGGTTCCGGCCCGATCGGCCACGAGCACGCCGGCGGAGCCAGCGCCCACCGCGTCTTCGACGACAGCTCCCGCGGGGGAGCAGATCGTCGGAACCGTCCTTCGCTTCACCTCGCAACGCACGAGCGTGGACGTCACCATCGGAGAGGACAACCCGACGGTGCGCGACCTCCTTTCGCTGCTGCCGATGGAAGTGTCTATCGAGGAGTTCAACGGACGAGAGAAGATCGCCTACCCCGCCCGCCAGCTGGAGACCGCGGGTTCACCCGGATCCGACCCGGAGAACGGCGACCTCATCTACTTCTCGCCGTGGGGCAACCTCGGCTTCTACTGCAACGCCGACGGCATCGGCTTCTCCGACGACACCATCCACATCGGGACGAACAACGCCACCCCAGACCAGCTCGCGCTCCTCGAGGGTGCCGTCACGATCGAGATCCTCGACTGAGCCATCACCCTCACAACGCGGCAGCGCGAGGCGGCGTCCGTGGTCAGGTGTCGATCACGGCGCCGGCGCCGGCGCCTTGCTGAGTTCGATGAGCTGCTCCAGGGAGTCGACAGGGAGGGCTCCGTTGGTGAAGACGAGGAACTGCTGCATCGGCATCGACTCGACCATTTTCAGCGCGTCCGGGTTCTGCGCTGCTTGCTCCGCCTGCTCCGGCGTCATCGACGCTTGAAGGCCCGCCATGAGCGCTGGGCCGACGACCGGGTGGCTGAACCAGTCACCCACGGTGGAGTCCATTGTCAGTTCACGGATGACCGCGTCGCCGGCAAGGGTGACAGTCTGCTCCTCGAGCACCGTGGAGGCGTCGGCGCACACTTGCACTGTGTACTCACCGGCAGGGACGACAAAGCGGCCCAACTCGATGTCCCAGTAGGCGAACGCGCGACGGTCCAGGTCGAATTCCACCTGCCGGCTCTCGCCTGGCTGCAGAGTCACCTTCGCGAAGGCGCGAAGTTCCCGCTGGGGACGGCGGACGGGACCGGTGGTGGTCGCCACGTAGATCTGCACAACGTGCTTTCCCGCACGGTCGCCACTATTGGTGACGGTGACTCGGGCGCGCACACTGTCGGAACCGGTGACAGTGCTCAGTACGTCCGTGGTCTCGAATGTCGTATAGGACAGGCCGTGTCCGAAGGGGTATCGGACCGGGACACCGGCGGTGGTGTAGTACCGGTAGCCGACGAAGATGCCTTCGCTGTAACGCACGTGACCTTGCTCGCCGGGGAAGTTCAGCCAGCTGGGGTTGTCTTCCAGGCGCAGCGGGATGGTCTCTGCGAGATGGCCGGATGGGTTGACGACTCCGAACAGGACGTCCGCGATCGCACCGCCACCGGCCTGGCCGAGAAGCCACCCCTCCACGATGGCGTCGACGTTGTCGTGCCACCCCTCGAGCGTGACAACTCCGCCGTTGGAAAGCACTACTACGGTGGGGGTGCCGCTGGCTGCGACAGCGTGGATCAGCTCGACTTGCTCGTCGGGCAACTGCAGGCTGGTGCGGTCGAAGCCCTCGGACTCCTCACGGTCGCTGAGGCCGGCGAAGACGATGGCGACGTCGGCGGTCAGCGCCGCCGCGACAGCTTCGGCACGCAGAGACGCGTTCTGACCGCTCGAAGGGTCCGTGTCGTCCAGCGCGTATCCCTGCGCCGACACCACGGTGGAACCCTGGTCCGCGGCGAGGGTGCGGATCTCATCGAGCGTCACGTCCGTGCGAGTCGGGTTGATGTGTGAACTGCCGCCGCCCTGGAATCGGGGCTGGGTGGCGAACGCGCCGATCACCGCGATCGACGACCCTGAAGAAAGCGGAAGGATGCCTCTGTTCTTCAGCAGGACGACGGAGTCGGCGGCGACATCGCGGGCCACCCGGTGGTGTGCATCGGTGTCGAGGTCGTCGGTGGCAGCGTGAGGCAGTTCGGTCAGGGCGAGGACCCGCCGGACGGACTCGTCGACGATCGACTCATCCAACTGACCGTTGTGCACCGCGTCGACGATTTCTGCGTCGGTGGTGCCGTTGCTGCCCGGCATCTCCAGGTCCATGCCGGCCCGTACGCTGTCCACTCGGTTGCTGACGGCACCCCAGTCGGAGACGACGGCGCCGGTGAATCCCCAGTCGCCGCGCAGGACGTCGGTGAGGAGCCAGCGGTTGCGTGACGCGTAGACCCCGTTGACCTTGTTGTACGAGCACATCACCGTGGCGGGACCCGCCTCGGTGACGACGCGTTCGAAGGCGGGCAGATAGATTTCGCGCAACGTGCGCTCGTCCACGTCTGCGCTGACGCGCATCCGCTCGGTCTCCTGGTTGTTGGCGGCGAAGTGCTTCACTGACGCGCCCGGGCCCGCTGCCTGCAGTGCGTTGACGTGGGCTGCGCCGAGGACGCCGGAGAGGTAGGGGTCTTCGGAGTAGTACTCGAAGTTTCGGCCGCACAGCGGGGATCGCTTGATGTTCACCCCGGGTCCGAGGACGACGGCGACACCGAAGGCGACACCCTCCTCACCGACGGCGGTGCCCACCCGTGCGGCCATGTCGGGGTCCCAGCTGGAGCCGACCGCGACTGCCGGAGGAAAGCAGGTCGAGGGGAGGCTGTCGTCGATCCCGAGGTGGTCGGCGTCACCTGCCTGGCGACGGATTCCGTGCGGACCATCGGTGAGGACGAGCGACGGGATTCCGGCCTCCTCCAGCGACTTGGTGGACCAGAAGTCCCGCCCGGACAGCAGCGACGCCTTCTGCTCGAGGGTCAGGTGAGAGATGTCGGTGGTCATGCGGTGACTCCTTCGGAGAGGCCGGCGAGTGCAGAAGCGAGGTCATCGCGGAGTTCGTCGGACGCGCCGGGGACGTATTCGAGCATGGTGTTCACCGACATGAACGCGGCCTCCGGGGCAGACCCGTCCAGCGGGACACCGGGGAAATGGCGAGCAAAGGCATCGGTGAACGCCCTCCAGGCGGCCGCGTCGTCGGACAGCTCCTTGAGGGTGGAGTCGAGTGTGAAGCTCCGAGCACCACCCGCAGCGGAAACGTGGTAGGTCCATTCGTGCGTGCCGGCGGCGATCTCGTTCACCTCGCCCTCGGGGTGCAGCGGCAGAGCAACTTCGGCCGTGGTGCCCTCAGGGATGGTCACTCGCACCGTCATGGTCTGCTCGGTCAGCGACCAAGAGATCATCACGTCACCGTGCGTGGTGATGTGACGCAGTTGTGAGGAGGTCAGGTTCCCGCCGGGAGCGGGGGCGATCCGCATCCGCTTGTACCCCGGTTCGACAGCAGTAAGCCCGCCGATGGTGCGGTGCATCCAGTCCACGACCGCGCCGAGGGCGTAGTGATTCAGAGAGGTCATCCCGGACGGGTTGATCGTCCCATCCGGGCGGATCGAATCCCACCGCTCCCAGATAGTGGTCGCCCCCATGGTGACCGGATACAGGAACGACGGGCATCCCGTCTCCAGCAGCAGCAAGTACGCCTCGTCCAGGTGTCCGGTGCGCGAAAGCGCGTCGGTGACCAGCGGTGTGCCGGCGAACCCGGTGGAAATCCGGTACCCGGCCTTCGCCACAAGACGCGCCAGCAAGTCGCCGGCGTGCTCGCGCTGCCGTTCGTCGAGGATGTCAAATGCGATGGCCAGGGCGTAGCCGGTGACCGTTTCCCCCGCGACACGACCCTTCTCCGTCACGTACTCCGCACAAAACGCCGCCCGGACCCGCTCGGCGACGGCAGCGAACTCGGCCGCGTCATCCTCGTGGCCGAGGATACGCGCCGTCGCTGCCATCTCCTGCGTGGTCTTACAGAGGTACGCCGAGGCGACGAGGTGGCGGTCGGTCTTGCCGCCGGCGGGGTTGTCGATCGGCGCGTCCGGGTCGAGCCAGTCCCCGTACTGGAAGCCCGCGCTCCACAGCCCATCACGGTCCAGAAGAGCCGCGACCTGGCGGATGAACATCGCCATCGACTCGTAGGCATCGGCGAGGATCTTCGGATCCCCGTATTCGCGGTACAGCGCCCACGGGAGGCTGACCGCGACGTCGCTCCACAGCGCGGTCGGCGACGAAGGAGTGGACAGCACGTCCGGGACGACCCAGGGCACGAATCCCGTCGCCTTCTGCTCGACCGCCAGGTCTTGAAGCCAGGAACCGAGGACACCGCGGACGTCGTATAGGAATGCGGCGGTGGGCGCGAACGCGTTGATGTCGCCCGTCCACCCGAGGCGCTCATCGCGTTGTGGGCAGTCGGTGGGAACGCCGACGAAGTTGTCGCGCATCGACCACACGGCGTTGGAGTGCAGCTGGTTCAGCAGCGGGTTGGACGTTTCCAGCCACCCGGTACGTCGCATATCGGAATGGGTCACGACCGCGCGGATCTGGCTGGGATCGAGTTCACCGGGCCACCCGTCGACCTCCACGTACCGGAAGCCGTGGAACGTGAACCGCGGCTCCCACGTCTCAGCACCGTCGCCGCGGGCGATGTATTGATCGGTGGCTTTCGCGGTGCGGATCGTCTCCACGTCGATCTCGCCGCCGGTCATCACTTCCGCGTGCCGCAGGGTGATGATTGTTCCCGCATCGGCGGTCACGGTGAAACGCACCCGGCCGGAGATGTTCTGCCCGAAGTCCACCACCGTCTTGCCGGTCGGTGTGGTGATGACCTCCACTGGAGCGAGCTCCTGCACCCTACGGATCGGCTCGGCGGGAGTATCGGTGAGCGTATCGAGGGGCCAGTCGACGATCTCGACGGCGCCCCATTCGGAGTCATCGAAACCGGCAGCATCCCAGCCGTCCGGCTCGAGGCGGGCGTCGTAGGTCTCGCCGTCGTAGATGCTGTTGCTTCGGACGCCGCCGCTTGCGGCGCGGAAGTCGGTGTCGCTTGCGATGATCTGCGTGTGGTCCGGATATTCGAGGACCAGCTCGGCGAACAGCGCGGGACGGTCCGCGTAGTGGTTGCGCTTGTTCTCCCACCCCAGCCGGCCCAGCGCCCATCCTTCACCCACGATCGCGCCGAGCACATTGCCTCCGACGACCAGGTTGTCGGTCACGTCGTGTTCTGAGACCACGAGGCGATGCCGATACGACGTCCACCCAGGGCTGAGTACCTCGTCGCCGATGACAGCGCCGTTCAGGTGGGCTTCGACAACACCGAGCGCCGTGACGCGGAGGGTTGCGCACGTCGGCAGACGATCCAGCCGGAACTCCCGCCGCACGTACGCGGCCGGCTCGTTCTCGGCACCGGTAGCCGTTGTCGGTGTGATGAAACGGCCGGTAGGACGTTGTGACATGAAGCTTCTCCTGGCGGGCTGGGGTGGGTCAGCGGACGGAGCGGATGCGGAGGATGACGAGCCCGCCGAGGAGCACGAAGGCGGCGGCGATGATGAACAGCAGCGAGTAGTTCTTGTCTGCGCCGGTGACTCCGATGAGGAGGATGCCGGAGGCGATGAACGGGGCGGCTGCCTGCGGGATGGATGTCGCGAATCCCGTGATGCCCATGAAACGTCCGGCATCCGTCTGCTTCTCGGGCAGCACGTCGAGCAGGAGGGCCATGTCCACGGCGGCGAACAGGCCGATCCCGAGCGAGACGATCAGTGAACCTGCGAAGAGGAACGGCAGGTCGGACGACAGAGCCATCGTCACCATGCCGACGGCCATGATGGCGCCGCCGATGACGAGGAAGACCTTGCGGCGACGGAAGCGGTCGGACATGAATCCGCCGCCGAGCGCGCCCGCCGTGGTGGCGAGCACGCCGATGCCGCCGAGCGTGCCGATCACGGCGGAGACCTCGGTGATGGAGATGCCGAGTCGGTCGGCGAAGAAGAACGCCGTGAAGGTCGTGTTCAGCGTCAGACCGAAGTAGAAGAAGAACCGGCCGAGCCAGTTCCAGGAGAAGTCGGGGTACTTGCGAGGGTTGTAGACGTACTTGCGAAGCACCCCCGCGGCGCCGATGCGCTCCAGCGCAAGGCCGCGACTGTCATCCTCATGTACGAGGGTCACGAACAGGGTGACGAGCACGACACCGACCAGGCCCGGGACGAGGAAGAGGAGCAGGGCGTTGCCGGTGAGGCCCATCGTTGCGATGACGCCGATCACCGGGGCGACCTGCGTCGCGAACCCGGTCAGGCCCGCGACCTTGCCGCGCTGGGCTTCCGGGAGACGGTCGGCGGTCGAGTTCTGCAGGTTGCCGAGAACGGTCCCCCAGCCCCACTGCGCGAGGATCCAGCCCACTCCGAGCAGTAGCACCGACGGCGCTACTGCCATGACGATCAGCGAGAGGACGCCGACGATCATGCCGCCGATCATGAAGGGCCGCCGGCGGCCGAGCCGGCTGCGGGTGCGGTCGCTCCAGATCCCCATGAATGGGGCGGTCAGCATCACCCAGAGGGCCCCGGCACCGGTGATGTAACCGAGGTACTCCTCATTTGCGGGTGCCAGTTCTCCGAGCCGGACCGCGAGGGAGATGGCGATGGGGGTGATGAACGCCGTGAAGACGCCGAACTGCGCCAGCACCATGAACCAGATGTACCGGGCGTTGACGGGCGGCAGATCCTCAGCGGGCGCGGATTCCGCGACGAGCACGGCCGGATCGACCGGGGGCACGGGGATGGTCGCGGGCATGGGGACAACGATCGGCTCGTCGTGGCTCGGGGTGGTCACAGCAGGACTCCATCGTCAAGGTGGTACTAGCACGCGCTAGCTAGAGCGATAGTACATACTGGGACTAGCGCGCGCAAGCGAAAGGACCTCCGTGACTCTGCAGGACGCATCAGCAAGACGCGTGACGGCGGCTGACATCGCTCGCTCACTCGGCATATCGAGGGCGACCGTCGGCTTCGTGTTGAACGAGACGCCGGGTCAGACCATCTCTGCAGCCACCCGAGACCGCGTGCTCGCGGAGGCCAAGCGCCTGGGCTATCGGCCGAATAGCGCCGCGCGCGCTCTGGCGAGCGGGCACAGCCGGATCATCCTCCTGGTGCTGCCGGAATGGCCCCTTGACTTCAGCATGCGAGCGCATCTCGACGAAGCGTCGCTCGCCCTCGACGAAGCCGGCTACTCACTCGTCACCATGACTCCTCACCCTGGCGGACATGCTCTCCCCCTCTGGGAAACCCTCCGACCAGACGTCGTGATGGGCATGATGCCGTTCTCCGCCGAGCAGCTCGAGCGCATTCGGGCCAGCGGGGTCGCACACATCATCCCCGACGCCAGCGCAGAAGAGGTCTCACGCGAGGAGCAGCTCGGGTTTGCTGGGGGGCCGCGCCTGCAGGTCGCGCACCTCGTCGATCGAGGTCGCCGTCGCCTCGCCTTCGCTGGATCACCTGATCACCGCATCGCCGATCTCGTCCAGCAGCGACGCGCGCTCGCACGGGAGAGTGCAATCGACCTCGCCGGCGCACCACTGCGTGCTGACGAGGACGTGACAGAAACGTCCGTCGCCCGAACGATCTCTGACTGGGTCGACGCCGGGATCGATGGAGTGGTGGCGTACAACGACGACATTGCGGCGCTCGTCACGGGTGCGGCTCTTCGTGCCGGCGTCCGCGTTCCCGACACCCTGGCGATCGTGGGACACGATGACACCCCGATAGCGAAGCTCTTCGTGCCGTCCCTCTCAAGCGTGCGTATCGACAGCGCCGGTCTCGGCAGGTACATGGCGCAGCTCGCGCTCAGCGCCGCCACCGGCTCGGCCGCACCGGCGGCCGGACCGGAATCCGACGCCGTGCTCGTAATCCGGGAGACAACCTAACGATTCGCGGCCTTCACACGCGAGGCGGGCGCCCACCTGCCCAAGCAGAGGCCCGTCAGCGGACCCTCCCGCGAATCAATGCTCGCCTCGCGGTTTCAGGACGGAGCGGGCACCAACACGTCCATGGCACGGCCGAAAAACTCGCGCCCGATGTGGGCGACGGAATCAAGGTTTAGTACCCCTCCGTCTCCACTCAGCGAAGCACGGTCGAACTGCGCGGACGCCGCCCCGAGCGACACTCGTCGATCAAATGCGTACCTGTATACCGAACGAGTGCAGCAATATGTTCACCGCTCATCGTGGGACTGCCGCGGCTTTCAACGAGGAAGCGTAAGAAATGTGGGCATTCGTGGGCAGAGCGCAACCAGAAAATGCCGTCTATCAGGGCTTTTTACTGCGGAGACGGAGGGATTTGAACCCTCGGTCCCCGTGAGGGGACTCCACCTTAGCAGGGTGGTGCACTAGGCCGAACTATGCGACGTCTCCAGGCATCCGCTCGCGAAACGCGCGAATGCACCCGGCAATCATAACCCGGACGCCGGCCACCTCACGCACCGGCTGTGGAAGGCGCCGGGCGTCACCGGCACGTCGCCGCCTTGTCGATCATGCCCTGCGAGGGGTACCCGTATGCCTGCACGCCGTTGCCGACGGCGGTGTGGCCCATGCTGATCGCCCACGCCGTCGCCCACTCCTCGTTGGCGTCCGCGCTCTCCCAGTCGAACTTGGTGTGGCACTTCGCGGTGATGGCGTGTCCGACTTCGTGCGCCACGAGTGCCCGGGCGTCGGCGGCGGGCCACCATTCCGCCACCGAGTTCGACAGGGTGATCGTCGAGAAGCCCCCGCGCGCGGTGTCCCAGCTCGCGAGTCCGCCGATGCCCGCGGCGCCGCCCATACCGTTGACCACGGGCGCCCAGTCGAAGTCCAGCACCACACCCCCTGAGATCGACCGCGCGAATGCCTCGATCTCGAGCCTCGTCGCCGACAGCGGCCCCGCCTTCTCGGCGAGCTCGGCGGCGTTCGACTCCGTCAGCTGCCGGAGCCGGTGAGCGTAGGTCGAAACGGCGAGCGCAGCCTGCGATCCGACGTCGGTCTGCGTGACGACTTCGCTCGCCGCGTCACGGAAGTCGAGGACGGCTGTGCTGCGTGCCGAGACGTTCCGCTGCTCTATCGATCGCGCCGCCTTCTCCACCGACCCGTACAGTGCGAGCGCGGACTCCAGCAGGACCGTGTCCGCAGACTCGACCGCCGCCTCCGCGACAGCCATCTCGTCGACGAGAGCTGCGGCGGCCTCACCGCGCTGTTCGAGCTCCGCGGTCGCCTCCCACATCTGCCAGGTCCAGAACGGGTCGTCGATGTCGCCCTCGTCGTAACCTGCGTCGACGAGCGCCGCCGCGGCGTCGACGGAGTCGGATGCAGCGGACGCGGCCGCATCGAGCGCGTCCCGGGTCGTCGCGTCCACGAGCGGGTCCGCCGCATCCGCGACGATCTGCTCGGCCGAGACGACGGACGCGGCAACGGCGCTGCGGGTCGCGTCCAGCGACCACCAGGAGTCCGTGGCGGCCTCGACCGCGGCCGCCATGCTCGTGCTCGACGCCTCGAACGAGTTCACGGCCTCGACATGCACGTACACCGCGCCGGCGATGACGGCTACGGCACTCGCCGCGCCGATGGTCCACGCCAGCACGGCGCGGCGGGACGTGCGACCTCGCGGAGCCGCATCGTCGGCGAACGGTTCCTGCTCGGCCTCGGGCGTCGGATCGTCCGCGGCCTCGAGGTCGTCCGGGCTGGGGGCGGTCGACGGTTCCACCTCTGAACTCTAGGTGGTGTCTGAGGCCGCCCTGACACACGGCGTTCACCGTGGGGAGAAGCCCCCGACCACGCCACGTCGGACCGCGTCACCCGTTCGTCACGGCAACCAAGGTCACGTCATGGCAACCGCCGACCACGACTTGCCTTTTGCGACCACATCCGCCCCGTGCGCGGTAGTCTCCCCGTGCCACCGCGGGGGCGGTTGCGGAGAGGATCGGCGACATGGCGAACGTCCTGTTCTGTCCCGTCACCTTCAACCTGGCGGAGACGACCCGGATGATCCAGGTCGCGCGTGCCCTGCACCCGAGCCATCGCCCTGTGTTCATGGGCTACGAGGACGAGTACCTCTCGCTCATCGTCGACGCCGGTTTCGAGTACCGGGCATGCTCGCCGTCCTGGTCCCAGGCCGAGCGGGACCAGGCGATCGCCTTCGATCAGGGCAGAGCCGTGCGCACTCCCTTCACGAACCGACTCGTTGCCGCCCGTGTCGACGTCGAGCGACGGATGATCCGTGAACTGCGCGCCCCGGTCGTGGTGACGGGATCGAATCTCACCTCGTACATCTCTGCCCGGGCGGAGAAGGCGCCGCTGTTCTATCCCGTCCCCTTCGCACTCACCCTGGCGCAGGTGGAGCAGACCCGGCGCATGGAGTTCGTGCGCGGCAGCGGATGGGCCGCCCGCACCGCCGACCGGGTCGCGACATCCGCCTTCCGCTGGATCTACACGCGCGCGCCGCTCGCTCCCCGAGCGTTCGCGAAGGTCGCGAAGGCCAACGGCGTGCCACCGCTGCGCACCGTCGCGTCGCTGCTCACCGCGGATCGGAACCTGCTCACCGAGATGGCGTGGGAGCTGGACGGCTTCCGCCTTCCTCCGGGGTTCGAGCGGGTCGGGCCGATCTTCGCCCACGTCGACGCCCCGATCCCGCCGGTCGTCGCAGAGCTCGCGGCCGCATCGGAGCCGCTCGTCTACCTGGGGCTCGGCTCGTCGGCGAGCCGGGCCCTCGCCCTCGATGCCGCACGGGCGCTGGGCTCACTGCCCGTCAACGTCGTGGCACCCATCCGCCACTACCTCCAGCCGGGCGATTCCGTGCCCGACAACGTCCACGTGACCGACCTGCTCCCGGCACACAAGCTGGGCGGGCTCGTGGACGCCGCGATCCTTCACGGCGGGCAGGGCACGGTCCAGACGGCGTGCGCGACGGGAGTGCCCTTCGTGGGCATGGGACTGCAACCCGAGCAGACCTGGCACGTGCGTGCATGCGAGCGCCGCGGAAATGCGATCGCCGTCTCCCCCAAGCACGTGTCGAAACCGGAGTTCGTCGACGCGGTGCAGCGCGCGCTCACGGATCCCGGAATGCGGACCGCTGCCGCGGAAGTGCAGCAGGCCTACGCCCTCGAGGACGGTGCTGCCGTCGTGGCCCGCCTCATCGAGACCGAGATCGCGCGCTCAGCAGCCGCTGCCTGACACCGCAGTCCGGACGGGCTCTCCGTCCGTCCGGACTGCGGCAGCGTCACGCGCGGATCACCCGCACGATGCCGCACCGTACGGCGCGACGACCGTCGCGGTCACGTCCGGCGATCCGACGACGCCGGCCACCACGGTGACCTCGCCGGCGGCCACCCCGACCGCTCGGGTGGTGAACACCGACGTCGCCTTCTTCCCCGCCGCGACGGAGGCGACGGTGCTGGATCCGTAGGCGCCGGTCAGCGAGAGGCGAACGGGCGCATCGTGCCCGTTCGTCACGGCAACCGCGATCACGACCTTGCCCGCGACGCAGCGCGTCGTCGCGGCGGCGGTCACGTCGAGGGCCGGCGCGACCTCCGCCACGAAGTCGAACGTGTACTCCCTCTCCGTCCCGTCCACGGCCGTGACGGTGACGGATGCCTCACCCTCCGGCCCCTCAGGCTGGACGGTCTCGACCGAGGCATCGCGATCGACCGGCACCGCCGCGACGACGGGCGCGGCATCCCCCCGCCACGGCACCTCGTACGAGGTCGTCCCGGGAGCGAAGCCGGCGAGGTCGACGCCGTCCAGGGTCACCCGGGCGAGGTCGGCCACACCCGAGGTCGACGCCGCGGCGGCGAAGATCTCGACCTCCGACACGATCATGTGCGTCGCGTCGCGCGCGGTGAGGACCAGTCGCACGTCGTCGGCCGCCACTCCCCCGAGCGGCACGTCGACGATCGGCGCGGTGCCGTCGGCGGGCACCGGCACGGGAACGGTGGCACCGGCCGCCCACGCGCCCGCTCCCACCCGCGTCTCGACGCGCATCGACTGCGGCCAGCTGTTGCTCGAGCCGTCCTTGTAGAAGTACGCGGTCACGTGCGACACGGTCTCGCGCTGGGCGAGGTCGTACGTCAGCGTGTCCTGCAGGTTCTTCGTGCCCGACCGCCAGTTCGACCAGCCCTTGTCGGTGCGCAGGCCGTTCTTCGTGCGATCGACAGAGTACGACGCGCTCTCCGTGAAGGTCGCCGACGCGGCGCTCTGCGCAGCGACATTTCCCTCATCGGCCTCCGTCACGATCACCGCCAGGCGGGCGGGCAGCGAACCGCCCGAGCCGTCCGACGCCGTGCCCTGCACCGTCACGACGCCGGTCGCGGCGAATGACGCGTCGGTCACGCCCGACCAGTCCCACTCGACGTCGAGGGCGAACCGCTGCGGCGCGGTCCCGACCTGTCCGGGGACGGATGCCGGAGCCGACGCCTGCACGCGCGCCAGGCTCGCTCCCGCGAACGTGGTGACGGAGACCGGATCTGTGGCCGCGAACGAGCCCACGACGACGACGGCCTCGGCCTCGAACGGGGCTCCGAAGACGTCCACGCCCGAACCCGGGACGGTCACCGTGCCCGCCGTGCTCCAGTCGGCGCCGGACGTGTCCCATGCCACCGATGCAGCCCGCTCGACGCCGCCGTCGTAGACGACGGTGACCTGGCCGGGAAGCGCAGGCGCGACGCCGACGCGGGTCGCCGCCTCGACGACCGTCACGTCCCGGATGCCGGTGCCGGCGATCGTCCACCTCTGGTTGCCGCCGTTGTTGGAGGTCCACGTGCCGACGCCCGCGCCGTCGGCGGAGCTCTGACCGTTCACGTCGAGCACCCGCTCGGCGGCCGCGCTCAGGAGCGAGAACGTCTTGCCGTCGGTCGTCGACAGCACCCACTGGAGGGACTCGTCGGATGCCGCGGCCGCCGGGTCGCGGTCGACGAGGACAGTGCTCGTGCCCGACACGCCGAGCAGGCGCCCGTCGCCGTTCTCCAGCGCGAAGCGGTGCCGATCGGTGCCCCCGCCGGACAGCGTGTGCACGGTCCAGCCCTGCGGACGCGCGGTCGCGGCGGTGGTGCCGCCGGCGCGGATCGCGAGCCCGGCCGGGTCGGCGGTCAGCGCCTTGCCGCTCTGCACGCCGAACAGCTGATACGTCTTGCCGTCCTCGAGAGCCGGCGCCTCGGCCGAGACACCGGAGACGCCCTCGACCACGAGCGTCGTCACCGACTTCGCGGGCACGCTCACGACGGCGGTGCGGGTCGCGGCATCCACCATCACCGACTCGCCCTCGACGAGCGCGTTCGCCGTGACGTCGTCGGCCGGGGACTGCGTCGTCACGACGGGAGTGACCGTCGCACCGGGCGCGATCTCGCCGAAGCCCGACAGGTCCAGCGTGATGTCACGCGCGGTCGACTCGGTGTTCACGTGGACGAGGGTCAGGCCGTCGCGGTCCTCCTGGAGCGCAGCGGTGGTCTGGGCGTTGTCGGTGGGGATGAGCGCGTCGCCGGGACGGATGTAGTGCGTGAAGTTGCGGACCGTGTTGTACTTCGCGTTCGTCTGCACCCGGCACGACGGGTCGGCCTCGCCGTCGGCGATGCGCCGCACCGAGTCGCCGTTCTCGTCGCAGTCGAAGTCGATGAAGACGCTGCCCCAGTTGAGGTCCTCGACCTTCTCCATGTTGTAGAGGTCCTCGACCGGCTGCCAGAACACCCACGCGCTCGGCTCGAGCTCGCGCAGGTCGTCGACGATGCGGCCGGCCATGCCGAGGCCGTTCTCGATGTTGGTGAGGTTGAACCCGGTGCCGTCCCAGTCGCCTTCGACCTCGCTCATCCACAGGGGCTTGTCCGACGCCTTGGCGATGTCGCGGGCGACGAGACGGTCGCCGGTGCCGTAGGTGTGGACGTTGAGCTGGTCGACGATGTCCTTCGACTCCTGGGTCCACGCGTTCCAGTTCTGCGTGAAGATGCTCGGGTTCGTCTCGTCCATGGCCGAGATCGCGACGTCGGTCGCGGCATCCGGCTCGCTCAATCGGGATTCGAGCGCCTTGATCATCAGGTCCTGGCGCTGCGGTCCGATGTGAGCGCCCTCCTGACGGCTCGCGGTCGTCGGCCACCCGTCGGTGCCGATCCGCGTGGACCAGTACGACGTGTTGGGCTCGTTGAACGGGTCGAGAGTGTCGAACTCGATGCCGTGCTCGGCCTCGAGCTCCTCGACGACGGTCACGAGGTAGTCGGCGAAGTCGTCCATGTCGTCGGCGGCGAGCTGCTCGGTGCTGCCGTTGTCGATCCCGCCCGACACGTAGCCGCTCTCGGTGAGGAAGTACGGCGGCGAGTTGCTGAACGCCTCCCACTTCGTGACCTTGTCCTTGAGGGCGTCGATCCACCAGCGCTGCGTCGCGTCGGCGTCGAAGTCGTAGTGCGCAGGGTCGTCACCGTCCCACGCCGCCTCGTATCGGGCCCGGTCGGCGTACTCGGAGGTCACGACCCCCTCCGCGTCGGAGACTCCGAGGTCGGGGTTCCACCATCCCTCGACGGCGCCGCCCGGTCGCAGGTACGACGGCACGTCCGTCGCATTGCCGCCGCCGATGTTGTAGCGCGCGATGTTGAGGTTCAGCCCCTCGTCGCCGAACACCTTGTCGAACAGCGCCTGCCGCACGTCGTCGGGGTAGCCGCCCGTCGCGTTCGCGAACCACACGAGGCTCGTCCCCCATCCCTCGAAGGGCTCCGAGGCGTACGCAGGATTGGGTGTGATCCGCACCGGGATGCCGGCGGCCTGGGCCGGCGCGGAGAACGCCGCGAGCGCCGACCCGGCGAGGGCGAACACGGCGGTGGCGGTGAGGATTCGGGGGGCTGACTTCATCGTCGTTCCGTTCTGGGGAGGCGCGTCGTCGCGGAGTGCGGCATGTTTACGCAAACAGTTACCGCGAACAAGAGAGTACCGCTCCGGATGCCGCGCTCGCAAGACCCCTCACCTCCCCGCCCCCGCCCACACGAATCGTGCCCGGGGCGGCCATCCGCCCCGGGCACGATTCCGATCCGATGACCTCAGCAGGTCAGCGCGTCATACGCGACGCTCTCCTCCTGGGTCACGGCTTGGCCGTCCACCACTCCGGTCACGACGGCGCTCACCTCTCCGGCCGGCACCGACGCCTGACGCGTCGAGAACGACTGCGTGCTGCGCCTGCCGGGCGCCAGGTCGGCGACCGTCTTCGAGCCGTATGCCGTCTCGAGCGCGACCGTCACGGGGACCTCGCCACCGTTCGCGGCCGAAACCGCCAACGTGCCCTTGCCCGCCGTGCACCGGCCGACGACGGTCACATCGACCTCGAGGGACGGCGCGGCGACCTCGGCCGCCCAGGCCTCGAACTCGAGGATGCCGCTCGACCCGCCCGCACTCGCCGTTCCCCACGCCTGCATCAGCGCGCGGAGCTTCGTCGTGGTGACCGGAGCGAACGTGACCTCGTTGATCGCGGTCGACGAGCGTCCGTACGCGGCATCGGCCGCGACATCCTTCCACTCGCCGGTCGCGAGGTCGACGTACTGGAGCTTCCACTCGCGCGGCGGGATCATGCCGGCGTTGGCCGTGTCGGCCGAGTCGCGGAAGAACAGCACCCCGGCCTTGTCGACCGTGACGACGCGGTCCCACTCGAGCTGCACCCACTGCTCGCCGACGTTGGGCCACGTGCCCCACGAGGCTCCGGTGAGCGCGCCGTCGTTGACGGCCGGGACCGAGTTCCACCCCGACGTGTACGACGCGGTGGGCGTCGCGATCGGGGCGATGTTGCCCTCGAGGGGCGCGTTCGGCGACAGCGGCACGGTGACCGTGGCCTGCGCCGACACGTTGCCCGCGGCATCCTTCGACCGCAGGTAGACGACGTGACGCTCGTCGTCCACGGGCACCGCGGCGCCGTACGACTGCCAGCCCGTCGGCGCGTCGATCGCGTACTCGATGCCCGAGACGCCCGAACCGGCGTCCGCTGCGGTGGCGCTCACCGTGCGCGACACGATGTCGAGCGTGCCCGTGACGGTGGGCCGGGTCGCGTCGATGCGGACGGCGAGGGATGCCTCGTCCGACGTGTTGCCGCCGGCATCCGTCGCCTTGGCCTTCACCGTGTGCTGACCGTCGGCCGACACGGTCGCCTCGGCGAACCGGACGTTGTCGGTCGCCTGCCAGGCGCCCTCGTCGACGGCGACCTCGATGCGTGTGCGCACGTCGCGGTCGTCGGTCGCGGTCGCCCGGACGGTCACCGGCGAGAGGAACCAGCCGTTCGCACCCGTGACGCCCGACGCGGTGAGCGTCACTTCGGGGGCCTCGGCGTCGAGGGTCTCTCCGCCGACTTCGAGCTCGGTGAGGCCCACGGCGGCCGTGCTGTCGCTGTCGGACTGCGCCGTGAGCACGACGCGGACACCGGTCGTGACGACCTCGTCGAACGACACCGCGTTCGGCGCCTCGCGCTCGGTGCCGTACGAGCCGGCTCCCTCGACATCCACCCACTCGCCGTCGACGAGGACCTGGGCCTTCCAGGACTCGGGCACCGCGACGCCGTCACCGGCGTCCGGGCCCGCCCGGTCGCTCCAGAAGTGCGCGGTCACGCCGTCCACGCGAACGGGGTCGGCCCACGTGTAGCCGGCCCACCGGGTGTCGGCGTCCTCGGCGGGAGAGGTCCACACCGGGTGCGCGTCGCCGGTGTAGGCGATCTCGGTGTCGTTCAGCGCGTCGACGGTCGAGCCGGCCGCGGTCGCCTCGGCGGCCGGGGTGCCGGTCGACGCGAGGTTCGTGCGCCACGGGTCCTCGCCGAGCACGGTGACGGTCGCCGTCACGCGTCCGGCTGCGTAGCCCTCGACGAAGCCGCCGACGGTGAACTCGCCGGCGGCGGCGAAGTCGGCGGGATCGACGTCATCCCACCGGACCGGAGCCGCGAGGGTGTCGGCGCCGTACTGCAGCGAGACCGTCTCGGGCAGCTCGGGCGCCGAACCCACGACCGTCTCGACGGCGACGGGTGCGATGCCGGCGGGCTGTGCCGCGTGCACCTCCCACTCCTCGACGGCGAGCGCCGAGTACTGCGGCGGGTTCGCCGAGTTCGGCGAGGCGTTGAGCACCGCGCGCAGACGCGTCGTGGTGACCGCGTCGAACGTCACCTGGTGCACGGCCGTGGTCGTCGTCGGATACCCGCTCGGGTTCGGGACGTTCCTCCACTCCCCCGCATCCCAGTACTGGAGCACCCACGACGACGGGTCGGAGACGCCGTTGCCGGTTCCCGGCGCGGCGTCGCGCCAGAACTTGATGCGTGCGCGGTCGACGCGGACCGGGGTGTCCCAGTCGTACTGGATCCACTGCTGCGCCGGCCGCGTGCCGGTCCAGCTGCCCCACATGTCCGGCGGCAGCGGGTTGGGGCGGATGATCTCGTCGTTGAGCGACGTGATCCAGTACTGCGTCGGGATCGGCTCGTTGGACGCCGACGACGTGGCCCACGGTGCGACGTTCGACCGCGGCGTGAGGTTCGCCCCGCGCTCAGGGGTCGTCACGACGGGGAGGATGCGCGCGGGGGTCTGGGTGTCGTCCCACTCGACCTTGTCGATGGCGACCGAGCGGCGGAAGTGGTTCCCCCCGACGGCGTCGGCCGTGTGGTACGCCATGTACCACTCGCCCTGGAACTCGGCGATCGCCGGGTGGCTCGTGGTGGACGACACGGGCGCGAGGATGCGTCCGCGGAACGTCCACGGCCCGAGCGCGCTCGACGCCGTCGAGTAGGCGATGCAGGCGTGGTAGTTCGCCGGCGTGCACGAGCTCGTCGGTCCGGCGTTGTTCGCGGCGTACGCGAGGTAGTACGTGTCGTTGCGCTCGAACAGCCACGCGGCCTCGAAGAAGCCCGTCACCCCGGAGGTGATCGTCGTGGGCGTGCCGATGCGCGTCTTCATGTCGGACTGGAGCTCGGTGGCCATCAGCCGGCCGAAGCTGCCCCAGTACATCCATACGCGGCCGTTGTCGACGAGAACCGTCGGGTCGATGTTGTGGGCATCGTTGCCCAGGATCGTCTGCGAGACGATCGGGCCGCCGGCGTGGTCGGTCCACGGCCCGAGCGGGGTGTCGGAGACCGCGACGCCGATGCCGAACTTGTCGGGGGCGGTGCTCGCCGCCTCGTTCACCGGCACATACCAGTAGAAGCGACCGTCGACGCCCTTCACGACCTGACCGGCGTACGCGCGGCCCGACGTCGCCCAGTCGAACACGGTCTCCGGCCGCATGAGCGCCGGGTGATGCTCCCACTCGCCGCTGTCGACGTCGCCCGTCGAGAACGCCTGCCACTCGTTCATGATGAAGTCGTTGGTGGTGGTGCCGGCCTGGTCGCGGCCCGCGTGGATGTACAGCGTGTCGCCGTCGGCGAGCAGGCTCGGGTCGGCGGAGTACACCGAGCCGTCGCCGATGATCGGGTTCTCCGTCGCCGCCACCGCCGGTGACAGCGGCGAGAGCGTCACGATCAGCGCTCCCACGGCGACGGCCGCCAGCGTGGCGGCCGCCCTCTTCGATCTCAAGACCACGTCGTCCTCATTTCTCGGGGCATCGCCGCGCGCGGCGATGCGGTGCGTGCTGCGGGCGAGGAGCGGATGCCTCTCGCCGATCTTCGTCGTACGGAGGTGCCGCCGCCCGGGTCGGCGCGGCGGAGGTTCCTCGGGTGGGGCTCATGCCGACGCCCGACGTCGGCGCGGCACCGTCACGACGATCGCGGTCGCCGCGCCCGCGATCAGCCCTGTGGCCGCCGCGCCGAGGAGCAGCGGGGATGCGATCGCGGACGCCGGAGCGTCCGCGATCGCGCCGGCCGCGGCATCCGCCGCCTCCGCCGGCACCGAGGTGTCGCCCGCGCTGCTGAGCGACGTCGAGATCTCCGCCCCGTCCATCGCGGCCGTGAGTTCGAGGGCGCCCGCCTCGACCGAGACCGGCAGGGCCACGAGCGTGGTCCCGGTGCCGTCGTCGCCGACGGTGACGGTGCCCACGACGGTCTCCGGTGCGGCGAGCGCGATCTCCCAGACCGTCCCCGGCTCGGCGCCGACGATCGTCACGGGGATCGGGTCGCCCACGGCGGCCTGCCGCACCCCGACGTGCAGGGTCGGCTGGGCAGCGGCATCCGCTGCTCGTGCGATCGACGGCGCGGATGCCGGCGACTGCGCGTGCGCCGTGGATGCGGCGGCCGGCGCGATGACGAGCGCAGCGGCGAGCGCCGCCGAGGCCATCAGCGCCGAACGCCGCGCGATGCGGGCCCTGGTCATGTCAGCTCCTCTTCATCGGAGACGGGATGCGGGGGCGCCGGCACGCGGCCGGTGCCCCCACGGATCAGCAGGTGAACGCGTCGTGGGCGACGGCCCACTCCTCGGTCACGGTCTCGCCGTCGACGTCTCCGCTCACGGTGACCTCGAAGGCGCCCGCCGGCACGACCTTCACGCGGGTGGAGAAGGCCTGCGAGACCTTCGCCCCGGCCGGGATCGTCGCGAACGTCTTCGACCCGTAGGCCGACTCCAGTCCGACGCGCACCGGCTCGTCGCCGTCGTTGGCCACCGTGGCGACCAGCGTCGACTTGCCGGCGATGCAGCGGTTCGCGATCGTCACCTCGACATCGAACGAGTCGGGAGCGCCGGCGACCTCGAACACCTGCCACTCCTTGATGCCGACGCTGCCCTGGCCCTCGACGGTGCCCTGCGGCTCGAGCTGAAGGCGCAGGCCGGACGTGGTCACGGGCTCGAAGGCGACGATGTTGAACTCGTCGAGCTCGACGCCGTACTCGGAAGTGGCGACGACGTCGACCCATTCGCCGGTCTCGTCGCGGTACTGGGCCGTCCAGTCGTGCGGCACCGCGATGCCCACACCGCCGGCGTCGAGGTTGTGGATGAAGTACGCGCCGAGCTCGTCGATCGTCACCGGCTCGGTCCAGTCGTACTGGACCCACTGATCGGTGACCTGCGGCCAAGCGCCCCAGACGTTGACGTTGTCGTTCGGGTTGACGTCTCCCGACGAGGTCGGGGCGACGTCGTCGTTGAGTCCGTCGACGGAGTTCCATCCGGCGGTCACCGACGCGGTCGGCGTCGCGAGGAGGGCGACGTTGCGACGGTGCTCGCCGTTCGACGCGGGCACCTCGACGCTCTCGACGGCGGACACGTTGCCCGCGTCGTCGGTCGCGCGGAGGTGGACCGTGGTCTCCTCGAGCCCGACGAGGATGGTGCCGCTGTACGCGGTCCACTCCTCGGCGTCGTCGACCCGGTATTCGAGGCCGTCCACCCCCGACCCTGCGTCGGCGGCGGTCGCCTTGACCGTGCGCGCGACGGGGTCGGACACCGGCGCGAGCGTCGGAGCGGTGGCATCGATCTTGAACGCCGTCTCGACCACGGGGGACACGTTGCCCGCGTCATCCGTCGCCCGCGCCCGCACCGTGTGCGCGCCGTCGGCCGTCACGGCGACCGCGGCGGTGTACGCCGTCCACGCGCCTCCGTCGACCGAGAGCTCGATCGACGGCGACGTGTCGCGGTTGTCGGTCGCCGTGGCGCTGACCTGCACGGCTGCCGTGTGCCAGCCGCTCGCCGGGGCCGCCGGGGCGAACGAGAGGTTCGCGACCGGTGCGGTCGTGTCCGGTCCTCCCCCGCCCCCCTCGCCGACCGTGACGGTCGCCGTCGCGGCCTTGGTGCCCGCGATCGCGCTCTGCACGGTGCCGGCGACGGTGAACTCGCCGTCGGTGGCGTAGTCCGCGGCATCCACCGCCTCCCACTCCACCGGCAGGTCCTCACGCGAGCCGTCGTTGTAGAGCACGCCGACCGTGTCGGGCAGCTGAGGGGCGACACCCGTCGGGGTCTTCGCCCCGACCGCGTCGACCGAGTTGATCTGGCCGGGTGCCGTGGCACGCACCCACACCGATGCCCGAGCCGGCACGGGAGAGCCCGCGACGATGCCCACGACGTCGAAGGTGCCTTCCGTGGCCACCTGCTCCCCGTCGATCGGGCCCCACGCGACGAGCTCGGACGAGCGGCTGCCGTCCGCGAAGATCGCGTCGACCCGCTCAGGCAGCGTCGGGACGACCCCGACTCCGGTCCGCAAGTCGATGGGCTCGATGCCGGTCGGAGCCTCGGCGAACACGCGCCACTCGCTCACGGCCACGCCGGCGTACGGCTCGGCGCCCGTGCCGGGGCCCGCCGCGCTGAGCACGAGGCGCAGACGCGTCGTGGTCACCGGGTCGAACGACGTGACGTTCGTCGCGTCGCGCGCGACGCCGTACTGGTCGGCGCCGGTCACGTCGACCCACGTCGTGCCGTTCCAGTACTGCGCCTTCCACGACGTGGGGATGTTCACGCCCGCGCCGGAGGTGGCGCTGGTCTGGTCGGCCCAGAACGCGACCTCGGTGCTGTCCACCCGCACGGGCGTCGGCCACTGGTACTGGATCCACCGGGTCGCCGGACGCGAGCCCGACCACGTTCCCCACAGGTCGGTCTGCTGACCGCCCGAGTGCAGCACGCGACCGTCGTTGACGGCGTTGACGTTGTTCCAGCCGGCCGTGTACTCGGCGGTGGGCGTGGCCCCCGAGGCGACGTTGGTGCCCTGGGTCGCGACCGAGCCGGAGACCGTGACGTCCTTCGAGCTGGTGAGCTCGCCGTCGGTCGAGGTCAGGCGCAGCACGTACTGCCCCGCAGCCGTGAACCGGGCGACGGTCGACGGCGACGTCGGGGCGTCGAACAGCGCCAGCCCGCCGGCCGGTGCCGACACGACGCTCCACTCCGACGCGAGGGTTCCGGCGGGGAGGCCGTCGTCCTTGGCCGTGCCGACGAGGTCGGCCTGGCCGGGGATCGCGACACCGGGCTTCAGCCACGCGTCGACCTGCGGCGCCTGGTTCGTGCTCGCCGGCGCCTCGACGCCCGTGCGGAAGACCTGCACCTCCTTGACGCCGGTCTTGAACCCGGCGGCGTGGGTCACCGTGAGCCGCACGGCGTCGCCGGTGACCTCGGGGAACTGGATGTGGTTGAGGTTGCCGCGCGGGTACACCGGCGTCCGTGCCTGCGAGGGCACCGGATGCCACTGCCCGCCCGAGCGGTACTCGACGGCGTACATCGACGGCTCGGCATAGCCGGCCACGGTCGCCGACGACGACGTCTTGTAGAAGAACGCCCGCACGTCGTCGAAGGTCTGCTCGCCGCCGAGGTCGATCGTGAGCGAGTCCTTGGCGTTCGGCGATCCCGCGGTCCCCCAGAAGGGCTCGTTGATCGTGTTGCCGTTGACGGCGGCCGCGGGGGCGCGGCCGCTCGCCGAGTGCGTGGCCGTCACGGCCTTGCCCGCGGCGAGGTTCGCGCTGCCGGTGCTCTGGTCCGCGACATCCGCCCCCGCCTTGGCGAACAGGTCGACGACCGGCGCGTCGTTGCCGAAGCGCACGTCCTGCGGCGCCTGCACCGATGCGGTCGTGGCGGTGGTGACGGTCAGGCTGTCCTCGGTCTCCACCTCGCCCGTCGCGGGGTCGTAGACGACCTTGCCGAGGCCGTCGACCGTGAACGCCAGCTCACCGTCGAGGAAGACCGAGTAGCCCTCGGGCACATCGTCGCCGTAGTGGCGCTCGCCGCCCGGCTCATCCCATGTGACCGTCAGGTCCTTGTCGCGGTAGCGGATGTTGTTCGCGGTGAAGTGGTCCCAGTCGATGTCGATCGGGTCGAGCTCGATCTTCGCATCGCTGCGCGGGCGCAGGCCCATCGCGTCCTCGATCATGGTGAAGTTCGTCGCCCCGAGGATCGTGTGGTGGATCCACGACCGGTAGCCGATCCGCTGCGGGTCGGCCGAGCCGTCCGACCAGAACTCGTTCTGGTCGGGCAGGCGGTTGTCGCCGCCGTTCTGGTAGTGCGCCCACGCGTTCCAATAGAGGAGCTTCTTGTACCATTCCTCGTCGATCGCGTCGGTCGGGTAGTCGCGCAGCACGCTCGAGAGCATGCGGAACGTCACCGTCGAGTTGATGATCGAGAAGTTGTTGCTGCCTGGGTCGCCCTCGGCCGCGGCCTCGGCCTTGTCGGCCTGGTTCGCGGTGTAGAAGGGGAAGATCGGGTACTCCTTGTCGTCGGCCCAGAGGCGCAGCGCGTCGACGTAGTCGTCGTCGTAGTCCGCGTCGCCCGGCTTCGGCATCAGGCCGACCGTGTACGGGTAGTAGTTGTTGATCTCCTTCCACGGCACGTGCTCGCCGTTGTCGGCCATCGCGTGCTCGAGGAGGTTGTCGTCGGCGTTCCAGAGCACATCGACGACCTGCTCCTTGATGTTCTGCGCGAACGCATCCATCTCGTCGGCCTTCGCCTCGTTGCCCGCCACGCGGTACGCCTCCGCGGACGCCTTCGCGTTGGAGTAGAGGTAGGCGTTCTCGGCCCGGTCCATGTTGCCCGCGCGCCAGTCGAACGACACCGCGTCGGCGTCGTTGCCGGTCATCGCGCCCCAGCTGTACTCGATGAGGCCGTTGTCGTTGAAGTCGTACGCGTCGACGAGGCCCTCGACGTCGAACTCGGCGTACTCGGCGAGGTTCTCGGCGATCGCCGTCGGTCCGCCGTGCAGCTGGTACGACCGCCACGCGGCCTCCGAGATGTACTGCGTATAGCTGTTCGACCAGTTCGCCGGATCGCCGGGGTTGTCGGTGAACTTGTAGCTCTTCGACGTCTCGCCCGCCGACACCCACGGGCCGTACGAGTAGATCGGGTCACGGAAGTACTTGAGGTCGTCGATGAACATGCCGGTCGTCAGGACGATGGCGTTGTTGTAGCCGAGCACGCCCTCCATCGACGTCGGGAACTGGTAGTCGTTGCCCGGGATGTCGGCGTCGAGGTAGTTGAAACGCATGAGCCACCAGCGGTAGAACAGCGTCTTGTCGATGTTGTCCTCGGGGGTGTCGAGGTAGGGCACGTTGTCGGCCCACCACTGGTTGTACGCGGCGACGTGGGTCGCGTACGCCGCGCCGGGGGTGGCCGCACGGTACGCGTCGTACTCGGTGCGGGATGCCGGGATCTCGGTGGTGACGAGACCGAGCTGCACCTTGGCCGTGACGCTGCCGCCGGCGGGCACGCTGACCGTGCGCGCGAGGGATCCGGCGTCGGGGGTGAAGCCGTCGCCGGAGAAGCGCGGGAACAGGGTGGTGAGGTTGTTGAGCGCCGAGACGGTGCCGGTGAGCTCGGTGCCGGCGACGGTCGTCGCATAGGGCGAGGCGGCGCGCAGCGTCACGGTCTGCGCCGCCCCGGTCGCCTTGACCTCGAGGTTCGTCACGAGCACGTTGGCGTCGGTGATGAACTTCGTCTGCACGATCTCGAGGCCGCTCGCGGCGTTGCGGTGGACGCTCCGCCAGTAGCTCGGCGTCTGCTTGCGCTGCGCGGTGTCCTCGGTGAGGGCGACGGTGGAGCCGCCGACCTGGGCCGTGATCGTGTACCCGCCGCGGTTGTCGATCGACTCCCAGTAGGCGAGCTGGCCCTGGAAGCCGAGGGTGCCGGGCGTGTGGGTCTTCATGAACGCGGCCCGGCCGCGCGAGAAGAGCCACTGGTTGGTGTCGTCGAAGCTTCCGGCGGTGCCCGTGCGTGCGAGCATCCCGTCGATCCAGAAGTCCTTCGCAGGGCTCACGCCGGCGCCGCCCGCGATGTCGGCGTCGTAGATCTTCTGCAGCTGGTTTCCCGGCGTGTACGTCACGCCGGTGCTCGGCACCGGTGTCGCACTGCCGGTGAACGTCGGGTAGCCGATGTCGGCGTTGTCGGCATACGCCGGGGTCGTCACGAGCAGCGAGCTGCCGATGACGGCGGCAGCTCCCACGGCTGCCACGGTCGCCCGTGTTCGGGTTCGGGTGTTGGTCCAGTCCACGTCGCCTGTCCTCTCACGCACCGCTCGTCCGCGAGCGATGTCACACGTGAGGTGGACGTTATCGGTAACAGCGACGGGACCGCAACCGTTTTCGAAGTTTTCGAAACCGCTCGCCCCTCCACCGGTTCTGCACCGGCGGCATCGTGGCCGGGAGCGCTACTCCGGAACGGTGCAGGTGGTCTGGGCAGCCGTCTGGCCAGCGATGTCGGACGGAAGGTCCACGCGGGTCTCCGGAGTCGTCGCTGCGGGCGTCTCGTCGGCCGAGCCGCCCTCCGCCGAGGCATCCGGGGTCGGCGACGGCGTGGCCGTCGGCTGGGCAGCCTCGCCGGTGACCTCGACCCCGAAGCCCTGGCTCGCCTCGCCCGTGAGCGTGATCGGCTGGTTCTCGCGGAGAGCGGTGAACAGGACGTCCGCGGCCTGAGTCACCGGAAGCAGCAATTCGCCTTCGTAGCTCGACTCGTAATACGTGGGGTACTGCACGAACACGATGTCCTCGTACGGCACGTCCTTCACGGCCATCGCGATCTGGACCATCAGCGTCGGATTGGCGAGGGACTGGCTCAGCACGAGCTGCTCCTGCTGCACCTGGCTGACCGCCGTCGTCGCCAGTTTGAGCAGAACGCTCGGGTTGGCGAGCACGGCGTCGGACTGGAGCGTGCGCACCAAGGACGACATGAACTGCTGCTGGTTGGAGATGCGCCCCAGGTCGGACCCGTCGCCGATGCCATGGCGGACGCGCAGGAACTGGAGCGCCTGCACGCCCTGGAGAGTGTGGGTGCCCGCGGTCAGGGAGAGCCCGGTGTGCTCATCCTTGATATCGCCGGCGACGCAGACCTCGACGCCGCCGATGGCGTCGGACATGTTGATGACGCCGGTCCAGCGGATCGCGGCCGCGAAATCGATCTTGTCGCCGATGAGCGCCTCGACGGTCCTCGCCGTGCACGCCAGCCCGCCGTACGAGTACGACGCGTTGATCTTCTGCGCGCTCATGGCCGAGTACTCGCCCCCGTCGGGGTTCGGGCACGCGGGGATCGGCACGATCATGTCGCGGGGGAAGGACACCACCGTGACGCGGCGCGGCTCGTCCGAGATGTGCACGAGCATCGTGACGTCGTTGCGCTCCCCCTCGGTGTCGCCGTTCTGGCACGCCGACGAGAGCGCCGCGTTCTGCCCGTCGCACGAATCCGTGCCCACCATGAGGAGGTTGACCCCGCCCTCGATCGCCCCCAGTGACGGCGGGATCTCCTCGTCCTCGTCGAGGACGACCGCGTTCGCGTTGAGCGAGTTCGCGGCGTCCCACACGCTGAAGACGGTCAGGCCCGCCGCGCTGACGCCGACGACGGCGACCGCGACCGCGAACATCGCGAGCAGGGCCATGATCGGATGCCGATCGCGCCGCGCCGCGTGGCGCGCGAGTGGTGCCTGCCCCCCTGCCCGGGGGCTCGTGCCGGCCGCCATCAGCCGTCGGCCCTCACGTTTCCGGCCGAGCAGGTGCGATCGGCCGCCGACGTCCCCGGGATCGAGTCGGGGAGCTCCACCGCTTCCTCGGTCGGAGCAGGCGTCTCGGTCGACCCCGGCGTCGGCGTCGCGACGGGGGTGGAGGTCGCGGCAGGGTCCGGCTCAGCTGTGATCACGCCGCCGCCCAGGTTGGCGTCGTTGGTCACCTGGATCGGCTCGTTCGCGGCGAGCGCCGCCCACAGGGCATCGGCGGCCTCGTGATTGGGCACGACGCGGTTGTCGTCGTAGGGGTCTTGATCGACCGGGTACTGCACGAAGACGATCTCCTCGAACGGGACGTTCTTGACGGCCAGGGCGATCTGGACCATCGTCATCGGGTTCGCGAGCGACTCGCTCGGGGTGATGTTGTCGACGGCCGTCGTCGCGAGCTTGTAGAGCGTCGCGGGGTCGGACAGCACCTCTTCGCTCACGAGCCGGCGGGCGAGGCTCGACATGTACTGCTGCTGGTTGCTGATGCGCGCGAGGTCGCTGCCGTTCTCCAGTCCGTACCGCGTGCGAAGGAACTGGAGCGCCTCGATGCCCTGGACGTTGCGCGGACCGGCCGGCCAGTCGATGCCGGTGTACGGGTCCTTGATGCCGCCGTTGCCGATGCACACATCGACACCGCCGATCGCGTCGGTGATGTTGATGACGTTGCCGAAGCTCACCTTGGCCGCGAAGGGGATGTTCTGCCCGCTGATCTCGGAGACGGTCTTGGTCACGCACGACAGGCCGCCGTGGGCCCAGGCCTCGTTGATCTGTGTCTTGGAGGTCTCGCCGTTGACCGAGCCGTCCTCCGCGGTGCACGAGGGCAGCGGGATCATGAGGTCGCGAGGAAACGACACCACCGTCACACGGCGCGGGCTGTCGGAGATGTGCACCAGCATGTTCACGTCGTTGAGCTGTCCGCCGGCATCGGCGCCGGTGCAGCGGTCGCCGAAGTACTGCTTGAACTTCGGCTCGCACTCGTCTGTGCCGACGAGGAGCAGGTTCACCCCGCCCTCGATCGCGCCGATGTCGGGCGGGACCTCGCCCTGCCCCTCGAGTGCGACCGACTTGTCGGCGATGCTCGCGGTGAAGTCGTACGCCGCGTACGCGGCGACGCCGGCGCCCGATACCAGGACGACCGCCACCACCACGCCGACGATCTTGAGGATCAGCGAGAGCGGGTGCGGCGACGTCAGCTCACCGTGCCGCGCGACCGTGCGACGGCCGCGCCGCGCCGGCTTGGTCCTCTCGGTCACTCGCGTCCTCTCGGGGTGCTGACTCTCGGTTCGCCCCCCGGCTGACCATCTCTGCGGAGGGTGTGGGATTCGAACCCACGGGACATTGCTGCCCACTGGTTTTCAAGACCAGGTCCATCGGCCGCTCGGACAACCCTCCCGACCGATCTCACCCTTGCGGGAGGCATCCGTCGACAGTCGTCGAGTCTAACCGACAGCACTGTCGGCGATTCTTCCAGGAGCGCCTGTGGAAGCTCTGAAAGGCGCTCCGGATGCCGCGACCCGGCGCGCTAGAGAGTGCGGAGGACCGCGGCCACGCCGCCGGCCTCGACCGAGGTCGTGGTCTCGCCCGCGGCATCCCGCACCTCCTGCGGGCCCTGCTCCATCGCCACCGCGCGGCCGCCGTTCTCCAGCGCCCAGCGGAACATGCCGACGTCGTTGCGGCCGTCGCCGATGACGAGCACGTGGGCGGGGTCGAAGCCGAGCGCCGTGCGCACGCGCTCGAGGCCGGTGCTCTTGTCGACGCCCTGGGGCGCGATGTCGAGCCACGCGGTCCAGCCGACGGCGTACGACACCTGGTTGAGCCCGATGCGGGCGACCAGCTCGACGAAGTCCTTCTCGCCCTGCTCGGGCGCCACGACGACGATGCGGCAGACCCGCTGCGCCGCGAGCTCCTCGAAGGCGACGCGGCGCGCGTGCACGAGGTTCCAGTCCTCGAGGTACTCGGTGTAGAGCCGCTGCCCGTCGGGGAGCTCGACCAGGTAGCGCGCGTCGGGGAGGTGCTCGCGGAGCAGCGTGAGCACCTCCTCGGGGTCGAAGGTCTCGACGTGCACCCGCTCGTACTGCAGGTCGTCCGCCTCGATGCGCTTCAGCACGACCGCGCCGTTGGAGCACACGACGTACTCTGGCGCGATGCCGAGGACGCGCAGGATGCCGCGCGTGCCCTCCCAGCTGCGTCCGGTCGCGATCATGACCTCGTGGCCGGCGCGCTGGGCGTGCTCGACCGCTTCGACGACGCCCGGGCTGAGCGACTCGTCCTCGAGGATCACCGTGCCGTCGATGTCGAGCACGATGAGGAGGCGGTCGGTCGCGACGGACGGGTCCTCGGTGTCGCGGGCGACCCGCTCGACGAGCTTGGCGGCCTTCTTCGGCTTGACGACCTTGATGGAGCCGGTCGCGGGCAAGTGGGCCTCGGTCACGCGATCGGCTCCATGACCTCGAGGCCGCCCAGATACGGGCGGAGCACCTCGGGCACGACGACGGAGCCGTCTTCGCGCTGGTGCGTCTCGAGGATCGCGACGATCCACCGGGTCGTGGCCAGCGTGCCGTTGAGCGTCGCGACGTGCTCGGTCTTGCCGCTCCCCTTGCCCGGTTCGGCGGGGAGGCGGTGGCGGATGTCGAGCCGGCGCGCCTGGTACGTCGTGCAGTTCGACGTCGAGGTCAGCTCGCGGTAGGCGTTCTGCGTCGGCACCCACGCCTCCACGTCGTACTTGCGCGCCGCGCTCGAGCCGAGGTCGCCTGCGGCGACGTCGATGACGCGGTAGCTGAGGCCGAGGTCCTGCAGCAGCGCCTCCTGCAGCGCCACGAGCCGGAGGTGCTCGGCCTCGGCATCCTCGGCGGTCGTGTAGACGAACATCTCGAGCTTGTTGAACTGGTGCACGCGGATGATGCCGCGGGTGTCCTTGCCGTACGACCCGGCCTCGCGGCGATAGCACGTCGACCAGCCGGCGTAGCGCTTCGCGCCCTTGCCCAGATCGAGGATCTCGTCCATGTGGTAGCCGGCCAGCGGCACCTCGCTGGTGCCGACGAGGTACATGTCGTCGTCTTCGAGGTGGTAGACCTCGGCCGCGTGCTGGCCGAGGAACCCGGTGCCGCGCATGATCTCGGGCCGCACCAGCGTCGGCGGGATGAGCGGGATGAAACCGGCCTGCAGCGCGCGGTCGAGCGCCAGGTTCATGAGCGCGATCTCGAGTCGCGCGCCGATGCCCTTGAGGAAGTAGAACCGGCTGCCCGACACCTTCGTGCCGCGCTCCATGTCGATCGCGTCGAGCTTCTCACCCAGCTCGAGGTGGTCGCGCGGCTCGAAGCCGAAAGCCGGGACCTCGCCGTGCGTGCGGAGCGTGACGAAGTCCTCCTCGCCGCCCGCCGGGACGCCGTCGATCACGATGTTCTCGATCTTGGCGAGGGCGAGAGCGGATGCCTCCTCCGCCGCCGTCACGGCGTGCTGAGCCTGCTTGACCCGCTCGCTGAGCTCCTTCGCCTCGGCGACGAGCGCCGCCTTCTCGTCCTTCGGCGCCTGAGCGACCTTCTTGCCGTGGACGTTCTGCGCCGCCCGGAGCTCCTCGAAGGCGGTGATCGCGGCACGGCGATCGCGGTCGGCCTCCAGAGCGGCGTCGACGGTGTCAGGAGACTCTCCGCGGGCCTCCTGCGACCGCTTGACCAGCACGGGATTCTCGCGAAGAAGGACAGGATCGATCACCCTTCAACCTTAGTCGGCGGGCGGGACGCGGCATCCTGCCCCTCACCTGGCCATAATCTGTAGGCATGGCCGCCACCGCACCCGACGACGAGAGTGCGGGGCGATCCCCCTCTCAGGGCGGCGGCGAAGAGCGGCAGGTCGATCAGGAAGGCCAGACTGTCGCGATCGACGGCGGAGCAGAGCATCGGAGCCCGACAGCGGCTCTGATCTACAACCCGATCAAGGCAGACGGCGCCGCCCTGCGGGCGGCGCTCACGCGCCTCTCCGCCCGGGCCGGCTGGGCGGAGCCCCTCTTCTTCGAGACCACGGTCGACGACCTGGGCGACGACGTGACGCGCCAGGCACTCGACGCCGGAGCCGATGCCGTGCTGGTCGCCGGCGGCGACGGGACCGTGCGCGCCGTGTCCGAGGCGATGAGCGGATCCGGCGTACGCCTGGCGATCGTCCCGAGCGGCACCGGCAACCTGCTCGCCCGCAACCTGAAGCTGCCCCTGGCCGAGCCCGAGGCGATGATGCGCGCCGTGTTCGACGGCGACACCCTTCCGATGGACGTCGGATGGTCGCGGCTCCAGCGTCCCGACGGGACGCACGAGGAGCACGCGTTCGTCGTCATGGGCGGGATCGGGCTCGACGCGGCCATGATCGCCAACACCAGCCCGCAGCTGAAGAAGACCGTGGGATGGGTGGCGTACGTCGACGGCGCGGCGAGGTCGCTGCCCAGCGCGAAACCGTTCCGAGTGATGTACCAGCTGCCCGAGGCGCGACTGCACTCGGCGCGGGTGCAGAGCATCCTGTTCGCGAACTGCGGCTCGCTGCCCGCCGGCCTCGAACTCATCCCCGACGCGTCCGTCGCGGACGGCGCGCTCGACATCGTGATCTTCCAGCCCAAGGGCCCGCTGGGCTGGATCTTCGTCTGGCGCCGGGTCGCGTGGGACAACAGCGTCCTCCGTCGCTTCCGCGCCGGGCGGCGCGTGATCGCGCTGCGCACGAAGGACAACTCGGTGCGGTACTCCCGGGGCAGCGGGATCGAGATCGCCACCCACGAGCCCAAGCCGGTGCAGCTCGACGGCGACGAGTTCGGGGAGGCCGTGGCGGTCCGCACCCGCGTCGACCCCGGCGCTCTGCTCATCGTGATCCCGAAGTCGCACCCGACCCACGGTCTCTGACCCGCGTCTGCCCCGTTCGCCCGCACGCGCGGCGTCGCGTCCCGCACGTAAGTGGTCGCGTCCCGCACGTACGTCGTCGCGTCCCCCACGTGCGTCGGTTCGCGTCCCGCACGTACGTCGTCGCGACCCGCACGTGCGGCGTCGCGTCCCGCACGTACGGCGGTTCGCGTCCCGCGCGTACGTCGGTTCGCGTCCCGCCAGTACGTCGGTTCGCGTCCCGCACGTACGGCGGTTCGCGTCCCGCACGTACGTCGGTTTGTGTGGAGTAGAGCTCTGTTTGCGGAGCCCGTATCGGCAACTACTCCACACCCGCGGGAGAGGCGGGGCGGGGGCGTGGGGCGGGGGTGTGGGGCGGGGCGGGGGGCGGGGCGTGGGGCGGGGGCGTGGGGCGGGGGCGTGGGGCGGGGGCGTGAGGGGGCGAGGCTCCTGCACAGGGGCGCGCGGGCACGGGGATTGCACGGGAGTGGGCGCTGACCGGGTCGGCGGACGACGACAGCGCGAGCATGAACCAGTGCGACGGCCACGACCTCTGCCTCCCGGACTCGACGCGACATCCTTTCTCGTCCGCGACGCCGTCGCTGCCGGGGCCACACCCGCTCGGACTCGCCGGAGCGATCTTCGCGCTCCGATGCGCGGCGTTCGTGTCTTCGCGGGGTCGGATGCCGTACGCACGGCATCGGTCCCGGGCGAGTCTGACTGGGATTACGTCCACGCCATCGTCACCGCCAAGGCGCAGGCCGTCGCGAAGGGGATGACGCCGGCCGCAGTGTTCAGCCATGCGACCGCGGCGCATCTGCACGGGATGCCGCTTCCCCCGCGCCTCGCGCTGTCGACGACGCTCCACGTCTCGGTCGCGCGCCAGGAGGATCGGCCACGCATCGACGGGATCGACTCACACCTGTCGCCACGCGACGTGCGGACCGTGGCCCGTGTCGGCGACCTGCGCGTGACGCCGCCGGTATCGACGTGGGTGGCGCTGGCGAGCGTGCTGACGGTGCGGGAGCTGATCGTCGTCGGAGACCACCTCGTTCGTCGTCGGGCGCCGGACGCGACGGTGGCCGATCTCCGCCGCGCCGTCGAGAGGTCGGCCGGGCGGCACGGAATCAAGCGGCTGCGGGCCGCTGTCGAACTCGTGCGCCCTCGCACCGACTCTCCGAAGGAGACCGAGCTTCGGATGATCCTCCTCGATCATGGCCTTCCCGAGCCGGTCGTGAATCATCCGATCCGCGACCAGTGGGACCGCCTGATCAGGCACGGCGATCTGGCCTACCCCGACCACCGCGTGCTGATCGAGTATGACGGCGAGATCCATCGACTCGACGAGGCGCAGTACCGCCTCGACAAGGAGCAGCTGGACCGCATCCTCGCCGAGGGATGGGTGGTGATCCACGTCCTGAAGCAGCACCTGACTCATCCGCGCGGCATCGCGGCCCGCGTACGTCGCGCGCTGCAAGCCCGCGCTCACCGCCCGTTTGTGTGAAGAAGGTGGCGTTTCCGCGTGCATGGAACGGCATCATCTCCACACAAACGGCACACGGGCGGGGAGGGGAGAGGGGGGTCAGCCCTTCACGGCGCCGCCGAGGCCGGCGGAGCGGAGGAAGACGGACTGGAAGATCAGGAACATCGCGATCGGGATCAGGGTCGCGATCGCGAGCGCCGCCAGGAACACGTCGAGCTCGGTCTGGGACTGAACGGCCGGGAGGCGCACCGACAGCGGCTGCACCGCCGGATCGGGGAGCACCAGCATCGGCCAGAGGTAGTCCTTCCAGGCCGCGATGATCGCGAACACCGAGACGACGCCGAGGATCGGCTTCGACATCGGGAGCACGATCGACCAGAACAGGCGGAACGGGCCGGCCCCGTCCGTGCGAGCAGCCTCGAAGACCTCGCGCGGCAGATTGTCGAAGAAGCGCTTCACCAGAAGGATGTTGAACGCGTTCGCTCCCATCGGCAGCCAGACGGCGAGGTAGTTGTTGAGAAGGCTGACGTCGCCCAGGAGGGGCGGGTTGACGATCGTCAGGTACAGCGGCACGAGAAGGACGATCCCGGGGATGAAGAGCGTCGCGAGCACCAGCGCGCTCAGCACCGGTGCGTACTTCGGCCGCAGCACCGAGAGCGCGTACCCGGCGGTCGTCGCGATGAACAGCTGCACGACCCAGGCGCCGAGGGCGATGACGATCGTGTTCCAGAAGTAGAGGTCGATGTGGATGTCGTTCCACGCCGTCGACAGGTTGGCCCAGTCCATCCCGTTCGGCCAGAGCGCGAACGGCTGCTGAATGGTGTCCTGCGTGGGCGTGATCGCCGACTTCGCGAGCCACAGGATCGGCCCGAGGCCGGCGATGACGAGCGTGACGGCGAGGAAGACGTGGGTCAGCGACATCCCGAACCTCGTGCCGGGCCGGCGACGCTCGGAGTCCGAGACGATCGTGCGGTCGGCCAGATCGTCGAGCGACTCGCGCTTGCGGCCGCCGCCGGTGCCGCGCCGCGACATCCACCCGCGCAGTCCCTCGCGACCCTCTGCGTTGCTGATCGAAGTGGTCATGAGGTGCTCCAGCGGTTCGTGAGCCTGAAGTACAGCCAGGACAGGATCGCCAGGACGATCGCAAGCAGCACCGACACCGCCGTCGCCTCGCCGTAGTCGCCGCCGAGGCTGTTGCGGAACGCCTTGTCGTAGATATAGAGCAGGATCGTCTTCGTCGCGCCGGCCGGGCCGCCGCCGGTGAACAGGAACGGCTCGAGGAACACCTGCGCGGTCGCGATGATCTGCAGGATGAACATGATGAAGAGGATGCCGCGCAGCTGCGGCAGCGTGACGTGCCAGACCTTCCGCCAGATGCCCGCGCCGTCGACCTCGGCGGCGTCGTAGAGCTCCGGCGGCACCGAGAGCAGCGCGGCGAGGTAGATGATGATCGACCCGCCGGCCGCGGCCCACGTCGCCTCGAGCACCAGCGCCGGCATCGCCTGGGCTGCCGACGAGAGCCATGGCTGCGGCGCTATGCCGACCCAGCCGAGCACCGTGTTGAAGACGCCCGACGGATCGGCGCTGTAGAAGAACTTCCACAGCAGCACGGCGACCACGGGCGGGATCACGACAGGGAGGTAGGCGAGTGCCGAGTACAGCCCCTTGCCGCGGCGCACCTCGCTCATGAGCACCGCGACGAACAGCGGGATCGGGAAGCCGAACAGCAGCGCCAGCAGCGCGAAGTAGATCGTGTTGATCACCGCTCGGCCGAGTTCGGGGTCGGTGAGCACGGCGACGTAGTTGTCGAAGCCCACCCACTCCGAGACGATCATGTTCGTCTTCTGGAGGCTCATGACCACCGACTGCACGATCGGCGACCACGAGAAGAAGACGAACACGAACAGCATGGGCAGCACGAACACGAGGTTCGCGAGCCCCCCGCCGCGGTACCAGGTGAGCGGCGAGCGCCTGGTCCTCCGGCGGGCGGGCGGTGCAGGAGGTGCGGATGCCGCGGCCGGCCGCTCCTCGGTGGTCATCGTCATCGGGTGCCTTTGCTGGAGTTCATCGTGCGTTCGGGGCGTTTCGTCTCGCTTCGCCCGCTCGACGACCAGGAGCACCGGTCATCGAGCGAGGATCGAGGCGACGAGACGAAATGCGTCGGACGGGATGCCGCGCCCCGGCGGGCGAGCGCCGGGGCGCGGCATCCGCTTCGTCGTTACGAGTCGAGCAGCGCCTGCGCGTCGGTCTGGGCCTGCGCGAGGAGTGCGTCGATGTCGGCGTTCTCATCGGTGAGGACCGTCTGGACGACCTTGTCGAGCAGTGCATAGACCTCCTGGGTCTTCACCTTCGCCTCGCCGACCGGGGCCTGGTCCCAGATGGCGTCGGTGAACGGCGCCATCTGCTCCCGCGGCACGTTGATGTACTCGTCGATCCAGACGAGCGACTCCTCGTACAGCTCGCGGCTCAGCACCGGGAGGAGCGGGGTGCCGACGGCCTGACCCGACTCGTTGAGCGTCTTCGCGTCGAGCTTGGCGGCGTCCTCGTCGAGGAGCTTCTGCATGTAGTACCAGTCGATCCACTCGACGCCGGCGGCCTTCGTCTCGTCGTCGATGGTCGGGCTCATCACGGCGATGTCGCCGCCGCCGAGCGTGCCCGGGTCCTCGCCCTCGAGCGGGATGACGGTGAGGCCGTAGACCTCCGAGTCGAGCCCGAAGTCGCGCACGAGCGCCGTGTAGATGTCGGATCCGGTCGTGTACATGCCGATGTTGCCGGCGGCGAACTCCTGGTTGATCGTGCCCCAGTCGAGGTCGACCTTCGAGCCGAACGAGCCGTCCTCCCACTTCAGCGCGTGCAGGAACTCCAGGACCCCCCGCGTGGCGTCGTTGTCGATCGTCGACTCGGCGGTGCCGTCGCCGTTGTCGGTCTGCGTACGACCGCCGCGGGCGACCGTGCCCACCGTCAGCTGCCAGCCGCCGGTGTTGTTGATCGCCATCTGCGAGTAGCCGGCCTTGCCGGTCGCGTCGGTGATCTGCTTGGCGTACTCGCGCACCTCGTCCCACGTCGTGGGCGGGCTGTCGGGATCGAGGCCGGCGGCCTCGAACAGCTCGCGGTTGTAGGAGAGCGCGTTGGCGTACGCCTGGCGCGGGAAGCCGTAGATCCGGCCGTCCGACCCGGTGACGCCGTCGAGGATGATCGGGTTGAAGCTGTCGGTGTAGCCGAGCTCGTCCATCTCCTCGGTGACGTCCATGAGCTGGTCGTTCTCGAGGAGCGTCTTCGCGTCGGTGAACGGGACCGTGAACACGTCGGGCAGGCTGCCGCCGGCGAGCTGGACCGCGAACGTCGGCCCCTCCCACTCGTACTCGACACCGATGATGTCGATGTCGGGGTGCTCCTCCTCGAACTGCTCCTCCTGCGCGGCGAACGCCTCGTACGCCGCGGCGTCGGCGCCCGGGGGGAACGTCGCGACGCGCAGTTCGGTCTTTCCGCCGGCATCCTCGCCTCCGCCGGCCGCACAGCCGACGAGCGCGCCGACGGTCGCCAACGTGGCGACACCGGCGAGCAGGACCCTTGCTGGTGACTTCATCGTCATTTCCTTTCGTGGTGGCGGTATCCGCGTCAGCCTCTCGGCGCGGAGCCCGCCGTGGTGTGGGTGTTGGTGCGGGGGGTGGTGTCCGTCGCTGCGTCGGTGCGCAGCCATGCGGTGGCGTTGCCCGGGAGGGCGCCGTGCTCGAGCGGCGAGCTCGAGAGAAGGAGGCCCGCGTCCGTCGGAAGGGCCACGGGATCGTCGCCGGTGTTCACGACGCACGCGAACCCGGGTCCGCGGCGGAAGGCGAGCACGTCGGCATGGCCGGCCACGACGTCGTCCCACCAGTCGAGCGGGCCGTCGCCGAGCTCGGGCAGCTCGCGCCGCAGGCGCAGGGCGTCGCGGTACAGGTTCAGCGTCGACGCGGGGTCGGCCTGCTGCGCCTCGATGCTCAGCCCCTCCCACGTCGCGGGCTGCGGCAGCCACGGCGCCGAGCCCTCGGGACCGAAGCCGAAGGGGCTCGCGCCCCCCGACCACGGCAGCGGAACGCGGCATCCGTCCCGACCCGGATCGGTGCCTCCCGAGCGGAAGTGCATCGGATCCTCGATGAGCTCGAGCGGGAGATCCTCGACCTCGGGCAGGCCGAGTTCGTCGCCCTGGTAGATGTAGAGGCTGCCCGGAAGCGCCGCGACGAGCAGCGCCGCCGCCCGCGCCCGGTGCAGGCCGAGCTGCGGATCGGTCGGAACGCCGAACCGCTTCCTGAGGAACGCGAATCCGGTGTCGTCGCGACCGTAGCGCGTGACCGGTCGCGTGACGTCGTGGTTCGACAGCACCCAGGTGCTCGGGGCGCCGACAGGGGCATGCGCGGCGAGGGTGGCCGAGATCGATTCGCGGAAGGATGCCGCCCCCCACGGCCGCGCGAGGAAGTCGAAGTTGAACGCGGTGTGCATCTCGTCGGGGCGCAGGTACGCGGTGAACCGGTCGATGTCGGGCACCCAGATCTCACCGACGAGCACGCGCGTGCCGGGGTACGAGTCGGCGACCGCCCGCCATGAGCGGTACACCTCGTGCAGCTCGTCGCGGTCCTCGGTGGGGTGCTCGCCGGGACCCTGCTTCTCACCGACCTCGGGCAGGTCGGGATCCTTGATCAGCAGGGCCGCCGAGTCGATGCGCACCCCCGCGACGCCGCGGTCGAACCAGAAGGCGAGGATGTCCTCGTGCTCGCGGCGCACATCGGGGTGGTTCCAGTTCAGGTCGGGCTGCTCGGGCGTGAACATGTGGAGGTACCACTCCCCCGGCGTTCCGTCGGGGTTCGTCGTGCGCGTCCACGTCTCGCCCTGGAAGCTCGACACCCAGTGCGTCGGAATCTCGGATCCGTCCTCGCCCTTGCCGGGGTGGAACCAGAAGCGCTCCCGCTCGGGGCTGCCCGGGCCGGCGGCGAGCGCCGCCTGGAACCACGGGTGCTGATCGGAGACGTGGTTCGGAACGACGTCGATGATGGTGCGGATGCCGAGTGCCAGCGCCTCCGCGATGAGCGCCTCGGCCTCGGCGAGGGTGCCGAACCGCGGGTCGATGTCGCGGTAGTCCTGCACGTCGTACCCCCCGTCGGCGAGCGGGCTCGGGTACCAGGGGTTGAACCAGATCGCGTCGACGCCGAGGTCCTTCAGATACCCGAGGTGGGCCCGCACTCCAGCGAGGTCGCCCGTGCCGTCGCCGTTGCCGTCAGCGAAGCTGCGCACGTAGACCTGGTAGATAACGGCGGAGCGCCACCACAGCGGGTCGGCGACTGAGGGCGTGCGGGCCGCGTCGGCGTGACCCGCTCGGGTGAGGACGTCGCTGTCCACGGAACTCCTCATCGTCGATAGAAAGACTCGATGCGATGAATGTATTCGCGACATGTCGATTACGCAAGTCTTGTACAGAATCACGCAAGATCACGATTATGCAACGAGATCGAGGAGGTCACGGAGCGCTTGGGTGTTGTGCGGCATGCCCCACCGCTGCGCGGCATGCCCCGTCGGCCGAGACATTCCCCCGGCTGCGCGGCATGCCCCACCACTGCGCGGGATGCCCCGTCGGCCGAGACATTCCCCTGGCGGGCTTCGCTCGCCTCCCGCCAAGCCCGATGCCAGCTCGGCCGACGGGACATCCCGCTCCGCTCGCTTGCGGGCGCCGACGGGGCATCCGGAGCCGACCGGACGCGAATCGGCCGCGCCCTCAGGGGACGCGGCCGATTCGGATGGACGCGGGCGGAGCCGCGCGGAGTTACGGCAGGAGGGCCTCCTGCCACTCGATGAGGTCGGCGATCTTCTCGACCAGGACGGCATCCTGGAGGCCGTGAGCCTTGCGCGACGCCCGCTTCAGCGTGCTGATGGCGGAGTCGTGCTCACCGGCGTCGGCCGCGACCTCGGCCGCCTCGAGGGAGGCGGCGATGTCGGCCGAGAGCTTCTCGGCGCGCACCGATCCGGTCGAGAGTCCCTCGACGATGCCGCCGACCTCCCCGAAGGTGACGCAGTCGCCGCCGCCGGCGACGAGGCCCGCGGTCCACTCGATGCCGCCCAGGATGTGCTCGAGGAACAGCGGATCGCTCCATGACACGTCGGTGTGACCCGCGGCCTCGTACCAGGAACGGCCGCCCTCGAAGTTGTGGCACCAGGCGATCGGGTGGTCCGCGCCCATCGCGCCGCTGCCCGGGTTGTACGTCGACTCGTCGAGGGTGATGAGCACGTGCACGTCTTCACGCGGGTTGACGGTGAAGTTGTACCACTCGTCGAACCGGACCCACTCCGTCGGCAGCATCGTCGTCGACGGGTGTCCGGGGCTCTCGACGCGCATGGTCGCGGTCTGCTGCGCGGGGTGGTTGCGGAAGCGCGCACTCCCTCCGGTCAGCTCGCTGTACCAGGGCACGGTGTGCATCGAGTCCGTCGCAGCGTGGAGCCCGACGTAGCCGCCGCCGGACCGGATGTACGACTGGAACGCGGCGAGCTCGGAGTCGTTCAGAAGCCGCGGACGGGTGGGGTCGAGGTTGTTGGTGGCATCCACGGGCGACGCGAAGATGATCGTCGCGTACTTCGAGAGGTCCTCGCCCGACGTGAAGGGAGAGCTCGGGAGCGTCAGGGCCGGCTGGCGGCTGTCCCACACGTCGACCGTGAACCCGTTGTCCTCGCCGAGCTGGATGACGGCATTGGTGGTGTCGTCGATGTGCGAGTGGCGGAAGCCGAGCGTCTGCCCGACGACCAGCACCTTGTACTCGTCGTCGGCGAACGCCGGGGCTGCGGCGATCCCCACGCTCAGCGTGAGGCCGAGGGCTGCCACGGCGGTGACGCCGGTGCGGATGTGTCTGTTCATTCGGTCGTTTCTCCCCTTCGAGTGGACCTGCGGTCATCGACGACCGGAATATGTTGCTGTCGCCGACATATCTCCTCGCCGACGATAGGCGGGCTCCACGCAGGTGTCAACGATCGGGCGAGACACTCCCGGCACCGGTGGACGCACCTTTTGCCTGGCGGTTCCGGCGGGCGCGACCGGATGCGGCGGCCATCCCCCGTCGGCACGTTCGAACTCGGCGCCGGAGTCGCTCCCCATGATGCGCGACGCGCGATCAGCGCGCTGTCCGACCCGAATTCGGTCGAACATCCCCGCGGGAGTGCGCCGACCGTCGCGCCGGCAAGATGAGGCCGGATTAACCTTGCGCGCGCGGACTCGGCCCGACGAGACTCAGGCCGCGGCCGGGCCGGTCGACGCACGCAGGACGAGCTCCGGCTCGAACAGGAGCTCGTCGCCGGCTTCCGTCGTGCCGGCGATCTGCGACAAGAGGAGCTCGATCACGGTGCGACCCATCGACTCGATCGGCTGACGGACGGTCGTCAGTGGCGGCTCCGTGCAGCTCATCAGCGCCGAGTCGTCGAAACCCACGACGCTCACATCCTCGGGCACGCGCAGACCGGCCCTTCTGGCCGCCCGCACCGCACCGAGGGCGAGCGGGTCGCTCGCGCACACGATGGCCGTGGCACCGGCCGCGAAGAGGCGGGTGGCACCGGCCTGCCCCGATTCCAGCGAGTACAGCCCGCGCACCACGAGGGCATCGTCGAGCGGTGCGCCCAGCCGCTCGAGGAGCGGGCGGGCCGCGGCGAGCTTGCGCTGCGACGGAATGTGGTCGAGCGGCCCGAGCAGCATCCCGATACGCCGATGACCCAGCTGGTGGAGGTGCTGGATCGCCTGCTCCGCGGCTGCCGCGTCATCCGTCGACACGGTTGCGAAGTCGAGCGACGCGATGCGGGCGTTCACGAGCACCGTGGGAAGGTTCACCTGCCGCAGCCGCTCGTAGTGCTCGTGCGCGGCATCCGCCTGGCTGTAGTTGCCGCCCAGGAAGATCACCCCGGAGACCTGCTGCTGCAGGAGGAGGTCGATGTAGTCCGACTCGGTGATCCCGCCCGAGTTCTGCGTGCACAGCAGGGGCGTGTAGCCGTTCTGGGTGAGCCCGCCGCCGATGATCTCGGCGAGCGCCGGGAAGATCGGGTTCTGCAGCTCGGGCAGCACGAGCCCCACGAGCCGGGCGCGTTCGCCTCGCAGCTTCGTCGGCCTCTCGTAGCCGAGCACGTCGAGCGCGGTGAGCACCGCCTGGCGCGTCGCATCGGACACCCCGGGCTTGTCGTTGAGAACGCGGCTGACGGTCGCTTCGCTGACCCCGACCTTGCGCGCCACTTCGGCGAGACGCTTCGACATGCGCTCAGTGTACGCAAGAACTTGCAGGATCGCGCAAGCCCCTGCAAGCCGGTCGGGTGCCCTGGCGTGCCAACTCAGATCCGGGCGGCGGAGATTGGGCGGATGACTGTTCTCGGGGCCCCGGCCGAGGCACGCGACATGGCCCTGGCCGAAGCGGGGTCGGGCCCGGCGGCGGTGAAACGGACGGGAGGAATCCGCCGTCGAGCTCCCCGCAACGGGTCAGAAGGAGGATTCCTCCCCTCGGATTCACCGCCCGGCGCTGTCAACCCCCGGCCGCCGGCACCGATCGCACGTCAGGATGGGAACCATGCCGAGTCCGTCCATCGTGTGGTTCCGCGACGACCTCCGTCTGGCCGACAACCCGGCCCTTCGCGCGGCGATCGATCGGGACGAGCCGGTCATCGGCCTCTACGTCCTCGACGAGGAGTCGCCGGGCATCCGCGACCTGGGCGGGGCGGCGCGATGGTGGCTGCACGGCTCGCTGTCATCGCTGGCCGAGCGCCTCGCCGAGCGCGGCGGCAGGCTGGTGCTCCGGCGGGGCGCGGCGGCACGGGTGGTCCGCGAAGCGGTGGCGGATGCCGCGGCCGGCGCCGTGTTCTGGAACCGACGCTACGGCGGGCCCGAACGGGAGGTCGATTCGGCGCTGAAGCAGTCCCTCCGTGCCGACGGGGTCGATGTCGCCTCGTTCGCCGGCTCGCTGCTGTTCGAGCCCTGGACCGTGACCACCGGCGCCGGCACCCACTTCTCGGTCTTCACGCCGTTCTGGCGCGCGTGTCTCGCACTCCCCGCGCCGCGGGCGCCGCTGCCCGAGCCCGTCGAGGTCGCGGGCATGACGCGGCTCGCCTCCGATGACCTCGACGACTGGCACCTCCTGCCGCACTCCCCGGACTGGGCGGGAGGCCTCCGCGAGACCTGGGAGCCCGGCGAGCCGGCCGCCCGGCGACGGGTGCGGCAGTTCCTGCGGGACGACCTCGGCCGATACGACCGGGCGCGCGACGAGCCGGCCACCGGAGCGACGTCGCTCCTGTCACCGCGCCTCCGATGGGGCGAAGTGAGTCCGTTCACGGTGTGGCACGAGGCCGTCGAGGCGGGAGGCGCCGGCCGGTTCCTGTCCGAGCTCGGGTGGCGCGAGTTCGCGTGGCATACGCTGTTCCACTCCCCCGCGCTCGCGTCGGAGAACCTTCGGGCGGAGTTCGACGCGTTCCCCTGGCCGCGCCTGAGGCCTGCGCACCTCGAGGCCTGGCAGCGTGGTCGCACCGGCGTGCCCCTCGTCGATGCCGGCATGCGCGAGCTGTGGGCGACGGGCTACATGCACAACCGCGTGCGGATGGTGGCGGCATCCTTCCTCGTCAAGAACCTGCTCATCGACTGGCGGCGCGGCGAGGAGTGGTTCTGGGACACGCTGGTCGACGCGGATGCCGCGAACAACCCGTTCAACTGGCAATGGGTCGCCGGATCGGGCGCCGACGCGGCACCGTACTTCCGGATCTTCAACCCCGAGCTGCAGGCGAAGAAGTTCGATCCGGACGGCCACTACGTGCGGCAGTGGGCGCCCGAGCACCTCGCCGACGAGCCTCCCGAGCCGATCGTCGACCTGCGCGAGACCCGCACCGCCGCGCTGTCCGCCTACGAGCAGGTGAAGACCGCCGCGAGGCGGTGAGACGTCCGCGCCCGCCGCGCCCCGTCGCGAGCGGGCATGGTTCGCACCAGAGCGCATTTCTCCGCCCGTGCGGAACATGCCCCTTCGAGGAAACGACGCCCGCTCGGGAAGATCACGTCGTGCCGGCAACCACGCCGTGCCGGGCGAACCGGGCCCTGCCGGCGAACGGGGGGGTCAGGCGGGGGCGGCTTCGACGCGGAGGACGAGAGCGTTGCCGGGGGTGAGGAGCGGCATCGGCAGCCCGACGCCGATGAGAGCCGAGCCGGTGAGCACGACCCCGGCGTCGAGCCACGGGGGCGGAGCATCCTGCAGCACGGACGGCGGAGCCCCGACGTCGAGCATCGACACCCGGTAGCGTCGGGCGGGATCCAGGCCGGTCAGGCGCAGCGGCGCGGGGAGCGCAGCATCCGTCTCGCCCACGACCGCGTACGAGAAGAGCGCCCGCGAGAGGTCGGGCGCGACCACGCCGTGGACGAGCACGGCGTCGTCGGCGGCATCGACCCGCACGACTCGGCCGGAGTGCAGAAGCGCGCGGTGCTCGCGGTGCACGGAGATCCAGGCGCGCAGCGCGTCGAGGTCGTCGGCGGACACCCGCGTGAGGTCGGACTCGATGCCCGCATGGCCGAACAGCGCGGTCGCGAGCCGGAAGCCGAGTCCTGAGACGCGGCCCGTCGTGTGGGCGTGCGCGTCGCCGACATGCGAGCCGAGGTACTCGGGCGGGATCACGATCCCCGTCCAGCGCTGGATCGCCTGGCGCACCAGCGGATCGTTGGTGTCGCTGGTCCACACGCGATCGACTCGTCGCAGGATCTCGAGGTCGATGCGTCCTCCGCCCGACGCGCACGACTCGATCTCGACGCCGGGGTGCGCCCCGCGCAGCCGGTCGAGCAGGCGGTAGAGACCGAGGACCTGCGGACGGGATGCCTCGACCAGCAGGTCGCGGTTGTGATCCCACTTGAGGTACGCGATCGGGTACTCGGACAGCAGGGCGTCGAGACGCTCGAACAGGTGCTGAGCGACCTCCGGCAGCGAGAGGTCGAGCACGTGCTGCCAGCGCCAGGTCACCGAATCGGGTGGGGTGAGGAGCCACTCGGGATGCTGCCGCGCGAGGTCGGAGTCGAGGCTCACCATCTCGGGCTCCACCCAGAGCCCGAACTCCATTCCCGCGGCGTTCACGCGCTCCGCGAGCGGGCCCAGGCCGTCGGGCCAGCGCTCGGGGTCGACCGTCCAGTCGCCGAGGGCGCGCCGGTCGTCGGTTCGGCCGAGGAACCAGCCGTCATCGAGCACGAATCGCTCCACACCGACCTCGGCGGCGCGTTCGACGAGGGGTTCGAGCCGTTCGAGCGAGTGGTCGAAGTACACGGCCTCCCACGTGTTGAGCGTCACGGGGCGCGGCCGGTCGATCGTCGACCACGACCGGATCCAGGGATGCAGCCGGCCGGACAGCCCGTCGAGGCCGGCGCCCGACCACGTCGCGATGACGACCGGCGACGCGTACTCCTCTCCCGGAGCCAGCGTCGTCGGCGCGAGGCGCTCGCCTGCTCCGAGCACGCTCGGCCCGAGGTCGGAGCGCTCGAACCACTGGCGCGTGTCGCCGCTCCAGGCGACGTGGGTGGCCCAGACCTCGCCGGATCCGAAGCCGAATCCGTCGGTGCCGGCGACCATCAGGAAGGGGTCGTCGTGCCCCCCGCGGCCGTGACGCGTCTCGCGCAGCCACACGCCATGACCGGGCCGCGCGCGCTGCGGACGGCGCTCGGCCGCCCAGCGCCCCGAGAAGTCGAGCACCTCCCGCGCGCGTTCGGGAACCGGCAGTGCGACCCCGACGCCGGTCAGCTCGACCGGCGCCTCACCGTCGTTGCGGACGACGTGCGAGACCAGGAGCACGCCCTGCGCCGTGAGCTCGAGGCGGGTCGTGATGACGGCATCCCGGATCGCGTTCACCGTGGTGACCACGTCGCCGTCGCGCGCTGTGTCGAGCTGCGTGGCGCGCTCGCGCACCCCGGCGACCGTGACGGCCGGATGCCCCGACCATCCGTCCGCGAGGGTCGGCAGCAGCGAGAACCGCAGCGGCACGTCGATCGAACTGGGGCCGACGGCGGGGACGATCGCATCTGCGAGGGCCGACAGGTCGGCGGAGTCGAGAGCGCCCAGGTCGCGGCCCCAGTGGACCACGACGGGAACGCCCGCGCCGCGGGAGTCGAGCACGAGGCCGACTCTCGCGGCGCGGAGGTGATGAATCACGCGGGGACTCTACTCCGCAACCGGGATCGACTGCGCCTTGAGGGTGGCGATGGTCGACTCCTGCGCGGCCTCGAGGGCCTCGATCAGCGTGCCCTGACCGGTGACGGCCTTCTGGAAGCCGTCCGAGACGTCCGCGTAGGTCTGCGTCATGGTCGGGCCCCACACGAAGTCGGGGTTGACCTGGCCGGCGGCCTCGGCGAACACGTCGTAGATCTTCTGGCCGCCGTAGAACTCGACGCCCTCCTGCAGCGACGGCAGGTCGAGACCGGCGGTCGTCGCGGGGTAGATGTTCGCCGACTCGTTGAGCGCGGTCAGCGCCTCGTCGGAGGTGTTCAGCCACAGCGCGAACTTGGTCGCCTCGTACAGGTGCTCCGTGCCCTTGAACACGGCGATGGACGAGCCGCCCCAGTTGCCGGAGCTGGCATCGCCGGCCGCCCACTGCGGGGACGGTGCGACGGACCAGTTGCCGGCGGTGTCGGGCGCGCCCGACGAGATCGAGTTGGCGCCCCACACGGCGGAGTTCCAGGTCCAGACCTCACCCGAGTTGTAGGCGTTGTTCCATTCCTCGGTCCATGCCGGGTAGGTGGCGACGAGGTCCTCGTCGAGGAGCTCCTGCCAGTACTCGGCGACCGTGGTCGACTGCTCGCCGGTCAGGTCGACGGTCCACTCGTCGCCGTCGTTGGTGAACCAGTCGCCGTTGCCCTGCCACACGAAGCCCGCGAACTGGTTGATGTCGGCGGTGGAGAAGTTGGTGATGTACCCGCCGGCCTCGCGCACCTTGACGGCGGCCGCCTTGTACTCCTCCCACGTCGTGGGGACGTCGATGCCGTTCTGCTCGAACAGGTCGGAACGGTAGAAGAGCGCCATCGGACCCGAGTCCTGCGGCACGCCGTAGACGCCGTCCTCGGTGCCCAGGGTGACCTGGCCCCAGGTCCACGGGATGAACTCGTCCTCGGCGGCGACGACGTCCTCGCACGCGGCGAGGTTCTCGAGGCCGTCCTGCACGCGGAAGCTCGACAGCGCGTCGTACTCGATCTGGCCGAGGTCGGGCGCGTTGCCGGCCTCGAGCTGGCTGAAGAAGCTCTTGTAGGTTCCGCCGTTGCCGTTCGGCCCGGTCTGGACCTCGACCTGGATGTCGGGGTTCTCCTCGTTCCACATGGCGACGACGTCCTCGATGCCCGGGATCCACGACGTGAACTCGAGCGTGACGTCTCCGTCGGACGGGGCGCAGGCTGCGGCATCCGCGCCGCCGTCGGTGCTTCCGCCGCCGCCGGCGCATCCGGCGAGCGCGAGCGCGCTGAGCAGTGCGACGCCTGTGACGACTGCCCTCTTGGTGTGCTGCATGATCTTCCTTACTGATCGGGTGATGCGGGATTTACAGGGATGCCGCCGGGCAGGAGACCCGTCGGCGGGAGCTCACTTCACGGACCCGGTGCCGAGGCCGTTGCGCCAGAAGCGCTGAAGCAAGAGGAAGGCGACGATGAGCGGCACGATCGAGAGGAACGAGCCGACGAGGACGTAGGTGCGCAGCTCGGGGATCTGGTTGAGCTGCGTGTTCCACGAGTAGAGACCGAAGGTGACGGGGAACAGCTCCTGGCTGCGCAGCATGATGAGCGGCAGGAAGAAGTTGTTCCAGATCGACACGAACTGGAAGAGGAACACGGTGACCAGTGCGGGGGTCATCAGCCGCATCGAGATCGTGAAGAACGTGCGCACCTCGCCCGCGCCGTCGATGCGGCCGGCCTCGATGAGCTCGTCGGGCACGCTCGCCGTCGCGTAGATGCGGCTGAGGTACACGCCGAACGGGCTGACGATGCTCGGCAGGAGAACCGCCCAGAACGTGTTCGTCAGGTTCACCTGGCTGAACAGCAGGAACAGCGGCAGCGCGAGCGCGGTGGCGGGTACGAGCACGCCGCCGAGCACGACGTTGAAGAAGACCTCGCGCCCGCGGAACCGGTACTTCGCCAGGGCGTAGCCGCACATGCCCGCCACGACCGTCGCCAGCAGGGCGCCGATGCCGGCGTAGCCCAGGCTGTTCACGAGCCAGCGCAGGTAGATGCCGTCGTTGTACGCGAACAGGTCGCCGACGTTCGCGAAGAAGTTCCAGTCCGAGAACCACAGCGCGTTCGTGGTGAGGAGGTCGCCGCGGTCCTTCGTGGAGGCGATGAACAGCCACCAGATCGGGACGAGGAAGTAGAGCGTGAACACGCCCATGACGACCAGGGCTGCGCCGCGCGACAGGATGCTCTCGCGAGGGCCCCGCGACGGCTTCAGGTCGTCGGCCAGTGCACCGTCGGTGCGGGTGAGCAGACTCATCGCTCGGCCTTCCGCTGGGTGATCTTCAAGAACGTGAACGACAGCACGAAGGTCGCGAGCGCCAGCACGACCGAGAAGGCCGCAGCCAGGTGCGTGTTGGGGATCGAGCTCGTCGCGTAGATCGTCATGTTCGGGGTGTACGTGCTCGACACGGCCGCGCTGAACGAGCGGAACACCTGCGGCTCGGCGAGGAGCTGGAGGGTGCCGATGATCGAGAACACCGCGGTGAGGATGAGCGCCGGGGCGACCATCGGGATCTTGATCGACCACGCGATGCGCACCTGGCCGGCGCCGTCGAGGCGCGCGGCCTCGTACACCTCGGACGGGATCGCGAGGAGCGCCGAATAGATGATCAGCATGTTGTAGCCGACGAACACCCAGGTCACGACGTTCGCGATCGACCACAGCACGAGCTCGGGCGAGAGGAAGTCGATGGTCTGGGTCACGTCGGTGAACGGCGAGAGGTTGGGCGAGTAGAGGAAGCCCCACATGATCGCCGCGATCACGCCCGGCACCGCGTACGGGGCGAAGAATGCGAGACGGAAGAACTTCTTGCCCTTGAGCACCGGCGAGTCGAGGAGCAGTGCGAACAGCAGCGCGAGCCCGAGCATGATCGGCACCTGCACGACGCCGAACAGCAGCACCCGGCCCACCGACTCCCAGAACGGGGCGTTCTGGAACACGAGCGCGTACTGCGCCGGGCCGCCGAACACCTCCTCCGGTGCGCCGTACGTGCCGTCGCGCTGGACGACCAGCAGCGACTGCCACACGGCGTAGCCGATGGGGATCAGGTAGAAGAGCAGGAACAGCACTCCGAACGGACCCGCGAAGATCGCGATCGCGCCCTTGTGCGGTGTGTGACGCCGAGCGGGCTTCGCCGGGCGTCCGGCCCGGCCCCCTCGCGTCACGAGGACCTCTGTGGCGGTCATGCGGCCGCCTCCTCTCTGATGATGCGCACGGCGCCCCCGGGGACATCGACGTCCCCGGCGACCGGCATCCCGGTGATGAGCTCGAATCCGGATGCCTCGGCCACCGCGGCGGCGTCGCCGTGGTTCACGACGAACAGGTACGAGGCATCCGCTCCCCGTCGGCGCACGATCTCGAGGGCGCCGTCGCCGCCGCGCACCGCCGCCGGGGGCCGGACGCCCGCTTCCGCGGCGACGCGGCCGAGCAGCGCGCGCAAGGCGTCCGCCTCGAGCAGCGTCGCGACATACCAGGCCGTTCCCCGGCCCCACGCGTTGCGGGTGATCGCCGGGCTGCCTGCCGAGGGTCCGTCGACGAAGGATGCCTCGGCGACGGCGGTGGTGACGTGCGACCGCTCCGACCACAGGGTCGAGGTCGCGCCGTCGCTGAGGCGGAGCGTCTCGCCGGCGGCGACCGGCGCGAACTCCTCGACGCGGACGCCGAGGGCGTCGCGCAGGGGCCCGGTGTAGCCCCCCGTCCACACGCGGTCGTCCTGGTCGACGATGCCGCTGTAGAACGTGACGACCGCGGAGCCGCCTGCGGCGATCCAGTCGGTGAGGACGGTCGCCTCGGACTGGCGGATCAGGTGGAGGCCCGGGACGACGACCAGCGAGTAGACGGAGAGGTCTGCGCCGGGGGCGACGACGTCGACGGTCAGGCCGAGCGCGTGCAGCGCCCCGTACGCCGCATGCACCTGATCGAGGTAGCCGAGCGACTGGCTCGGTCGCGACTCGGTCTGAGTCGCCCACCACGACTCCCACGAGAAGACCAGGGCGACCTGGGCCTCGACGCGGCTGCCCGCGAGTTCGCCGATGCGTCCGATGATGCCGCCGAGCTCGACGACCTCGCGCCAGACGGCGGAGTCGGTGCCCGCGTGCGGAAGCATTGCGGAGTGGAACTTCTCGCTGCCCTGCACCGAGGCGCGCCACTGGAAGAAGCACACGCCGTCGGCGCCGCGCGCGACGTGCGTCAGCGAGTTGCGGATGATCTCGCCCGGCGTCTTCGGCTTGTTGAGCGGCTGCCAGTTGACCGCGCCGGTGGAGTGCTCCATGAGGATCCAGGGCGCTCCGCCCCCGAGGCCTCGCGAGAGATCGGCCGCGAAGGCGAGCTCGGCGTTCGGGTCGGCCAGGCGGTGGTCGAGGTAGTGGTCGTTCGCGACGATGTCCATGTCGCCCGCCCACGACCAGTAGTCGAGGTTCTCGATGTGCGCCGTGACCATGAAGTTCGTCGTGATCGGCACCGTGCTGAGCGGGCGGATCGCGTCGGCCTCGGCGCGGTAGTACGCGAGCAGCTCATCCGAGCTGAAGCGGTGGAAGTCGAGCATCTGACCGGGGTTGCGCGTCGAGATCGTCGCGCGGGGCGGGAGGATCTCGTCCCACTCGCCGTAGGTCTGGCTCCAGAACGCCGTCCCCCACGCGGCGTTGAGCGCGTCGAGCGTCACATACCGGGCCTCGAGCCAGCGGCGGAAGGCGGCGGCGCTCTCGTCGCAGTGGCAGAGGGCGTTGTGACAGCCGAGCTCGTTCGAGACGTGCCAGAGCGCGACGGCCGGGTGGTCGCCGTACCGGCCGGCGACGGCCTCGACGAGCCGGAGCGCCGCGGCGCGGAACACGGGCGAGCTCGGGCACCATGCCTGACGACCGCCGGGGAAGCGGCGCGTGCCGTCTTCGGCCATGGGGAGGATCTCGGGATGCCTCCGCGCCAGCCACGCCGGCGGCGAGGCGGTGCCCGTGCCGAGGTTGACACGGATCCCGGCGGCGTGCAGCCGGCCGATGATGTCGTCGAGGGCCCGGAAGTCGTACTCGCCCTCGCGCGGCTCGATGTGGGACCACCCGAAGATGTTGACCGCCACGAGGTCGACGCCGGCCTCGCCCATGAGGCGGATGTCCTCGTCCCACACGTCGGTGGTCCACTGTTCGGGGTTGTAGTCGCAACCGAACGCGATGCCGTCGTGCTCGAAGGGGCGGGCAGGGGCCGTCATGTTCTCCTCAGATCTGTGAACGTGCACAGATCTGAGCGTGAGTACTCGGCGCTGAGTTCTGTGAACGTGTACAGACTAAGCACGCCCTTTCTGCCTGTCAATATCTTGTGTCCCGATTGTGCTCGTGCACATACGATGGCCTCGTGGAGACCAACGGACGTCGACGTCGCGCAACCGTCAAGGACGTGGCCACTGAGGCCGGTGTCTCGCGCGGCACGGTGAGCCGGGTGCTGAACGGGCAGCCGTACGTGTCGGACGAAGCCAGAGCCGCGATCGACGCGGCGATCGAGAAGGTCGGATTCATCCCGAACCGCGCCGCCCGCAGCCTCGTCATGCAGAACTCGCAGGCCATCGGGCTCATCGTCCACGAGCCCCACTCGCTGTTCGTCGAAGACCCGAACATCGGCTCGATCCTGCTCGGCGCGAACGCCGCGCTCTCGGAGGCCGACTACCAGCTGTCGTTCCTGATCGCCGACACCTCCCGCGACATCGACCGCCTCGCCCGCTACCTGAGCGGCGGCCTCATCGACGGCGTCATCATCGTCTCCGCCCGCGTCGGCGATCCGATCACCCGCGCCGTCGCGAACCTCGACCTCCCCGCCGCATTCGTGGGCCACCCGCGCGACATCGGCGACGCCGCCTACGTCGCGATCGACAATCGCGGTGCGGCGCGCGAGATCACGGCGCGTCTCGCCGACACCGGCCGGAAGCGCATCGGCATGATCGCGTCCGCGCTCGACCGCGACTCCGGCTCCGACCGCCTGGCCGGCTTCGTCGACGCCCTCGGCAACCGGTTCGACCCTCAGCTCGTCGAGCGGGTCCCGCTGTACTCGTACTCCGACGGCCAGGCCGGCATGCGCGCCCTCCTCGACCGGGCTCCCGACATCGACGGCGTCTTCGCCTCGAGCGATGCGGTGGCCGCGGGTGCGATGGACGTGCTGCAGGCGGCGGGACGCGTCATCCCCCGCGACGTCGGAATCGTCGGCTTCGACGACAGCTCCTGGGCGCTGCGCTGCGACCCGCCGCTGTCTACGGTGCACCAGCCCGCCACCGAACTCGGCCGCGCCGCCGCGGAATCGGTGCTGCGCCAGCTGCGGGGCGAGGACCCCGACTCGAGCGGGCGCGTCCTCGAGTGCCCCGTCGTCTGGCGCGCCTCGGCCTGACCCCGCCCTATTCGGCGGGCCCGCCGGGGCGCGGCGCGCACAACTCCTCCAAACCGACGGGCCGGTCCACCGCGCTGCGCGGAATTGCGCGGGCCCAGCTCGCGACGTCGCTCGTCCTGGAGGAGTTGTGCACGACGGCCCACGCGCAGGCGGCGAGGTTCCGAAGGAATACGACCCGCACGGCGGGCGGTTGTGCCTCACGATGAGCTCCGCACCCGCACCCGCACCCGCCCTGTCCGTCCTCGACCTCGTGCCGGTGCGCGCGGGGCAGACGAGCGCCCAGGCGGTGGCGGCATCCCTCGCCCTCGTCGCCCTCGCCGACGAGCTCGGGTTCCGCCGGTACTGGTTCGCCGAGCACCACAACATGCCCGCGGTCGCCTCGACCACGCCGCCGGTGCTCGCCGCGGCGGCCGCCGCGCGCACCGCGCGCATCCGACTCGGGTCGGGCGGCGTCATGCTTCCCAACCACTCCCCGCTCGTCGTGGCCGAGCAGTTCGCCGCTCTCGAAGCCCTCGCTCCGGGCCGCATCGACCTCGGACTCGGCCGTGCCCCGGGCTCCGACCCGGTGATCACGCAGCTGCTGCGTCAGAGCGGGACCACGAGCGACGTCGAGCGCTTCCCCGACCACGTGCGCGACATCGTGTCGCTGGTGTCCCCCGACGGGGCGAGCGTGCGCTTCACCTCCGGCGGCACGTACGACGTGCACGCCACTCCGGCGGCGACGAGCGTGCCCGAGGTGTGGCTGCTCGGTTCGAGCGACTACTCCGCCCAGCTCGCGGCGGCCGTGGGACTCCCGTACGTCTTCGCGAACCACTTCTCGGGACAGGGTCTCGAGCGGGCGCTCGACCTCTACCGCACGGCATACCAGCCGAGCGAGGCGCACCCCGAGCCGCGGACGTTCCTCACCGCGAACGTGCTGGCCGCGCCCACGGCCGACGAGGCCGAGGCGCGCGCGCTCCCCAACCTGCGGATGACCGCGCGTCTGCGCACCAACATGCCGCTCGTGGCGCTCGAGACCGTCGAGCAGGCGGTCGCCGGAGCCGCCGACTTCGACGGACTCGGCACGTCGTTCATGGACTCGGCGCGTGCGAACTGGTTCGTCGGCACGCCCGGCGCCGTCGCCGCCGGCCTCACGGCGTTCGCGACGAAGCACGGCGTGGGCGAGATCATGATCTCGCCCATCGCCGGCTCGTACGAGGGTGAGCCGATGGATGCCTCACCCGGTCGCGCGCAGACGCTCGAGCTGCTCGCCGCCGAACTCGGCCTCGCCTGACCGGCGAGGAGATCGGCAGCCCTCGCCCTACCAGGCGATGAGCTTGTGCGGGGTGACCACGATCAGGGCCGAGTATCGCTCGGCCATCGTCTCGGTCGTCAGGTTCAGCCGCTGCAGCCAGGCGTCGTACTTCGCGGTGTACGCGTCGCCGATCCGCTCCACCCACGCCGACGACGGCTCCGGCGAGATCTCCGCCGTCCCGCGGAGCACCGACAGCTGCTCGCCGTCGTGGCCCGCCTCGAGGTGGAGGAGCACACGGTCGTTCGCGCGGACGTTGCGGACCTTCGCGGTCGCGGGCTCGCTCATGATGAGGGCGCGGCCGTCGTGCCACAGGAACCAGATCGGCACCGCGTGCGGGAACCCGTCGCGTCCGATCGTGCCGAACCACGCGACCTGCTCGCTCTCGAGGCGCGCAAGGGTGCGCGCGTGGACCTCGTTCGCCGCGTCGAACTCGAACGCGCCTGCCGCGCCGCTCACGCCTCCTCCGGCTCGCCGCTGAGGAGACCCCGCAGCCAGTCGCGGGCCTCGACGAACACGTCGTCGGAATAGCGATCGGGGTAGTGCACCACGGCGCGGTCGGCGCGCGGGTACGAGCCGAGGAAGACGACCTTCGGGCTGAAGCGGCGGAGGCCGAGCAGGGCATCGGCCATCCGCTCGTCCTCGATGTGTCCGTCGGCGTCGATGACGAACCGGTACCGGCCGAGCGCGTCGCCGATCGGCCTCGACGCGAGAAGCGAGAGGTTGATGCCACGGGTCGCGAACTGCTCGAGCATCTCGAGCAGCGCACCGGGGTGGTCGTCGGGCAGCTCTGCGATGAGCGAGGTCTTGTCGGCGCCGGTGGGCGGCGGTGGGGCCACGGTCCTGCTGACCAGCACGAAACGTGTGACGGCGTTCGGGTTGTCGCCGATCGCGGATGCCAGCAGCTCGAGCTCGTGATGCTCGAGGATCCCCGGCGGTGCGATCGCGGCATCCGCATCGCTCGACCCGTCGATGAGGCTCATCGCGCTGGCGACGTTGCTCGCCGCAGGGATGTGGGCGTGGGCCGGGAGCGTGCGGGAGAGCCACTGCAGGCACTGCGCGTACGCGACGGGGTGCGCGGCGACGAGCGACACGTCGTCGAGCGTCGCCCCGGGCCGTCCGACGAGCACGAACTCGACCGGCACGAGGTACTCGCCCACGATGCGGAGCCCGGGGACCGTGGCCAAGGCATCCTGCGCCGTCGACACGCCGCCGTCGACCGAGTTCTCGATCGCGATCATCGCCGCGTCCGAGCGCCCCTCGGTCACGTCGGCGAGCGCTTCGCCGACGTTTCGGACCGGCCGCCACTCCTGCGCGCGGGCCTCGGGGACCTGGGCGAGAGCCGCCTCGGTGAACGTCCCCGCCGGCCCGAGATAGCTGTACGTGCGTCGGGTCGGAGCGTCGTCGGGGGTCACGGGTGCCAGCCTATCCGCGGTCATGACGAGCGGACCGGCCGATCGTCCGTTCATGACGTTCGCACAGGTCGAAACGATGCGCCCCACCGCGGAGACGGGCAGACTGGACCCATGACTCGCGCAGGACAGCCGGCCGAAGCATCCGACCTCATCGACATCGATGAACTCATCAATGCGTATTACGACATCAAGCCCGACCCCGCGGTGCCCGAGCAGCGCGTCGCGTTCGGAACGAGCGGCCACCGCGGCTCGTCGCTGTCGGCGAGCTTCAACGAAGTGCACATCCTTGCGACCACCCAGGCGATCGTGGACTACCGCGTCGCGCAGGGCATCGCCGGTCCGCTCTTCCTGGGACGCGACACGCACGGCCTGTCGCTGCCGGCCGAGCGCAGCGCGATCGAGGTGCTCGTGGCGAACGGCGTCGACGTGCGCGTCGACTCCCGAGACTCGTGGGTTCCGACGCCCGCGCTGAGCCACGCGATCCTCGCGTACAACAAGGGCCGGGATGCCGCCGACCCGGGCCGCGCCGACGGCATCGTCGTCACGCCCAGCCACAACCCGCCGCGCGACGGCGGCTTCAAGTACAACCCCCCGAACGGCGGGCCCGCCGACACCGACGCCACGGGCTGGATCGCCGAGCGCGCGAACGACCTCATCGCGACCGGGTTGGCCGGCGTGCACCGGACGGCGTTCAAGGACCTCGACGGTGACGCGATCGGCGACTACGACTTCCGCGACGCCTACGTGCGCGACCTCGCCGGCATCATCGACATCGACGCGATCCGCGGCGCCGGAGTCCGCATCGGCGCCGACCCGCTCGGCGGGGCATCCGTCGAGTACTGGGCGCTCATCGCGGAGGTGCACGGCCTGGACCTCACCGTCGTGAACCCCGACGTCGACCCGACATGGCGCTTCATGACGCTCGACTGGGACGAGAAGATCCGCATGGATCCGTCGTCGCCGTCCGCGATGGCGGCGCTGGTCGCACGGCGCGACGAGTACGACATCCTCACGGGCAACGACGCCGACGCCGACCGGCACGGCATCGTCACGCCCGACGCCGGGCTCATGAACCCGAACCACTACCTCGCGGTCGCGATCGACTACCTGTACTCGCACCGGCCGGATTGGCCGTCGGATGCCGCGATCGGCAAGACCCTCGTCTCGTCGATGATCATCGACCGGGTGGCCGAGTCGCTCGGGCGCACCCTCCTCGAGGTGCCGGTCGGGTTCAAGTGGTTCGTCCCCGGTCTTCTCGACGGCTCGGTCGCGTTCGGCGGCGAGGAGTCGGCGGGCGCGTCGTTCCTTCGCAAGGACGGCACCGTGTGGACCACCGACAAGGACGGCATCCTGCTGTGCCTGCTCGCGGCCGAGATCCTCGCCGTGACGGGCAAGACGCCGTCGCAGCGCTACGCCGAGCTCGAGGCGGAGTTCGGGGCGTCCGCGTACCAGCGCGTCGACGCGCCGGCGACCCCCGCCCAGAAGGCTGCGCTCGGCAAGCTCGCGCCCGAGGCGGTCACTGCGACCGAGCTCGCCGGCGAGCCGATCACCGCGAAGCTCTCGCACGCGCCGGGCAACGGGGCCGCGATCGGCGGGCTGAAGGTGCAGACCGAGCACGCCTGGTTCGCCGCGCGCCCGTCGGGCACCGAGGACGTCTACAAGCTCTATGCCGAGAGCCTCCGCGGCCCCGAGCACCTCGCCGAGGTGCAGGAGGAGGCGCGGGCCGTCGTGACCGAGGCCCTCGGCGGCGCCTGACCCCGGGCTACCGGGCGAGGGAGGCCTCCCACATGCGCGTCCAGTCCTCGGCTCCGGACATCAGCTGCCGGCGCAGCAGCGGGCCGTCGGCCCCGGCCTGGGCGACGACATCCGCGGTCCAATCGGCCAGCAGCCCGTACGTCGCCATGCCGTCGGTGTTCAGGTCGAAGGTGCGCTGCCCCATCGTGAAGCGGTCGACGGTCGTGCCGTTGAGCGCCGTGAACGGGTAGGCGAGCGGGCTCGCCGCCGCGTCGGCGCGGGCGTAGGCCTGGTCGCCGAGGCCGTTGACGTCGGTGCCGAAGCCGTAGGCGGAGATGGAGCCGGGGGCCGCGGCATCCCGGTTCGCCTGCCACTCGTCGAGGAAGCCCGGGCGTCCGTCCTGGGTGTGCGCGGCGTTCGCGTAGGAGCCGACGAAGCCGCCGACGTCGGCGATGCGCGCGATCATCGTGCGGTCTGCCCACGTGTGCGTCGTGGCGACGCCGGGGTAGCCCTCGGCCTCGGCGATGTCGAGCACCGCGTCGGCGGTCTTCAGGCTCATGTGGTCGACGTTGATCACCATCCCCCGTTCCATCAGCTCGCCCACGAGGTGGCGACCGAGGTCGGTGAGACCGCGGATGTTGCAGACGCCGCCCTGCGGATAGACCGGCGCGACGGTGCCGTGCGGGAGCCCGGTCACCGTCTTCAGCAGAGCGGCGATCTCGTCGCTGCGCAGCGGCTGCTCGTTGTCGGTGGCTCCCGTGCACTCCTCGACCTGCCAGAAGCTGCCGGTCGACACCTTGTTGCCGATGTTGACCGCGGCACCCTGCGTTCCCGAGTCGAACCTCGTGCCGCCGAACGCGTTGTCGAACTTGTGCACCGGGTACACCCCGCTCACACCCCACGACTGCAGCTCGTCGAGGCCCGCGTCGATGTCGGCACGGTCGCACTGGGGCACGTCGAGGATCTGGCGGCAGCCGAAGAGCTCGGAGTTCTCGACGCCGACGATCACCGCGAGCTTTCCCTGCGCCGCGATCTGGCGCACCTGCTCGGGTGTCGAGGCGATGCGGAACCAGCCCTTGCCCTCGCCGCCGGACTGGGCGTCGATGTAGTCCTGCATGTCGCGGAGGTACTGCGCCTGCAGTCGCAGCTGCTCCATCTCGTCACAGCTCGAGACCCGTTCCGGGTACACCTCGCAGATCACGCGGTTGGCGACGAGGAGCGCGTTGTGCACGCGCTCCCCCGATTCCCACGCACGCTGGATGCCGCGGAAGTACGCCTGCTCGTGGAGCAGCGTCGTCGGAGTCGGCCAGTCCTCGAACGTCGGCCAGCCCTTCGGGTCCATGAACGGATCGGTGCCGGCGATGAGCGCTCCGGCGTAGCCGCCGAGCCCGAGCGCCGAATGCGACCAGCATCCCTTGAGCGCGACCTCGACTCCGCCCTCGGCGAAGGGGGTCCCGCAGCGCAGCTTCCCGCCGAACGCGACGGCGGCCGTGATGTGCGCGTGGGCGTCGATGAAGCCGTTGAGCGTGCCGTCCGGATTCACCCCGGGCTGGGGTGTCCCGGTGACGGCGGTGGCGACATCCGCCGCGCTCGCGCAGCCCGTCGCCGTCTGGAGCGTGAACGCCCCGCTCGTCGTGACGAGCGACCCGAGGATTCCGCCGATCGCCTTGCCGTTGAGCGTGGCCGCGATCCGGTAGGTCGAGCCGTCGCGCGTGACCGTCCAGTCGGCGCGGTCGCCGTAGCTCGATCCGGGCATGACGGTGCCCAGCACGCTGAGGTAGAGGACCGAGCCCTTCGCGTCGATGAGCCGATAGCGCCCGAGGTCGGTGGCCTCGAAGCGGATGGGCACCGCCGACGACGACGAGCCCTTGGTGCCGTAGCCGACCGAGCCCCTCGTGACGTAGTTCGAGGTTCCGCTGCCGACACGCAGCACCGCGCAGGTGCCGTCGAGGTCGCTCGCCGGCGCGGGCGCGGCCTGGGCGGCCGTCAGCGGGATCGCGATCATCGCGAACGCCGCTGCGATCGCGATCGCAGCGCGCCGGAGGCGCGGCAGGCGGGACGGACGGGTAGGGACGGCAGGGGCCACGACATCCTCCTCGAACGGCACTGTGCGAGACGGCCCCGATGCTATGGGCCACCCGTGGCACCGTCTACCCCCCTCTCGACGTGCCGCCACGGCCGAGAGTGCGTGTTCCACCACCCGCCGCGAGGCGGGGCGGCGAGTTGCGCACTCTCGGCGAAGGGCGCGTTGTGCTCGGCGTGTCACACTGTCTACGGGTAATCGCTTGCTGGGCGGCGGTCACGGAGGAAGCATGAAACGAGCCGGGATACGCGACGTCGCGCAGCGCGCGGGCGTCTCGATCAGCACGGTCTCCAACGCTCTCAATCGCCCGGGCACGGTGAGCGAGCAGCTCGCCCAACGCGTCCGCAAGGCCGCCGACGATCTCGGCTACGTCCCCCTCCAGGCGGCGCGCCAGCTGCGCGTGGGGCGGAGCGGGCTCCTCGGGATGACCGTGATCAACATCGCCAACCCGTTCTTCGCCGAGCTGGTCAGCGGGGCGGAGGAAGCCGCGACGGCGGCCGGCTATCGCATCCTCGTCGGCAACAGCGACGACGACGTGCACAAAGAGGCCGGCCACCTCGAGCTCTTCGAGCGCGTGCAGGTCGAAGGGGTGCTGGTCTCGCCGTTCGGCGAGGCCGCGGCGCCGATCGCGCAGCTGCGGGCACGCGGCATCCCGGTGGTGCTCGTCGATGCGGTCGACGACGCCGGGGCCGTGCCGTCCGTATCGTTCGACGACGTCGCCGGCGGCCGGATGGCCGCCGAGCACCTGCTGCAGACCGGACGCCGGCGCCTCGCGTTCCTGGGCGCGCGGGAGGAGGTCCGGCAGGTGCGCGAACGGCTGCAGGGCGCACGCCTCGCCGTCGGCGCGCATCCGGACGCAACCCTCGAGGTCGTCTGGTCCGCACGCACCACGGCGCAGCTCGGCCGCATGCTCGGCGCAGAGATCGCCGCTGCTCCGCCCGAGGCGCGCCCCGACGGCATCGTCGCGACGAACGACCACCTCGCGTGCGGCGTGGTCTACGGGCTGATCAGCAACGGCATCCGCGTCCCCCAGGACGTCGCGGTCATCGGCTACGACGACATCGAGTTCGCGTCCGTCGCCGCGGTGCCGCTCACCTCGGTGCGCCAGCCCGCCCGGGCCATGGGCCGCCACGCCGGCGAGCTCCTGCTGCACCAGCTCGGCGGCGAGGCGTCGGAGCCGCTCGGATCGGTGATGTTCGAGCCCGAGCTCATCGTGCGGGCGTCGAGCGTCCTCGGAGCCTGAGCCCGCCTGCGCCAGCCTCGTGCTCCGCGGCCCGGTTCCGTCATCCCGGCCTCGGCTGCGGCATCCGTCGGTATCATGGCCCCATGACTCAGAAAGCGTTTACCCGCGTTCCCGAGCTCATCGACGGCGCCCACCCCGGGCGCTCGGTGCTGCGCCTGCTGGCGCGCCGGCCGGGACGCCTCTCGCTCGCACTCCTCGGCTTCTCCCTCAAGGAGATCCCGTTGTGGTTCCTGCCGGTCGTCACGGCGGCGATCATCGACATCGTCGCCGGCGGGGGCGAGGTCACCACGGTGCTGTGGTGGTTCGCGCTCGCGGTCGTGCTGCTGGTGCAGAACTACCCGAACCACATCCTGTACACCCGGCAGTTCATGACCGTCGTCCGCGACACCGGCGCCGACCTGCGCAACGCCCTCGCGGCACGACTGCAGAGCCTGTCGATCGGCTACCACACGCGGGTCAGCTCGTCGATCGTGCAGACGAAGGTCGTGCGCGACGTCGAGAACGTCGAGCTCATGCTGCAGCAGGTCACCCACCCGCTGCTGTCGTCGGTCATGGTGCTCATCGGGGCCATCGTGATGACGGCGATCATGGTGCCGCAGTTCCTCCCGGTCTATGCGCTCACGGTGCCGATCGCGCTCGTGCTGCGCTGGGCTCTCAGCCGACGCTCTCGGGTGCGCAACGAGACGTTCCGCCGCGAGATGGAGGGCTTCGCCGCACGCGTCGGCGAGATGGCCTCGCTCATCCCCGTCACCCGCGCACACGGTCTCGAAGACACCGCGGTCACCCGCGTCGCACACGGCGCCGAGGGCGTCCGGCGCGCGGGTCTGCACCTCGACATGCTCAACGGCCACGTCGCGTCGATCTCGTGGGTCGCGATGCAGCTGCTGGGGGTGGGATGCCTCGTCCTCGCGGCGATCTTCTCCCTGACGGGCATCCTGCCGATCACTCCCGGCGAGGTCGTGCTGCTGTCGACCTACTTCGCACTGCTCACTCAGGGCCTCACGCAGCTGCTCATGCTCATCCCGGTCGGCGCGCGCGGACTCGAGTCGGTTCGGTCGATCGCCGAGGTCATCCAGGAGCCCGACCTCGAGCAGAACGAGGGCAAGCGCTCCGTGGACGCGGTGACCGGACGCCTTCGACTCGACCGGGTGAGCCACCGCTACCCCGGCGCCGACGACGACGCGGTCCATCAGGTCGACCTCGAGGTCGCCGCCGGAGAGACCGTCGCATTCGTCGGGTCGTCCGGCTCCGGCAAATCGACGCTGCTCAACCTGGTGCTCGGCTTCGTGCGGCCCACGTCGGGGCGCATCCTGCTCGATGACGCCGACATGCAGGCGATGGACCTGCGTACGGTGCGGCGACACGTCTCGGTCGTGCCGCAGGAGTCGGTGCTGTTCGAGGGCACGATCCGCGAGAACGTCTCCTACGGGATGCCTCACCTCGACGACGACCGGATCGTCGCCGCCCTGCGCGACGCCAACGCCCTCGAGTTCGTCGCGGCCCAGCCGCAGGGGTGGGACACCGTCGTCGGAGAGCGCGGGGCACGCCTGTCCGGCGGTCAGCGGCAGCGGCTCGCGATCGCCCGGGCGCTCGTGCGCGATCCCCGGATCCTGCTGCTCGACGAGGCCACCTCGGCGCTCGACCCCGAATCCGAGGAGCTGGTGAAGGAGGCGCTCGGACGCCTGATGCGCGGGCGCACGACGCTGGTCGTCGCGCACCGTCTGTCGACGATCCGTCAGGCCGACCGCATCGTGGTGCTCGAGCACGGTCGTGTCGTCGAGCAGGGCGCGCACGACGAGCTCCTCTCGCGCTCCGGCCGCTACGCCCACCTCCACGCGACACAGTCGGGGAAGCCCTGAGCCGAAGCATCCGCTCGCCCTTTCCGGGAGGGGCGTGTCGATGTCGTGCGCAGGTCGGATAGCGCTTTCCGGCGAAACGTTTTACGCTGGAGGAGTTCACCACACGGAGGTCTGCATGCGGTTCGACGACGAGACGCCCGGTCGGCTCATCCTGCGCGACGAGGACGCCGTGCTGGCGGAATACGTCTACGAGCCCGAAGACGCGCAGCTCGAGTCGCCGCGGCCGTACGCCCTTCTGCGCACCCGCGCCGGACGCGAGGTCACGGCGTACCGTCCGGACGACCACGTGTGGCACAAGGGCCTGTCGCTCGCGCTCCCCCACGTCGGTCCGCACAACTTCTGGGGCGGGCCCACCTACGTCACGGGCCAGGGGTACGTGCAGCAGCCCAACAACGGCGCTCAGGTGCATCGCGGGTTCGCGGCATCCGAAACGCCCGTCGCCGACGCCGTCGCGCACCTCGCCCGCGTCGCCGAGCGCCTGGACTGGGTGACCCAGGACGGCCGCACCGTGCTCACGGAGGAGCGCGCCCTCACCGCGACCGCGGTCGACGACGACACGTGGGCGCTCACCTGGAGCTCCCGTCTGCGCAACGTCTCGGGCGAGTCGCTCGCGTTCGGATCGCCCACCTCCCACGGACGGCCGGATGCCGGCTACGCCGGGATCTTCTGGCGGGGCCCCACCGAGTTCACCGGCGGCGCGATCGTCGGACCCGAGGGCGAAGCGGGCGACGCCGCGCGCGGCACCGACGGCCCGTGGCTCGCGTGCATCTCGCCGGACGGCCAAGCCGGCGTCGTGGTGCTCGACGCCGGCCCGGACGGATCGCCGTGGTTCGCCCGCAGCGCCGAGTACGCCGGGCTCTGCCCTGCGCCGTTCTTCTACGAGGACACCGTGCTCGACCCCGGCGCGACGCTGCACCTCGGCGCGGTCGTCCTCATCGGCGGACCGGATGCCGCGTCCCACGCCGCGATCGCGGGCGCCAACCTGGTCGCAGCGATACAGGCGGAGGCGGCTGCCGCACCGCCCGAGACGGCTCCGCCCGTCGGTCCGCACTCCACCGGGCAGTCCTCGTGACCGCGCCCCGCACGCTGCGCTGCGTGCTCGTCGGAACGGGGGCCATCGCGAGTTCGCACGCCCGCGCGGTGGCCGCTCATCCTCGCGCCGCCATCGTGGCGGCGATGGACCGATCGCGCGGCAGCGCCGACGCGTTCGCCGAGCTCTTCGGAGTCCCCTCCGTCTACGACGATCTCGACTCCATGCTCGCCGCGGAGGAGCCCGACGTCGTGCTCATCTGCACGCCGCCCGGCGCCCACCGCGAGCAGACGATCGCCGCGTTCGCCGCCGGCGCGCACGTGGTGGTCGAGAAGCCCCCCGCCCCGTCCCTCGACGAGCTCGACGACATGCGCGCCGCCGCCCGCACGGCCGGGCGCGAACTCGCCGTCGTGTTCCAGCAGCGCACCGGGACCGCGCCCGCACACGTCCGGCGTCTCCTCCAGGACGGCGCGTTCGGACGCCCGCTGCTGGCGCAGTGCCAGACGCTGTGGTTCCGGGACGCCGCCTACTTCGAGGTTCCCTGGCGGGGGCGATGGGAGACCGAGGGCGGAGGCACCACGCTGGGCCACGGCATCCATCAGCTGGATCTTCTGACCTTCCTCCTCGGCGACTGGTCGCGCGTCGAGGGACGGCTCTGGCGACTCGACCGCGAGACCGAGACCGAGGACGTCTCGACGGCGACCGTCGTCTTCGAGAGCGGCGTGGTCGCACAGGTCGTGTCGAGCACGGTGTCGCCGCGGGAGACGAGCTCGATCCGCATCGACACCCAGAAGGCCACGATCACCGTCGACCACCTGTACGGCCACGGGCACGAGAACTGGCGGATCACGCCGGCACCTCACATCAGCGCGCAGGAGGCCGCGTTGTGGGAGCTTCCCGCCGTAGAGGAGCGCAGCGACCACGCCCCGCTCCTGCGCGATGTGTTCGACGCGCTCCTCGACGGCACGCCGCTGCCGCCGACCGCCGACGCCCCTGCCCGCACATTCGAGCTCGTCGCCGCGATCTACGCGTCCGCCGCCGCGGACGGCGCGGTGATCACCCCCGCCGACCTCGTGGCCCATCCGACGCACCGCCGCGGCTTCGCGAGCCCCGTCACCGACCTCCGACGCGCCGGTGCGCCGGAGCGCGACGCTGCCGATCGCGCCGCATCGGGCGACGCCGTCTCCGGCGGTGCAGACGCGGCGGGCACCGTCGCTCCGCGATGACCGGGACGACTTCCGGGATCGACCCCGACGCCGCGGCTCCGCGAGAGCTCTACCGCGATCCGGTGTACGACGGCGCGACCGACCCGACCGTGGTGCGCGATGCCGAAGGCGGCTGGTGGATGTTCTACACGCAGCGCCGTGCGACGCATCCTGATCCCGGCCCTGACGTGGCCTGGGTGCACGGCAGCCGCATCGGCGTCGCGCGCGGCGACGACGGCCTGCGCTGGACATACGCCGGCACGCTCGAACCCACCGGGCACGGACTGGCCCTCGACGCCTCCGGCCCGCCTGGCGTGGTCGACGCCACCCACTGGGCGCCGGAGGTGATCCACGACGGCACGCGGTGGCGGATGTACCTCACCGTGATCGACGGCATCCCCACCCGCTGGGAGGGCCACCCTCGACGCATCGTCGAGTACGTCTCGGACGACCTGAGCACCTGGGCCCGCCGCGGCGCGCTCGCCCTGTCGAGCGACCGCGTCATCGACGCCGCCGTCGCCCGCTGCCCCGACGGCCGCTGGCGCCTCTGGTGCAAGGACGAGGCCGCCGACTCGGTCACGGCCGTCGCGGTGTCGGACGACCTCGGAACGTGGCGCGCCGACGGAGTCGCGATCGGCGGCCGCCCGCACGAGGGACCCTTCGCGTTCGAACTCGGCGGCTCCTGGTGGATGCTGACCGACGAGTGGCGCGGCATGGCCGTCCACCGCTCGGACGACGCCGTCTCGTGGCAACGCCAGGGCGGAGCGGATGCCGTCATCCTCGGCGAGAGCGGACCGCCGCGCGAGGGCGTGCAGATCGGGCGGCGCGGCTCGGTCGTCGTCTGCGGGGACACAGCGCGGCTCTACTGCTTCACGCATCCGTGGTGGAACGGGAGCGACCTCGCCGATTCCGACGAGCGTGCACACCGCCGCAGCGCCGTGCACGTCGCGCGGCTGCGCGTCGAGGACGGCGTCCTCCGCTGCGAGCGCTGACCCGTTACTGAATCGTTCTAATTTCTCCGCAACCCCTCTTGCGAAACGTTTTTTGCTGGGGTACCGTAACGGGCAAGCGCTTTCCGCAGCACCAAGCACCCAGCACCCAGGGATGCGCCGACACCGCGTCAACGGACAACGAACGTCTCGGCGGCACTTCGAACGCAGACGTTCAAGAGAGGACAAAGATGTTCAGCAAGAAGCGGGCATTCGCCGGAGTCGCCCTCGCGACCGGCGCCGCCCTGGCCCTGGCAGGCTGCGCCGGTGGAGGCTCCGAGCCCGCCGCGACCTACGACCCCGACGAGAAGGTCACCCTCGACCTCGCCTTCTGGGGCAACGACGTGCGCGCCGAGCTCTACAACGAGGTGATCGCCGCGTTCAACGAGGAGTACCCGAACATCACGGTGAACTCGTCGTTCCTGGGCTTCCCCGAGTTCTGGGAGAAGCGCCAGACCGAAGCAGCCGGCGGCGGCCTTCCCGACGTCATGCAGTTCGACTACTCGTACCTGCGTCAGTACTCGCAGAACGGGCTCCTGCTCGACCTCGACCCGTACCTCGGCAACATCATCGAGACCGACCCGCTGCCGCAGAACATCCTCGACATCGGCGTGGTCGACGGCGTGACGACCGGCATCCCGACCTCCACCAACGCATGGGGTCTGTTCACCAACCCGGTCCTGCTCGAGCAGGCGGGCGTCGGGAACTTCGCCGGCGGCTCGTGGGAGGACTACACGGACTGGATGGGCGAAGTCACCGAGGGCGCCGGCGGCGAGTTCTGGGGCGGCAGCGACTACACCGGCCGCATCCAGAACTTCGAGCTGCAGCTCCGCGCCGAAGGCGGCAACCTCTTCAACGAAGACGGCACGGCAGGCTTCGACGAGGAGCGCCTCACCGAGTTCTGGGAGCAGGGCGCGGCGATCCGCGACGGCATCGGAGTGCCTCAGCAGCGCGTCGAGGAGGTCGTCCCGCTCGGCCCCTTCGACACCGCCAACACGGCCAGCGAGCTCACGTGGGACAACTTCGGCTCGGGCTACCTCGGCAACCTCGGCGAGAGCTACACCGAGCTCGGCCTGGTCGCTCCCCCCATCACGGAGGAGGGCGCGAAGGACCTGTACCTGAAGCCGTCGATGCTGCACACGATCTCGGCCGGCACGGAGCACCCCGAGGCGGCGGCCACCCTGGTCAACTTCCTCATCAACTCGCCGCAGTCGGGTGAGATCTTCGGCACCAACCGCGGCCTCCCGGCTTCGGAGACGGCCCTCGCCGCTGCCGAGCTCGACCCGCTGAGCGCGCAGGTGAAGGAGTACGAGGAGTCGATCGCCGACCGCCTCGGCGACGCCCCGCCCGTGCCGATCGTGGGCTACGGCACGCTGGAGGAGAAGTTCCGCCAGCTCGGCGCCGAGCTCAACTTCGGCACCGTCACGGTCGACGAGGCCGTGAGCCAGTTCTTCGGCGAGATGGACGTGGTCCTCAACCAGTAGTCCGCTTCCGGGGGCCGGCCGCACTGCGACCGGCCCCCGGACACCACCTTCCAGACCAACCCGCGAGAGGTCGACGTGAGCACCACAGCGACGAGAGTCATCGTGACCGGACAGAAGTCCTCACGGCGTTCCCTGTTCCGCCGGAGCAGCCCGGAGCACCTGGAGCGATCGGGAGCGCGCCGCCGCGCCCGCAAGGAGACCCTCGCCGGGTACGGGTTCCTCATCCCCTGGCTGATCGGGTTCTTCGGCCTGACGCTGATCCCGATGGCGTACTCGCTGTACCTGTCGTTCACGAAGTACAACATCTTCACCGCTCCGCAGTGGATCGGCCTCGACAACTACATCCGGCTGTTCACCAGCGACCCGGCGTTCGTGCAGTCGGCACAGATCACGCTGGTCTACGTGCTCGTCGGCACCCCGATCACCCTCGCCGCCGCGCTCGGCGTGGCGATGCTGCTGAACTACCGCGACAAGGCGGCCGGGTTCTTCCGCTCCTCCTTCTACGCCCCGTCGCTGATCGGCGGATCGGTCTCGGTCGCCATCGTGTGGAAGGCGATGTTCAACGAGGACGGCCCCGTCAACAGCATCCTGTCTTCGATCGGCATCGATCTGGGCGGCTGGGTCGGCAACCCCGATCTCGTGCTGCCGATGATGATCCTGCTGTCGATCTGGCAGTTCGGCGCCACCATGGTCATCTTCCTCGCCGGGCTCAAGCAGATCCCCAAGGAGCTCTACGAAGCCGCCGAGGTCGACGGCGCCAATGCCTACCGCCGCTTCCGCGCCGTCACGATCCCGATGCTCTCTCCGGTCATCTTCTTCAACCTGCTGCTCGGCCTGATCGGCGCCTTCCAGGTGTTCGCCTCGGCGTACATCATCTCCAACGGCTCCGGCGGTCCCGCCGGGATGACGAACTTCATCACCCTGTACCTCTACAAGCGGGGCTTCTCGGACGGGCAGATGGGCTACGCCGCCGCCATCGCCTGGGTGCTGCTCGTCGTCGTCGCCGTGATCGCCTTCATCCTGTTCCGCACCCAGAGGTCGTGGGTGCACTACTCGGGAGACAACCGATGAGCACCACATCCTTCGGCGAACCCGCCATCGCCACCCTCGAGAACCAGGTCGACGCGACCCCGCAGACCCCGCGCCGCAAGGTCGCGCGCAAGACCTGGCAGACCGTCATCTGGCTCGTCGTGCTGCTCGCCATCACCGCCGTCGTGCTCTACCCGCTGGTGTGGCTGTTCCTGTCGACCTTCAAGCCGAACTCCGAGTTCGGCCAGAACCCCGGTCTCATCCCGCAGAACCCGACGCTCGACAACTACGCCAAGGTCGGCGAGGGGATCGCGGGCGTGCCGATGTGGCGGTTCTTCGCGAACTCGCTCATCATCGCGATCGGCTCGGTGATCGGAACGGTGCTCTCGTCGGCGCTGGCCGCCTACGCGTTCGCCCGCATCCAGTTCAGGGGCCTCGGCGTGCTGTTCGCCGCGATGATCGGCACGCTGCTGCTGCCGTTCCACGTGCTGATCATCCCGCAGTACATCCTGTTCCAGCGGCTCGACATGATCGACACCTTCATTCCGCTGCTGCTGCCGAAGTTCCTCGCCACCGAGGCGTTCTTCGTGTTCCTGCTCGTGCAGTTCATCCGCCAGATGCCCCGCGACATGGACGAAGCGGCCCGCATCGACGGGGCCGGGCACCTCAGGATCTTCTGGTCGATCATCCTTCCCCTCATCAAACCCGCCCTCATCACGTGCGCGATCTTCGCGTTCATCTGGTCGTGGAACGACTTCCTCGGGCCCCTGCTCTACCTGACCAGTCCCGAGAACTACCCGCTCCCGATCGCGCTGCGGCTGTACAACGACCAGTCCTCCACGAGCGACTACGGCGCCACGGTCACCGCCTCCTTCATCGCCCTCCTCCCCGTCCTGCTGTTCTTCCTCGTGTTCCAGCGGTTCCTCGTCGACGGCGTCGCCACCCAGGGCCTGAAGGGCTGAGGACATGGCCGAGATCACGACGAAGCGCGCGTACCGGGCGGCACGGCGAGCGGATGCCTCGGGCAGCGGCCCGACGCTCGAGGAGCGCCCCCCGGCCCGATACCCCGGCGCGACCGGCGCGTTCGCGCTGTTCGGCGAGGTGCTCCTGGTCGGCGTGCTCGTGACGGTCGCCGGGCTCGCGGTCATCACGCTCCCCGCGGCGCTGGCCGCGGGCATCCGTCATCTGCGTCGCTACCTGAACGCCGAGGCGTCGCACGCGCGGACCTTCTGGCAGGACTTCCGCCGGGCACTGCCCGGCGGGATCGTCGTGGGCGTGGCGGGCGTGGTGATCGCGGCGGTGCTCGTGCTCGACATCGGCCTGGCGAACTCCGGCGCCCTCCCCGGCGGAGCGGCCGTCTCGGTCATCGGCTGGGCAGGGCTCGTCGCAGGCGCCGTCGCGCTCCTCGCCGCGGCCGGGTCGTGGGCGCCCGACCTCGGGTGGCGCGCCGCGGTGCGGTCGGTGCCGGCATCCGTCACCGCCGACCCCCGCGGGGCGTTCTACCTCGCCGCGACCGCCGCCTTCGTCGGCATCGCGACCTGGATGCTCGTCCCCATGATCATCCCGGCCCTCGGCTGCGCGGCTCTCGCGGTCGTCGCGATCCCCACGCGCCGCGGCCGCTGAACCCGCCCAATCACGTCACCACCGAGGAGCGAACACCGTTGCTGTACGGCGCCGACTACAACCCCGACCAGTGGCCGGAGGAGGTGTGGGACGAAGATGTGCGCCTCATGCGCGAGGCCGGCGTCAACGTCGTCAGCCTCGGCATCTTCGCGTGGTCGCGCATCCAGCCGGCCGAGGGCGTGTGGGACTTCGCGTGGCTCGACACGGTGATCGGCAAGCTCCACGCGGGCGGCATCCGGGTGAACCTCGCCACCGCGACGGCCTCGCCACCGCCGTGGGTGAGCGCGCAGTACCCCGAGACGCTCCCCGCCGACGAGAGCGGCGCGTCCTACTGGCCCGGCAGCCGGCAGCACTTCGCCCCCTCGTCGCCGACCTACCGGCGCCTCGCGGGCGAGCTCGTGCGGCGTCTGGCCGAGCGCTACGTCGACCACCCGGCGGTCGCGATGTGGCATGTCGGCAACGAGTTCGGCTGCCACCTGTGGATGGACTTCTCGGATGCCGCCCGCGACGCCTACCGAGACTGGCTCGGCCGGCGCTACGGCACCGTCGAGGCACTGAACGCGGCGTGGGGAACCAGCTTCTGGTCGCAGCGCTACGCCCGCTTCGACGAGATCTTCCCGCCGCGCCTCGCCCCGTACAGCCACAATCCGTCGTCGATGCTCGACTGGCGCCGGTTCACGTCGGACATGCTCCTCGAGTGCTACCTGATGGAGCGCGAGATCCTTCTCGCCGCCGGCGCGACGCAGCCGATCACGACGAACTTCATGGGCCCGTTCAAGCCCGCCGACTACGCCGCGTGGGCGCCGCACATGGACGTCATCGCCGACGACTGCTACCCCGACCCGACGAACCCGCACCGCATCCGCGACGCCGCGTTCCAGCGCGACCTGGTGCGCTCGCTCAAGCCCGGGGTCCCCTGGATCCTCATGGAGCAGGCGACGGATGCCGTCAACTGGCGACCGTGGAACCCGGGCAAGCGCCCGGGCGTCCTCGCCGCCGAGACCGCGCAGTCGGTCGGCCGGGGCGCCGACGGCATCATGTTCTTCCAGTGGCGGCAGTCCCGCGCCGGCAGCGAGAAGTTCCACTCCGCGATGCTCCCCCACGCCGGCACCGGCACAGCGACGTGGCGGAGCGTCACCGACCTCGGCGAGCGCCTCGGCGCACTGCCCGAGCTGCCGCCGCCGGGGCGCGACGCTCGGGTGGCCCTCGTCTTCGACTGGGAGAACTGGTGGGCGGTCGAAGAGCGCGACCACCCGGTCGAGATCGACTACCTCGCACTCTGCCTGGAGTGGTACGGCGCCCTGCACTCCCGGGGGCTCATGGTCGACATCGTGCCTCCCGAGAAGGTCGACGACGGCTACGACCTCGCGATCGCACCCGCGCTGTACCTGCTGCGCGACGAAGGCGCGGCATCCCTCACCCGGTTCGTCGGCGACGGCGGCACGCTGCTCGCCGGGCCTTTCACCGACATCGTCGACGGTCACGACCAGTTCCGGTCCGGGGGATTCCTCACGCAGCTCGGGCCCGTGCTCGGCGTGAGGTTCGAGGACTTCGGCGCCCTCGGCGGCCCGACGACCGGTGGCACCGGCGTCGGCGCCCAGGCCGCCCGCGCGTCGGCGGACGGAGACCGCGCCCCGTTCCGCCTCGGACACGTCGAAGCCACGGGGTCCCTCGTGGCGGAGCTCGTCCACCCGGTCGAGGCGGACGTCGTCGCGTCGTTCACCGACGGTCGCGCCGCCGGAAGTCCGGCCGTCACGCGACACGCCTTCGGCGCGGGCGAGGGCTGGTACGTCGCGACGATGCCCGACCCCGTGGGGCTCGACGCGATCGTCGGCGCGGTGGTCGAGGCATCCGGCGTCCGCCCCGTCGTCGCGAACCTGCCCGCCGGCGTCGAGGCGGCGCGGCGCGGCGACCTCGTGACGGTGATCAACCACGGTGACGACGAGGTCGTGGTGACCCTCGCGGGGACGGATGCCGAGACCGGCGCACCGCTCGGTCGCACGACTCTCCCCGCACAGGGCGTACTGTTCGCGTGGGCTCCGATCGACTCCGGACCCTCGCCCATGCCGACATCCGTCGACGACTCCGTCGCGACCCCCGCCTGAAGACCCTGAGGAACCCATGACCGACGCCTCCGCCCGCCTCGACCCCGCCCGCGTCATCGCCGACATCGACCGCCGGATCTTCGGCGGCTTCGTCGAGCATCTCGGCCGACACATCTACGACGGCATCTTCGAGCCGGGGCATCCGTCCGCCGACGCCGACGGCTTCCGCGGCGACGTGGTCGATCTCGTCAAGGAGCTCGGCGTCTCGACCATCCGCTACCCGGGCGGCAACTTCGTGTCGGGGTACCGGTGGGAGGACGGCATCGGACCGGTCGACGGCCGACCGCGCCGTCTCGACCTCGCGTGGCACGCGACCGAGACGAACCAGGTCGGCCTGCACGAGTTCCAGGACTGGCTCGACAAGGTCGGCTCCGACCTCATGCTCGCGGTCAACCTCGGCACGCGCGGCACCGAGGAGGCGCTCGACCTGCTCGAGTACGCCAACACCTCGGTCGAGACGACGCGCACGCGAGAGCGCGCCGCCAACGGCCGCGAGACGCCGTTCGCCGTGAAGATGTGGTGCCTCGGCAACGAGATGGACGGACCGTGGCAGCTCGGCCACCGCAACGCCGACGACTACGGCAAGCTCGCGTCGCGCACGGCGAAGGGGATGCGCCAGCTCGACCCGTCGATCCAGCTCGTCGTGTGCGGATCGTCCAGCCGGACGATGCCGACCTTCGGCGCGTGGGAGCGCGAAGTGCTCGAGCACACGTTCGACGACGTCGACTTCATCTCCTGCCACGCGTACTACGAGGAGAAGGACGGCGACGCCCAGGAATTCCTCGCGTCGGGCGTCGACATGGCGCTGTTCATCGAGTCCGTCGTCGCCACCGCCGACCACGTCGCCGCGGTGAAGAAGAGCGACAAGCGCATCATGATCTCATTCGACGAGTGGAACGTGTGGTACCTCTCCCGCTTCAAGGACGAGGAGGAGACGTACCGGCCGGATGAGTGGCCCATCGCTCCCCGTCAGCTCGAGGACCAGTACCACGCCCTCGACGCGGTCGTCTTCGGCGACCTGCTCATCACACTCCTGCAGCACGCCGACCGCGTCCGGTCGGCGTCGCTCGCGCAGCTCGTGAACGTCATCGCGCCGATCATGACCGAACCGGGGGGCCCGGCTTGGCGGCAGACGACGTTCCACCCCTTCTCGCTGACCTCGCGGCTCGCGCGAGGACGCGCCGTACGCCTGCCCGTCGTGTCCGCGACGTTCGAGAGCGAGCGGTTCGGCACCGTGCCGGCGCTGAACGCCGTGGCGACGATCGACGACGCCGGGGCGAGTGTGTTCGTCGCGAACAGATCGACGACGGATGCCGCATCCCTCCGGCTCGACCTCACCCCGCTGGTCGCCGCCCTCGGCCGCGACCTGACCGTGGTCGAGTCGCACCTTCTCCACGAGGACGACCTCTACGCCGCGAACACGCTCGCCGACCCTGAGCGCGTGGGCGTCCGACCGCTGGACGGCGTGGAGGTCGAGGCATCCGTCCTCGCCGCCGACCTTCCGCCCGTGTCATGGACCGCGATCCGTCTCGCCTGAGTCACCGCCCTTCCCTCTCCGTTCGTGTGGGCGAAGGCACGGCGTCATGCCGGCCGACGCGGGCCTTCCCCCACACAGCGCCGCCGAGTCCGGCCGGGAAAGCGCTTGCGCGTCATTCCATCCCGTGGCAGACTGTTGGAAAGCGTTTACCAGCCGATGTAGCCGTCGGCCGCGCCACTCGAACCATCTGAGGAAAGCAGCCCCGAATGACTGACACGACTCTCGCCCCGGCCGCCGCCGCGGCACCGTCCCCTCGTCCCGCCGTGCGCGAGGTCGGGATCATCATGAACGGCGTCTCGGGGCGCATGGGCTACCGCCAGCACCTGGTCCGCTCGATCCTCGCCATCCGCGACCAGGGCGGGATCGAGCTTCCCGACGGGTCGAAGCTGACCGTCAAGCCGCTCCTCGTCGGCCGCAGCGAGGCCAAGCTCGCCGACCTCGCCGCCACGCACGGCATCGAGGACTACACGACCGACCTCGATGCCGCCCTCGCCGACCCGCGATGGGAGATCTACGCCGACTTCCTCGTGACGAAGGCCCGGGCATCCGCTCTGCGCAAGGCGATCGCCGCGGGCAAGACGATCTACACCGAGAAGCCCACCGCCGAGACCGTCGACGAGGCCCTCGAGCTCGCCAGGCTCGCACAGGCGGCCGGCGTCAAGACGGGCGTCGTGCACGACAAGCTCTACCTGCCGGGCCTGCAGAAGCTCAAGCGCCTCATCGACTCCGGCTTCTTCGGCCGCATCCTGTCGGTGCGCGGCGAGTTCGGCTACTGGGTCTTCGAGGGCGACTGGCAGCCCGCCCAGCGGCCCAGCTGGAACTACCGCGCCGAGGACGGCGGCGGGATCATCGTCGACATGTTCCCGCACTGGAACTACGTGCTCGAGAACCTGTTCGGCGAGGTCAAGTCGGTCTACGCACAGGCCTCGATCCACATCGCCGACCGCTGGGACGAGAAGGGCGAGCACTACACCGCCACTGCAGAAGACGCCGCCTACGGCATCTTCGAGCTCGAGGGCGACATCGTCGCGCAGATCAACTCGTCGTGGACCGTGCGCGTGAACCGCGACGAGCTCGTCGAGTTCCACGTCGACGGCACGCACGGCTCGGCCGTCGTGGGGCTCTTCGGAGCGAAGATCCAGCACCGCAACTCCACCCCGAAGCCGGTGTGGAACCCCGACCTCGCCGACGACCACGACTACGACGCCGACTGGGCCGAGGTTCCCACGAACGACGTGTTCCAGAACGGCTTCCGCCAGCAGTGGGAGGAGTTCCTCGTCTCGTACGCCGAAGGCACCGAGTACGAGTTCGACCTGCTGTCGGGCGCGCGCGGCGTGCTCCTCGCCGAGGCCGGCCTGCAGTCGAGCCGCGAGGGCCGCAAGGTCGAGCTGCCCGCCCTCTCGCTGGACTGAGCGCGATGACCGACCTGACCCTGCTCGCGGCCGACGGCACGACGACCGCCGCCGCGCTGAACGAGACGCCCGGCTACGCCAAGCCGACCGGGCCTCTCCGCAGCCGCGTGGCCTACGCCGCCGCGCACGTGGTGCCGAAGACCGCCGCCGACAACACCCCCGGGCAGCCTGCCGAAGTGGACTGGGACGCGACGCTCGACTTCCGCCGTTCGGTGTACTCGTGGGGACTCGGCGTCGCCGACGCCATGGACACCGCGCAGCGCAACATGGGCCTCGACGCGGCGGCCACCCGCGAGCTCATCGCGCGCTCGGCCGAGGTCGCCCGCGAGGAGGGCGGGTCGGTCGTCGTCGGCGTCAACACCGACCACGTCGACGCCGAGCGCATCGCGGTCGATCAGGTGATCGACGCCTACAAGGAGCAGCTGCACTTCACCGAGGAGCAGGGTGCCGGTCCGGTGCTCATGGCCTCCCGCCATCTCGCGCGGGCCGCGGCATCCGCAGACGACTACCGCCGCGTGTACCGCGAGGTGCTCGCGTCGGCCACGACCCCGGTCGTTCTCCACTGGCTCGGCACGGCCTTCGACCCGTCGCTGGAGGGCTATTTCGGCTCGGGCGACTGGCGCGAGGCATCCGCCGTCCTCCTCGAGATCATCGAGGAGAACGTCGACAAGATCGCCGGCGTCAAGATGAGCCTGCTGGATGCCGCGTCCGAGGTCTCGGTGCGCGAGCGCCTCCCCGAGGGCGTGCGCATGTTCACCGGCGACGACTTCAACTACGTCGGGCTCATCGGAGGCGCCGACGTCCCCGACGCGGCGCAGCCCTCTCGTGATCCGGCGAGCCCCCGACAGCACTCCGACGCCCTGCTCGGCGCGTTCGCCGCGATCACCCCGGTCGCGTCGGCGGCGATCCAGGCGCTCGACGCCGGCGATCCGGCACTGTACCTCGAGATCCTGGGGCCGACCGAGGAGCTCAGCCGCCAGGTCTTCGCCGCGCCGACGTTCTACTACAAGACCGGCGTCGCGTTCCTGTCGTGGCTGAACGGCCATCAGTCCGCGTTCCAGATGGTGGGCGGCCTGCACTCGGCGCGGAGCCTGCCCCACCTGTCGCGCATCGTCGAGCTCGCCAACGCGTCGCTCGCCCTCGAGCAGCCCGGGCTCGCCGCCGAACGGTGGCACGGGATGCTCCGCCTGAACGGAGTGGACGCATGACCCCGGCATCCTTCCCCACCTCCCCCGCATCCGTGTCCCAGTTCTTCCCGCTATGCGTTCTGCAGAGCAAGCCGAACCGGGACATGAACCGAACGAAGTGGGACACGAAGACCGGAGTGGACGCATGAACGCCATCGACCCGCGCCTGTCGATCAACCAGGCCACCATCAAGCACGCGGACCTCGCCACCGCCCTGCGCGTCACCGCCGAGGCGGGAGTGCCGGCGATCGGCCTGTGGCGCGAGCCGGTGAACGAGGTCGGCCTCGACGTCGCGGCGAGCATGCTCGCCGACTCGGGGCTGCGCTTCTCGACCTACTGTCGCGGCGGGTTCTTCACGGTCCCCGAGGGCCCGGTCCGCCGCGCTGCCATCGACGACAACCGGCGCGCGATCGAGGAGACCGCGACGCTCGCGGCCGCAGGCGCACCCGGCTCGAAGGCCATCCTCGTGCTCGTCGCCGGCGGCCTGCCCGACGGGTCGCGCGATCTGGCGGGTGCGCGTGGACGGGTCCGCGACGCGCTCGGCGAGCTGGCTCCGGATGCCGCGGCCGCCGGAGTGACGCTCGCGATCGAGCCGCTTCATCCGATGTACGTGAGCGACCGCGCCGTGGTGTCGACGCTCGGGCAGGCGCTCGACATCGCCGCCGACTTCGACGCCTCGGTCGTCGGCGCGACCGTCGACACGTTCCACGTGTTCTGGGACCCGCAGGTGCTGGACCAGATCGAGCGGGCCGGTCGCGAGGGGCGCATCGCGACGTACCAGGTGTGCGACTGGAAGACTCCGCTCGCCGCAGACGTCCTGCTGAGCCGGCACTACCCCGGCGACGGAGTGATCGACTTCGCTTCGCTCACCCGCGCCGTCGAGGCGACCGGCTATGCGGGCGACGTCGAGGTCGAGATCTTCAACGCCGACGTCTGGGCGACCGACCCGCGCGTCGCGGTGCAGCGGACGGCCGCCGGGTTCCAGGCCGCGGTGTCGCCCTACCTGCGCGTTCCGGTCGCAGGCTGACCGTGGCATCCGATCTCGGCCGCCCGGTTCCGCGGCGGTCGGCGCGGGCGACGCGCACCTCGGGAAGACGATTGCCTGGTCAGGCCTGGAACCGGACACAGGCCCTAGACTCAGCCTGATGAGCGAGATGCACGCGCCTGCCCGAGGCGCCGCAACACTGCATGACGTCGCCCGCGAGGCCGGCGTGTCGCTGGCGACCGCTTCTCGCGTGCTCAACGGATCGACGCGCAAGGTGGCCGAGAGCTACCGCGAGCGCGTCGAGGCCGCCGCCGAGAAGCTCGGCTACACCGCCAACCTGTCGGCCCAGGCGACGGCGCGCGGAACCTCCGCGATCGTCGCGCTTCTGGTGGCCGACATCGCCGACCCGTACTTCGGCCAGCTCGCCTCGGGAGTCGCCCGCGGCGCGGACGAGGCCGGGCTCGTCGTGACGATCGCGATCACCGAGCGCGACCCGCAGCGCGAGGTGAAGCTGGTCCGGGCTCTGCGCGGCCAGCGTCCGCGCGGGCTGATCCTCGCGGCATCCCGCACCGAAGGCCCCGACGCCGCAGGACTGGAGTCCGAGCTCGAAGCATTCTCCGGCATGGGCGGCCGCGTGGTCGTGCTCGGCCAGGGCGCTGCCGGGCAGCGCTCGGTCGGCCTCGACAACCACGGCGGCGCCGTGGCGCTCGGCGCCCGGCTCGCCGGCCTCGGCTACCGCGACGCGGTCGTGATCGCGGCCGCCGAGGGCATCCGGACGTCGGACGACCGCGTCGCCGGGTTCACCTCGGGCTTCTCGGACGGCGGCGGCACGGTCCGCGAGGTGCGCCGCGGCGGCTTCACACGCGACGCCGGCTACGCCACCGCGCAGGAGCTCATCGCCGACGGTCTCGCACCGGGCACGGTCGTGTTCGGGATCAGCGACGTGGTCGCGATCGGCATCATGTCGGCCCTGCGCGACGCCGGGCTGCGGGTCGGCGACGACATCGCCGTCGCGGGCTTCGACGACATCGCGACGGGTCGCGACATCCGCCCCGGGCTCACCACGGTGCGCGTGCCCCTCGAAGACCTCGGCTACCGCGCGCTGCACGCGGCGATCGAGGCGGACTGGGACCCGGCGGCCGAGCCGCCGCTGCCGCTCGAGGTCGTCGTGCGCGGCAGCACCCCGCCCCGCGCCTGAGGCGTCGCGGTCCCCGGTCCAGCTCCGGGAACGGGCTCCGCACCGCGCCCCGGTCGCCAGGCCCGGCCTCCGGGTCGTTCCGCCGACCGACCCGGCCGCCGATGCACCGCCCGGGCCCCGATCCCGGCCGCCTGTGAAAGCGACGGGACGAGCGAGCTCGGCGACGGCGTGTCACCGGTCCGGGGCCGCGTTTCTCCCCGCCGGTCGACGGGACCCGCGACCTACCCCGGCCCCCGACGACGAGGAAGCGTTTCCTGGCGCGCTAGGCTGACGCCGGATGTGAGGAGAAGCGGATGCCGCGACCGGCGAAGGGTGTGACCATCGCGGACGTCGCCGCCAAGGCGGGCGTCTCGCTGTCGACGGTGTCGCGCGCGCTCAACGACAACCCGACGGTCGACCCGGTGCTCGCGGAGCGGGTGAGGGAGGCGGCGGCATCGCTGGACTACCGCGCCAGTCCGCTCGCGCGGAGCCTCGTGCTGGGACGCACCCAGACCGTCGCCGTCGTCGTGCCCGACCTCGGCAACCCCACGTTCCAGGAGGTGCTGCGCGGTCTCAGCCGCGCGGCGGCCGCCCACGACTACCACGTGCTCATCGCCGACTCGGCGGAGTCCGTCGACGAGGAGCGCGTGCTCGCGATCGAGACGCGCCGTCGCACCGACGGGGTGATCCTGTGCGCTCCGCGCCTCCCCCAGGACGAGCTCGACCGGCTCGTCGCCGGCCTCGGTCCCGTCGTGCTCGTGAACCGCTCCGCCGGCGGCGTCCCGTCGGTGGGGGCCGACTATCGCGCCGCCCTCGGCGACGAGCTGGCCCACCTCTACGGACTCGGCCATCGGCGCCTCGTCTACCTGGCGGGCTCCGAGCGCAGCGTCGCCAACGCCGCACGCCTCGACGCCATCGCCGAGTTCGTCGCCGCCCGTTCCGACGCCGAGGTCGTCGAGCTCGCCGGAGGGGTCGACTTCGACGCCGGTGCTGCCGCCGCGCCCGCGGTCCTCGGCTCCGGGGCGACAGCCGTCCTCGCCTTCAACGACCTCGTCGCGATGGGGCTGCAGAGCGCGGTGCAGGCGAGCGGATGCCGCGTCCCCGACGACCTGTCGATCGTCGGGTTCGACGACATCCCGTTCGCCCGCCACACCACTCCGCCGCTGACGACCGCCGCCGTCCCCGCGGCCGAGCTCGGGGCCAGGGCATGGGCGCAGATGCGGCTGCTGCTGGACGGCGAGGAGCCGAGCGATCCGGTGTCGCTCCGTCCTTCGCTCGCGGTGCGCGGCAGCACGGGTCCCGCGCCGGCCGCCTGACTCGAGGGAACGTTTTCTCGCTGCCCGTGGTAATCTGAGAAAACGTTTCCTGAAGGAGTGAGATGAGTCACCGCCGGTACGCCGTCGTCGGAGCGGGCCACCGATCGCAGATGTACATCGATGCGATCACCGGCACGTACGCCGACCGCGCGCTGCTCGTTGCGATCTGCGAGCCCAACCCCGTCCGCGCGCAGTTCTACGTCGACCGCGTCGTGGCGTCCGGCGCGGCCGCGCCCGCCGTCTACGGACCCGACGATCTCGAGGCGATGATCCGCGCGGAGCGGGTCGACCGCGTGATCGTGGTCGCGCGCGACGACCTGCACGCCGAGCTCATCGTCCGTTCGCTGGATGCCGGTGCCGACGTCGTCGTCGAGAAGCCCCTCACGATCGACGGCCCTTCCGCAGCCGCCATCGAGGACGCCATCGAGCGCACCGGCCGTGAGGTCGTGATCACCTTCAACTACCGCTACTCGCCGCGCAACACCGCGCTGCGACAGCTCCTGCAGGACGGAACGATCGGCGAGATCACGTCCATCGACTTCTCGTGGGTGCTCGACACCAAGCACGGGGCGGACTACTTCCGCCGCTGGCACCGCGAGAAGGAGCACTCGGGCGGTCTGCTCGTGCACAAGGCGAGCCACCACTTCGATCTCGTCAACTGGTGGATCCGCTCCAGCCCGCAGCGCGTGTTCGCCTCGGGCGGGCTGCGCTTCTACGGCGCCGAGAACGCGGCGGCCCGGGGCATCCAAGGCCGTCCTGCCCGCGGCACGCACGACGGCGCCGACGCCTTCGAGCTCGACCTGCGCGAGGACGAGCGCCTCGCGGCGCTGTACCTCGAGGCCGAGCGGCACGACGGCTACCAGCGCGATCGCGACGTCTTCAGCGAGGGCATCACGATCGAGGACAACCTCGCCCTGATCGTGGACTACGCCTCGGGAGCGACGCTGTCCTACTCGCTCAACGCCCATTCCCCCTGGGAGGGCTACCGCGTCGCCGTCAACGGCACCCTCGGGCGTGCCGAGCTCGAGGTCGTCGAGCGCGGTGCCGTGCTCGCGTCCGGAGGTCTCCACGCCGTGCTCGACCCGAGCGCGGTCGACGCGGGGGCGTCGGGATCGCTGCGTCCGGAAGGCGAGCGCCTGATCGTCCAGAAGCACTGGGAGGCGCCCTCCGAGGTGCCGATCGTGAACGGCGAGGGCGGCCACGGCGGAGGCGACGCGCTCCTGCTCGCCGACGTGTTCGAAGGACCGGGCGAGGACCCGCTCGGCCGCCCCGCGGACTGGCGCGACGGGGTGCGCTCGATCGCGGTGGGCATCGCGGGCAACCGATCGCTCGAGACGGGCATGCCGGTGCGGATCGACGAGCTCGGCATCCGGTTCCTCGAGTCGGGCGCGTACGTCGCGAACCGGTCATGACCCGGATCGCCGTCACCGGCGGTGCGGGGCGCCTCGGGCGCAGCCTGGTCGCAGGACTCGCCGCCCGCGGGCACGAGCTGATCTCGATCGACCGCGCCGCCTCCGACGCGGCGGAGCTGGCCGGGGTCGCACAGATCACCGCGGACCTGACCGACGCGGATGCCGCGGCCCGCGCGATCGCGGATGCGCGAGCCGACGCGCTGGTGCACCTCGCGGCGATCGCCGTGCCTTTCAGCGCGCCCGAGGACGTCATCCTCCGCACCAATGCCGGCCTCGCCCTCAACGTGCTGTCGGCGGGCGTCGCGGCCGGCATCCCGAAGATCGTGACCGCGTCGAGCCCGACCGTGATCGGCTACGGCGCTCCGGCCGGGTGGCTGCCCGACCGCTTCCCGCTCGACGAGGAGACGGCTCCGCGACCGTGGAACGCGTACGGGCTCTCGAAGCACCTCGCAGAGCAGACGATCGCGATGCTCGCGCGCCAGACGGGAGACTCGACGCGCTTCGCCGCGTTCCGTCCGTGCTTCGTGATCGCCCCTGAGGAGTGGGCGGGCGCCCCGACGCAGCAGGGCCACACCGTGCGCGAGCGGCTCGACGATCCGGCTCTCGCGGCGCCGTCGCTGTTCAACTACGTCGACGCGCGGGATGTCGCGACCTTCGTCGACGTGCTGCTGGACGCGCTCCCGGCGATCCCGAACGCCGAGGTGTTCTTCGTCGGCGCCGACGACGCCCTCGCCCGCGAGCCCCTCGCCGAGCTGCTCCCCCGGTTCGTGCCGGGCTCCGGCGAGCTCGCCGCCGCGCTGACCGGCACCGCCCCCGCCTTCTCCAACGCCAAGGCCCGCCGCGTGCTGGGATGGCGTCCCGACCACTCGTGGCGAGAGGACCTCGCCGCCGCAGACTCCCCCGACCCCCGAAAGGACGTGCTGGCGTGAACTTCGACGGCATCCTCTTCTTCCCGGTGACGCCGTTCGACTCGGACGGGCGGGTCGACGACGACCTCCTGCGCGAGCACGTCTCCACGACCCTCGCGCACGCCCCCGGCGGCGTCTTCCCCGCGTGCGGCACCGGCGAGTTCCACGCCCTCTCGGCCGAGGAGGCCGCGCACGTCGTGACCGTCGCCACCGAGATCGTGGCGGGCCGCGTCCCGGTCGTCGCGGGCACCGGCGGCCCGCTCGGCCACGCGACGGCGCTGGCACGCGCGGCGGCGGATGCCGGGGCCGACGCCCTGCTCGTCCTCCCGCCCTACCTCGTGGGCGGCCCCCAGGCAGGGCTCGCCGCCTATGTCGAAGCGGTGGCAGAGGCATCCCCCCTCCCCGTCGTCATCTACCACCGCGGCACCGCGCAGTACTCCGTCGACACCGTGAGGCGCCTCGCGTCGAACCCGAAGGTCGTCGGCTTCAAGGACGGCGTCGGCGACGTCGGACTCGCCCAGCAGATCGTTCGCGCGGTCGCCGAGACCGGGCGCGACGACTTCGCGTTCTTCAACGGCCTGCTCACCGCCGAGCTCACCCAGGGCGCGTACCGGGGCATCGGCATCCCGCTGTACTCCTCCGCCGCCTTCGCGATGGTCCCCGAGGTCGCGAACGCCTACTACCGCGCCTATGTCGACGGCGACGAGGTTCGACGCAACGCCCTGCTCGACGGCTTCTACTCGCCCCTCGTGAGGCTGCGCGACGAGACGCCCGGCTTCGGCGTCTCGCTGATCAAGGCCGGCCTCCGGCTCGGCGGGCTGCCTGTCGGCTCGGTGCGGGCGCCGCTCGTCGACCCGACGCCTGCGCAGGAGGAGCGCCTCGCCGAGATCCTCGAGGCCGGACGAGCTCTGCGGTGACCACGATCGCCTCGCTCGGCGCGCGCCTGCTGCGCGTGCCGCTGACGCGCCCGTGGGCGGCCGACGTCACGTCGGTCGGAGTGATCGCGACGCACGTCGTGCGCTCCGACGGGTCGGAGGGCTGGGGCTTCTCGTGGACGCCCCAGATCGGCGCCGAGGCGGTCCTCGCGCTCATCGAGCACGACATCGCCCCGGCCGCGCTCGGGCGTGACGCCGACGCCGCGACGACGTGGCGGCCGCTGTGGCAGCACCTGCACGAGGCCGGAGGCGGCGGGATCACGACGATCGCGCTCGCCGGACTCGACCTCGCACTGTGGGATGCCGCGGCCCGCGCCCGCGATCTGCCGGTGTCTGCCCTCATCGGGCGGCGCCGCGAATCCGTGCGCGCGTACGGCAGCGGCGTGAACCTGCACTACCCCCTCGACGAGCTCATCGCCCAGGTCCGGCGCTGGGTGGACGCCGGCTTCGACGCGGTGAAGATCAAGGTCGGCAAGCCCGACATGCGCGAGGACGCCGACCGCGTGGCGGCCGTGCGGGATGTGCTCGGCCCCGACCGCGCGCTCATGATCGACGCGAACCAGCGGTGGGACCTCGATCGGGCGACCTCGTCGATGGAGGTGCTCGCGGCGTTCGACCCCGCCTGGATCGAAGAGCCGCTGCGCGCCGACGACCTCACCGGGCACGCCGAGCTCGCGCGTCGCATCGCGACACCGATCGCCCTCGGCGAGAACCTGCACACGGTGTACCGGTTCGCCGAGTTCCTGCGAGCGGGGGCCGTGCAGATCGTGCAGCCCAACGTCGTGCGGGTCGGCGGCGTCACTCCGTTCCTCCGCATCGCCCAGGTTGCCGTCGACCACGGCGCGACGCTGCACCCGCACCTTCTTCCCGAGCTCTCCGGCCAGCTCGCCCTCACGCTCGCCACGGCCCCGGGTGCGGCGGAGCCCATGGCCGAGGACGTCGAGGACGCCGGCTTCGGCGCGCTCGGCGCGCTCGCAGACCCGTCGCCCGTCGCCCTGTCGGACGGATCGCTCACCGAGACCCCGCACGTCGGTCTCGGCATCCGCTTCGCGTGAAAGGACACCCCATGACCACCACCACCGCAGAGCTCGACGTCCTCGCCGCCGCCGCGGCCGCCGCCGCCCCCGTGTGGCGTGCGTCTTCCGCGGCCGATCGGGCCGCATGGCTCCGGGCCGCCGCCGACGCCCTCGACGGCCGCATCGACGAGCTCGTCGCGATCGCCGACGAGGAGACGCGCCTGGGCGAGACCCGACTGCGCGGCGAGGTCGGGCGCACCACCGGCCAGCTGCGCCTGTTCGCGACCGTGGTCGAGGAGGGCTCCTACCTCGAGCTGACGGTCGACGACGCCGACGCATCCGCGACCCCGCCGCGGCCCGAGCTGCGTCGCACGCTCACGGGAGTCGGACCGGTCGCCGTGTTCTCGGCCTCGAACTTCCCCTTCGCGTTCTCGGTCGCCGGCGGCGACACGGCGTCGGCTCTGGCCGCCGGCAACCCCGTGATCGTGAAGGCGCATTCCGGGCACCCGCGGCTGTCGGAGCGCACCGCGGAGATCGTCGCGGCCGCCCTCGTCGACGCGGGCGCCCCGCAGGGCTCGCTCTCGCTCGTCGAGGGCCGCGAGGCCGGCAACGCGCTGGTGCGGCATCCGGTGATCCAGGCGGCCGGCTTCACGGGATCGCTCGGCGGCGGCCGCGCCCTCTTCGACCTCGCGTCGGGACGACCCGACCCGATCCCGTTCTACGGCGAGCTCGGCTCGGTCAACCCCGTCGTGATCTCGCCGTCGGCGCTGACCGTGCGCGGCGAGGCCCTCGCGCAGGGTCTTGTCGGATCGTTCACGCTCGGCGCCGGCCAGTTCTGCACCAAGCCCGGCGTCGTGTTCGTCCCCGCGGACGGCGGCTTCGAGGAGCTCGTGGCCGCCCACGTGGCCGGCGCCTCGGGCGGGCCGCTCCTCACCGACCGCATCACGGCCGCGTTCCCCGAGGGCATCGCCCACCTCGAAGCCGATCCGTCGGTGACCGTCGTCGCGCACGGGCAGGACGGGGCATCCGATTCCGCCCGCCCGGTGGTGCTGTCGACGGATGCCGCGGCCGTCGCCGCGCGCCCCGAGACCCTCCTCGAGGAGTGCTTCGGCCCGGTCACCCTCCTCGTGCGGTACTCGTCCGACACCGAGCTGCTCGCGGCACTCGAGGCCGTACCGGGATCGCTCACCGCCACGCTCCACAGCGAGCCCGGCGACGAGGTCGCCGACGTGCTCGAGGTGCTCCAGCGCAAGGCCGGCCGGGTGCTCTTCGCCGGATGGCCGACCGGTGTCGCGGTGACGTGGTCGCAGCAGCATGGGGGACCGTGGCCCGCCACCACATCACTGCACACGTCGGTCGGCGCGACCGCGATCCGACGGTTCCTGCGGCCGCTCGTGTTCCAGGATGCCCCGCAGCACCTGCTTCCTCCACACCTGCACGACGACGCCCTCGCAACGCTGCCTCACCGCCGCAACGGCGTACTGCGGGTTCCCTAGCGCGGTCAGCCGAGCGCGGCGGCGATGCCGGCGCCGGCCTCGACGAGCCAGCGGGCGGGGTCGGCCATCGCGGCGTCCGCCGACCCGGCGAGCTCCGTCAGCGACGCCGTCGCAGCGAATCGCGAGACGTCGGCGTCGCCCGTGATCCGCCCGGCCACGAGGGCGACGGCGACCTCGGCCGCAGCGGCGACGGCGCCGACGTGCGCCGGCACCTTGCCGGCGGCAGACTGGCCGTCGTAGGAGCCCTCGCCGGTGACGACGACGGATGCTCCGCTCACCGCGCCGGCGAGACCCACGAGGTCGGCCACGGCGACAGAGCCCGGCACCAGCGTCGCCCCCCACGCCAGGAGTCCGAAGCCCGCGCCTCCCGCAGCGCCGGCGCCCGGGGTGGCCGGGTCGGCGGGGAGCAGGTCGGCGAGGCGTCCGAGGCCGGCGTCGAGCACGAGGACCTGCTCCGGCGATGTCCCCTTCTGCGGGCCGAACACGGCGGCCGCGCCCCACGCGCCGAGCAGCGGGTTGGTCACGTCGCTGAGCACGACCGCGCCGCCGCGCGGAAGCGGCGGGAGTCCCGACAGGTCGGCGGTCGCGATGTGGGCGAGCCCCCGCCCGCCCTCGGCGATCGGCTGGCCCGCGGCATCCGTGAATCTCGCGCCCAGGGCGGTGAGCATGCCGGTCCCGCCGTCGGTCGACGCGCTCGAGCCGATCCCCAGCACGAGTTGCGAGACGCCGTGCGCGAGGGCCGCGGCGATCGCCTCGCCGAAGCCGCGCGTGCCGGCGTCGAGGGGCCGCAGCCGCGCCGGCGTGCCGAGCAGCTCGATGCCGCTCGTGCCGGCGAGCTCGACCACGCCGATCCCGTCCGGGGCGTCGGCGGTCGCGGGGAGAAGGAGCCAGGATGCGTCGACCGCGTCGCCCGCGGGACCGGTGACGCTGATCGGCATCCGCCGCGCCTGCGGCACCGCCGTCGCGAACGCCTCGAGCGTGCCCTCGCCGCCGTCCGCCATCGGCAGCAGCCGGATCTCGTCATGCGGTCGCGCGCGGTGCCAGCCCTCGCCGATCGCGGCCGCGACGTCGGCCGCTCCGATGGTCCCCTTGAACGAGTCTGGGGCGATCACCACGGTGTGCATGGGGCCATTCTCCTCGTTCGGGGCGATCCGCGCGGGAAAGCGTTGTCCTGCGAGACCATGGTAGCGATGGACGATCCCTCCGCGAGCGACCCCGGCCTGCGGCCCCGCGCCGTGCTCGCCAGCGGCGCCGGCAGATACGCCGATCCGTGGCATCCGTTCGCCGAGACGTCCGCGCGGGTCGCGTCGGTGCTGCGCGAGGCAGGCTGGGAGGTCGACCTCGTCGACGACCCGGCGATCGCGCTCACCCGGCTCGACGGCGCCCGGCTCCTCGTGGTGAACGCCGGCGACCCATGGGGCGAGGACGGCGCCGATCGCCTCGTCGAGCCGGACGCGGCGGCGGGGCTCGCCGCTGCACTCGCGCGGGGGATCGGCGTACTCGCGATCCACAGCGCACTGTCGACGCTGCGCGACCATCCGAGTTGGCGCGCGGCGATCGGCGGATCGTGGCAGCAGGGAAGGTCGTGGCATCCCGAGATCGGCGAGGCATCGGTTCGCATCGTCGACCGCGGCCACGCGATCACCGAGGGCATCGGCGACTTCACGCTCTTCGACGAGCGCTACACGGCCCTGGAGGTGGACTCCGATGTGCGCGTGCTGGCGGCGCACGACCTCGACGGCGTCGCGCACCCGCTGGTGTGGGTGCGAGAGCGGCCGGCGCGAGCCGTGGTGTGCGCGCTCGGCCACGAGCCCCGCGCCTACGACAGCCCCGAGCTGCGCACGCTCGTCGCCCGCGCGGCACGGTGGGCGGGCCGACCCGAGCCTGGCCGGCTCGGAGCCTGAGTCCGGACGGTCCGGGCCGCGCGCGTACCGGGCCCGGTCGCCGGGCTCAGGAGGGCGGGGCGGTGCTCGCACGCACCCGGAGCTCGGTGGGCACGATCTCGAACCCCGGCTCGCCGTCCTCGATGCCGGCGACGAGCGCTGCGACGGCGAGCTCGCCGAGCCGGTCGAAGTCCTGCCGCACGGTGGTCAGCGGCGGGCGGTAGTCCGCGGCGTCGGCGACGTCGTCGAAGCCGACGACGCTGACCGAATCCGGCACGTCGCGTCCGGCGTCGGCGAAGGCCCGGATCACGCCGAGCGCGGTCTGGTCGTTGGCCGCGAACACCGCGGTGACACCGGGGTCCGCGACGAGAGGCGCCGTGACGGCGTAGGCGGACGCCGCCGTCCAGTCGCCGCGCACGAGCGGAGGCTGCTCGGCCCCGGCTGCGGCGAGCGCCTCACGCCAGCCCCGTTCGCGCTCGGAGGCGGCGAACGACCCCGCCGGTCCTGCGACGTGGTGCACGGTGCCGTGCCCGAGCGAGAGCAGGTGCGTCGTCGCGGCGCGGGCTCCCCCCGCGTGGTCGGACTGCACGATCCCGAACCTCCGGCGCGACTCGGCATCGGGCGGCGCATCGACCACGACGAGCCCGAGTCCGCGCGGGGCCGGGGTCTCCGTCGCGGCGGCGGTGACCTCGTTCAGCACGACGACCCCGTCGACACCCTGGTCGCTCAGCCGTTCGAAGGCGGCCGCCACGTCGGGGTGGGCGCCGAGCGTCACGACCGTGAGCGCGTAGCCGCGGGCGGCCGCGGCATCCGCCACCGCCTGCAGCATGCGGGAGTTGCCGACGGTCGCGAGCGTCGACACCAGGAGCCCGATGGTCTGGGTGCGGCCGGTGCGCAGCGCCCGGGCCGCGCGGTGCGGGCGATAGCCCAGCTGCGACATCGCCTCCTCGACGCGGGCACGGGTGCCGGGGTCGACGCGCGGACTGTCGTTGACGACGCGGGAGACGGTCTGACCCGAGACGCCGGCCCGTGCGGCCACGTCCGCCATCGACACCCGTCGCTCCACGACTCTCCTTCGCGCCGAGACGCCGCCGTCTCGATCCGTGTTGACGTTATCATGGTCCGCTTGCTACCGTGTTGACGTGAACACAGCGGAGTTGCACACCACCGAACTCGGCGCCGGCGTCGTGAAGCGGTCCACTCGCCTCGCCGACGGGCGAGAGCTGATCTACTACGACGACCCCGGCAGCCGCCTGGGCGACGAGCGGGCCGTCGACGCCCGCGATGCCGCTCCGCGCCCCGACACCGCGACGATGCGCCGCGACGTCCTCACGGGCGACTGGGTCTCGGTCGCCGCCGCGCGGCAGAACCGGGCGTTCCTGCCGCCCGCCGAGCTCGACCCGCTCGCCCCCCAGACCCCGGCGAACCCGTCCGAGATCCCGTCGCTGTACGACGTCGCGGTGTTCGAGAACAAGTCGCCCTCCTTCGGCCCGGCCCTCTCCGTTGCCCACGGCGACGCGCCGGCCGGAGCGGACGCGCCCCGCGACCTCGCCGACCTCGAAGCTCCCGGGCTCGGTCGCACCCGCACCTCGGTCGGGCGCTGCGAGGTCGTGTGCTTCAGCCCCGAGCACGCCGGCTCGTTCGGCACGCAGACCGTGACGCGCGCACGCACCGTGATCGAGGCGTGGGCCGACCGCACCGCCGCGCTGTCCGCGCTCCCCGGCGTGGAGCAGGTGTTCCCGTTCGAGAACCGCGGCGAGGCCATCGGCGTCACGCTCCCCCACCCGCACGGACAGATCTACGCGTACCCCTACGTGACGCCGCGCACATCGAGTCTCCTCGCGTCGATCGAGCGGGAGGGGTCGGACCTGTTCGACCGCATCCTCGCGTTCGAGCGCGCCTCCGAGCGCGTCATCTTCGCGGGCGAGCACTGGACGGCGTTCGTGCCGTTCGCCGCACGGTGGCCGCTCGAGGTGCACGTGCTCCCCCACCGTCACGTTGCCGACTTCGCCGAGACGACGGATGCCGAGCGCGACGAGCTCGCACCGCTCTACCTGCGCCTGCTGCGCGGCGTCGACGCGCTGTACGACAGCCCCACCCCGTACATCGCGGCGTGGCATCAGGCGCCCGTGAGCCGCGGCCGCGACACCGTCCGGCTGCACCTGCAGCTCACGTCGCCGCGCCGCGCCGCCGACAAGCTCAAGTTCCTGGCCGGATCCGAGGCCGCCATGGGCGCCTGGATCGGCGATGTGCCCCCCGAGACCGCCGCCGCGCGCCTGCGCGAGGCCGTCGCATCCATCCCCGAGGAGACCCCGTGACCACGACCACCTCCGACACGGCGGCAGACGCCCGGAGCCTGTTCGCCGACCGCTTCGGCACCGAGCCCGCCGGAACCTGGTCGGCCCCGGGCCGCGCCAACCTCATCGGCGAGCACACCGACTACAACGACGGCTTCGTCCTCCCGTTCGCGATCCAGCACCGCACCCACGTGGCGCTGGGGACGCGCGCCGACGCCGTCGTCCGCGTCGTCTCGACGTTCGACGGCGACGCGGTCGAGGTGCCGCTCGCCGACCTGGACGCCCTCTTCCCCGACCGCCGCGACGAGGTCGTGGAGTGGGCGCGCTACCCGCTCGGTGTCGCCTGGGCGCTGCTCGCCGCCTCCGGCCGGAACGCCGTCGATCTCACCGGCGTCGACCTGGCGTTCGCCTCCGACGTCCCGGTCGGGGCGGGCTTGTCGTCCTCCGCCGCCATCGAGGGAGCGACCGCGTCCGCCCTCGCCGAGGTGTGGGCGCTCGACCTCGACCGCGTCGCGCTCGCGCAGGCCGGTCGCCGTGCCGAGAACGAGGCCGTCGGCGCACCCACCGGGATCATGGATCAGATGGCGTCGATGCTCGGCCGCGCCGATGCCGCGATCTTCCTCGACTGCCGATCGCTCGACGCCGACGTCGTCGACCTCGGATTCGACGGCGCGGGGCTCGAGCTCCTCGTGATCGACACCGGCGTCTCGCATTCGCACGCCACCGGCGGCTATGGCGAGCGTCGCGCATCGTGCGAGCTCGGGGCCTCGATCATGGGCGTCCCCGCACTGCGCGATGTGACCGTCGACGACCTCCCCCGGGCGGCCGGGCTCATGGACGACGTCACGTTCCGCCGCGTCCGCCACATCGTGACCGAGAACCAGCGCGTGCTCGATACCGTCCGCACGCTGCGCGAGCGGGGCCCGGCGGCGATCGGCGACCTGCTCGTCGCCTCCCACGCCTCGATGCGCGACGACTTCGAGATCTCCGTCCCCGAGCTCGACACAGCGGTCGACGCCGCCCTGGCGTCCGGCGCCGTCGGCGCCCGCATGACCGGCGGCGGCTTCGGCGGTGCGGCGATCGCCCTCGTCGCCCGCGCCCGGGTCGAGACGGTGACGGCTGCCGTGACCGCGGCGTTCGCGGCATCCGGCTTCTCCGCCCCCACGATCTTCACCGTCACCCCGTCGGCCGGCGCCGCGCGCGACTGACCCGAGAGTTCACCGGACGACCTCCGTCAACCCCTGGCGGGACGGGATGCCTCGGCCTACGTTCGAACGTGGGCCGAGGCATCCGCTCTCCTCGGCACGGAAGGAGCGACACGTGGCTTTCATCACCGTCGGGACCGAGAACTCGGCCGACATCGAGCTCTACTACACCGATCAGGGCGCCGGGCAGCCGGTCGTGCTGATCCACGGCTTCCCGCTCAACGGCGAGTCGTGGGGCAAGCAGCGGGCCGCTCTCCTGGATGCCGGCTACCGCGTGATCGCGTACGACAGGCGCGGCTTCGGCGCGTCGTCGAAGGCCGGCTCGGGATACGACTACGACACGTTCGCGGCCGACCTTCATGCGCTCATGGAGGATCTCGATCTGCGGGATGCCGTGCTCGTCGGCTTCTCGATGGGCACCGGCGAGATCGCCCGCTACCTCTCGCGCTACGGCAGCTCGCGGGTCGCGAAGGCGGCGTTCCTCGGATCGCTGGAGCCGTACCTGCTGAAGACCGAGGACAACCCCGAGGGCGCCGGACCCCAGGACTTCTTCGACGGCATCGCCGCGACGGTGAGGGAGGACCGGTACGCGTTCATCGCCGGCTTCTTCAAGGACTTCTACAACCTCGACGACACCCTCGGCTCACGCATCTCGCAGGAGGCCGTCGACGCGAGTGTGCAGGTCGCGAACCAGGCGAGCAACGCGGGCATCTCGGCGGCGCCCCTGACCTGGCCGACGGACTTCCGCGGCGACATCGGCGCGATCGACGTGCCGACGCTGATCCTCCACGGCACCGCCGACAACATCCTGCCGATCGACGCCACCGCACGCCGGTTCCGCACGCTGCTTCCCGACGCAACCTACGTCGAGCTCGAGGGCGCGCCGCACGGACTGCTGTGGACCCACGGTGCCGAGGTGAACGAGGCGCTCCTGGCGTTCCTCGCCTCCTGACCCTGCCGCGCACGGCGGTCCCGGTGCGCGTGCGGCCGGCACCTCCGTCGTGCGCGTGAGCCGGGCGGCCGCCGCCGACAGAATGGTCGGGTGACGTCTGCGCAGCCCAACGGCAGCGCACGGACCTCGTGGACCTGCTCATCGATCCGGTGGCTCTGCGGTTCGCCGTCGAGCGCCCGGCGGGCCGCCGCGATCCCGTGACGATCGCATCGGACCGGAACTGTCGGGTCCGGACGCAGCGCACGGCGCAGGCTGGAATCCGAAGGGGGAGACCGTGATCGCCGAACTCAACCGCCTCGTGGACGACATCGAGGCGCACCTGTCGGAAGACATCGACATCGCCGCCCTCGCGACGCGCCTCGGGACGACCGAGTACCACCTCCGGCGGATGTTCTCGTCGCTGGCGGGGATGCCGCTGTCGGAGTACACCCGGCGACGGCGCATGACCGTCGCCGCGGCCGACGTCGTCGACGGCGGCGATCGGCTGCTGGATGTCGCGGTGCGCTACGGATACGGCTCGACCGAGGCGTTCGGCCGGGCGTTCCGAGCGGTGCACGGCGTCAGTCCGGGCGACGTCCGCCGCGACGGCGGCCCCCTTCGCGCACAACCGAAACTCAGGTTCCGCCTGACCGTCGAAGGGAACGTCCCCATGGACACTCGCATCACCGACCGACCCGCCTTCCGCCTCGTCGGCCACGCCGCGCGCGTGCCGCTCATCCACGAGGGAGTCAATCCGCACATCCAGGCGCACATCGCCGGGCTGCCGTCCACCGAGCACGCGCGCCTGAAGGCGCTCAGCGACACGGAGCCCGCCGGGCTCCTGCAGGTCAGCGCCGCGATCGACCCCGACTACGCGGAGGGCAGCGAGCTGACATATCTGCACGGCGTCGCGCTCGACGCGGCCGCGGTGGTCCCCGCCGACCTGGACGTGATCGACGTCCCGGCGGGCGCGTGGGCCGTGTTCCGCACCTCGGGACCGTACCCGTCGGCGCTCCAGTCGACGTGGGCGGCGACCGCGGCCGAGTGGTTCCCCTCGAACCCGTGGCGCCTGCGCCCGGGCCCCTCGATCGTGGCCGTTCTCGACCGTGCCGACGACTTCAGCACCGCGACCACCGAGCTCTGGATGCCCGTCGAGCGCGCGTAGCGCGTCAGACCCCGGCCTCGACCCAGCTGACCGGGAGGAACGGGCTGTACACGTAGACGGTCCGGTCGCCCTTGCGCTCGATCTCGATCGTTCCCCTGCCGGCATCCATCGCCGTGATGATCTGCGCGCGGACGCCCTCCCACACGTTCAGATCGCTGAAGCGGTACTTGGCGTGGTACGGGGCGAGTCCGATGTAAAGGGTGACGTCCGTGGTCATGTCTCGAACTCTATCGAGCAGCCTCCGGGACGGACGACGGATGCCCCGGCACACCGCGTGCCGGGGCATCCGCTCATCCGCGACTACACGCGGGACGCACGGCGTCGCAGCAAGAGGAGCGCAGCGCCCGCGATGAGCAGCGCGAGCGCGCCGCCGACCGTGAGCGCGACCGCCGAGCCGTCCGCGCCGGTCACGGCGAGCGCGTCGGTGACGGTGACCTCGGTCCAGCCGATGACCTCACCCCCGGCATCCAGCACGACGATCCGGTGCGTGCCGGGTTCGACGCCCGCCGGGAGCGTCACCGTGACGGTGCCGTCCGCGGCCACGAGCTGCGCGCCGAGCGGGATCGGCGTCGAGTGCAGCCAGACCCAGACCGTCTGGCCGGCGTACTGCGTGCCGACGTAGACGGTGACGGTCTGACCGGCCGCGACCGAGTCCGGACCGTCCACCGCACCGCGCGTGGCATCGGTGAGCTCGTCGTCGCCCGCCGGGCCGGGAGCCCCGGTCGAGGACGGGGTCGGAGAGGACGTCGGCGCGGCGGTCGGCGTCACGCTCGGCGACGCGGAGGGCGTCGCCGAGGGTGTCGGCGTGACGGACGGCGTGGGGGTGGGCTCGCCCGGACCGCCGGTCGCCTCGCACGGCAGCGTGCCCTGCCGCAGCGAGAAGCCGTCGGTGTCGGCGTCATCCGCGTAGAACGTGGGCTTCGCGCCGTCGGCGCACACGGCGTCGTCGGCGACCGCGAATCCCTCGTTGGCGTAGTTCGCCGCGCCAGACGGACGCTCGAAGACGTGCGTCGACGCGAAGACGCCGGTCCCGGGATCGAGCTCGGAGAACGCGATACGTCCGTCGCAGGCCTCGTCGCACACGACCCACAGCCCGCCGCGGTCGGCGTCGTACTGCACGTCGGCGACGAGCGCGAAGGCGGTGGCGATGGTCGCGATGCGAGCGAAGGCGCCGTCGGCCATCAGCGCGTAGGCGTAGACGGATGCCGTCCCCTCGACACCGACGAAGAACAGGCCGCCGCCGTGGCCGGGGTAGTCGGCCGGGTCGTACGCGCCGCCGGTGACGCCGTCGAGGAAGCCGCCGGCCGTCAGGGCCCCGTCGGGTACCCACGTGATGCCCTCGAGCCCCGCGTTGGCGCCGAGGCCCGGGAAGTCGGGCGCGAGGTTCCACTCGTGCGTCGCGGTGAGCTCGCTGCCGGCGGCGCTCACGTCGTAGCGCAGCACCGCGGGCCGGCTGATCGAGCTCGCGTCGTTGTTGCGCTCGGTGGAGACGTAGACGCCGCCCGCCGAGTCGTCGCCGGTCACCGTCACGCCCTCGGCGTCGACCGCGCCGGCGCCGTCCGGGTAGCGCAGCGTCTTGCCTGCTCCCCAGTCGCCGGCGGTGTCCGGCGCCCAGTCGCCCGTCGCGCCGGCGACGAGCCTGTAGAGCAGTCCGTCGCCGTTCTGCACCGCCCACAGGGTGCCGAGCGGCGCCGAGCCGGAAGGCTCCCAGTCGAGGCCGCTGAGATCACCGGCGAAGGTGTCCTCCGCGTCGAGCACGCGCACGTCGGCACCGCCCGGCCAGGCCTCGTCGATCACGACACCCGCACACAGGTTCTGCGCACCCCGGGTCGCGCCGGTCGTCGCGGCGAAGTCGCCGCGCGGATCGGGGCAGCGCCCGTAGGTGTGCGCGGCGTGCGCGGTCCAGGAGTACGCGTCGAGGAGAGTCGACCCGTCGAACAGGCGCACCGAGTCGCCACCCCCGAGGCCGTAGCCGAGCGTGTCAACGACGAGGTACGCGCCGGGTGCGATCGTCGTGCCCGCGGGCACGGTGAAGGTGTGGTCGTCCTCGCTGTCGCGGATCATCAGGCCCGAGGCGTCCACCTCCGCACTGCCGACGTTGACGAGCTCGACCCAGTCCTCGCCGGACTCCGGCTGGCTCTCGACCTCGTTGAGGACGACAGGCAGGTCGCAGTCGTTCGCCGCCCCCTTCGTCGAGACGGTGGTCGTCGCGAAGTCGCCGGTGCCGTCGGGGCAGCGGCCGTACGAGACCGCGGAGTGGATGCTCCAGCCGTAGGTCGCGATCTCGGTCACGCCGTCCGGCAGGTACAGGTGCACCTCGTCGGCGTTGCCCAGGCCGAAGTCGAAGCCGACCGGGTTCGAACCGCTCGCCTGGTCGATGACGAGGAAGCCACCGGGCGCCACGACGGAGCCCGCCGGGAGCGTCCACGGCTCCCGCGTCGCGTCGTTGTCACGGAACCGCGCGCCCGAGAGGTCGACGGGCGCTGATCCGACGTTGTAGACCTCGACCCAGTCGGTGTCGTCGCCGTTGCTTTCGACCTCGTTGATGACGATGGTCGGGTCTGCGGCGCTGGCCGGCGCCGCGACCAGGGCTGGGGCGACCACGACCGCGAGCGCGGCCAGGACAGCGGGAAGCGCGCGCAGGCGCGCGCGGACAGGCGAGGGAGAAGGCATCGGGTGTGCACCTTGCTGTGGGGGGCGGACGATCCCCCACAGCGTCCTGGCAGCCGGCGACGAGCAGGTGAACGGCGGATGACCGTTCCGCAGTCGCGCGGTTGCCGGAAGGGGCGCCGTCCGGCCCCGGTGCGTCGCGCCCCGAGGTGGGCGCCCGGGAGGGCCCCGCCACTCAGGCGGAGCCCTCGCCTCTGGTCGTGCGACGCGATCGGAGCCTGGCCGACGGGCCGGGGCATCCGATCTCCGCGATGCTCAGCCCTGCTGCGGGGCGTTCGCCATCGCGATGAGACCGTCGATCATCTCGGGGTTGATCGCGCCGTTCGAGTCGCCCGCGGCGAACATGCCCGCGCGACCGATCGGGAACGACTCCATCATCTTCGACGCATCGACGCCCTCGGGCATGATCGCCTCGACGCCCTCCATGCCGCCCATCATCTGCGCGATGGCCGCCTGGACCATCTCGCCGACGACGGGATGCGCCATGACCTCGCCGATCGACGACGTGCGCGACAGCGGCAGCGAGACGGGGTCGCCGTCGACGGTCACCGAGACGGACGAGCGGATGTCGCGGCTCGACGCGGCGACGTCGACGGCGTACTCGCCGCCCTCCACGACCCAGCCGTCGAGCCGGATGTCCCAGTACGCGAGGTCCTTGCGACGGACGGTGAGTGCGACCTCGCGGCTCTCGCCCGCCGTCAGCGCGACCGACGCGAAGGCCTTGAGCTCGCGGACCGGGCGCTGGACCTTGCCGCCGGGCAGCGACGTGTAGACCTGCACGACCTCGCGGCCGTCGCGGTCGCCGGTGTTGGTCACCGTGACCCGCACGTCGATGTCGCCGGCGGCATTCACCGAGGCCGCGGCATCCCCATAGGAGAAGGTCGTGTACGACAGACCGTGGCCGAACGGGAACGCGACGCCCATGCGACGCGAGTCGTACCAGCGGTACCCGACGAACAGGCCCTCGCCGTAGCGGACGTGCGAGAACTCGCCCGGGAAGTCGAGGAACGCGGGGGTGTCCTCGAGGCGGAGCGGGATCGTCTCGGTGAGCTTCGCCGAGGGGTTCACCACGCCGTACAGCACGTCGGCGATCGCACCGCCGCCGGCCTGGCCGAGCAGCCAGCCCTCGAGGATCGCCGGCACGCGATCGGCGAACGGGAGCGCAACGACGCCGCCGTTGGAGAGCACGACGACCGTGTTCGGGTTGACCTCGAGCACGGCGTCGAGCAGCTCGAGCTGCACGGCCGGCAGGTCGATGTGCTCGCGGTCGTAGCCCTCCGACTCGGCGGCCGCGGGGAGGCCGAGGAAGACGACGGCGACCTCGTTCTTCGCCGCCAGCGCGACGGCGTCGGCACGCAGCTGAGCGGCGTCGCCCGTGCCGTTGAGCGTGAAGCCCTGGGCCTGGAAGACGTAGTCCTCGGTCGCCTGCGAGACGATCTCGAGGGCGACGTCGTCGACGCGCGTCGGATTGATCATCGACGACCCGGCGCCCTGGAAGCGGGGCTTGTCGATGAAGCCGCCGATGAGCGCGACCGAGGTCTGCGCCTTGAGCGGCAGCAGTCCGTCGTTCTTGAGCAGCACGATCGAGCGACCGGCGGCCTCGCGGGCCAGCGCGTGGTGCGCGTCGACGTCGAGCGGGCCCTCGATCGCGCCCGCGCCGGCCTCGACCTTGCGCACGAGGTCGAGCACACGGCCGGCCGCGACATCCACCACCGACTCGTCGAGCGAGCCGTCCTGCACCGCGGCGACGATCTGCGCGTCGGTGACTCCGTTCGTCGTCGGCATCTCGAGGTCCATGCCGGCGGCGAGGCCCGGGACGCGCTCGTTCACGGCGCCCCAGTCGGAGACGACGAGCCCTTCGAAGCCCCACTCGTCGCGCAGGACCTTCGTGAGCAGCCACGGGTCCTCCGACGCGTAGACGCCGTTGATGCGGTTGTACGAGCACATGACGGTCCACGGCTGCGCGTCCTCGACCACGCGCTGGAAGCCGCGCAGGTAGATCTCGCGCAGCGGCCGCGGGTCGACGTCGCTGGACGCCCGCATGCGGTCGTCCTCCTGGTTGTTCGCGGCGAAGTGCTTGAGCGACGTGCCCACGCCCTTCGACTGGATGCCGTTCACGATCGCGGCTCCGAGCACGCCCGAGACGATCGGGTCCTCCGAGAGGTACTCGAAGTTGCGGCCGCACAGCGGCGAGCGCTTGATGTTGATGCCGGGGCCGAGCAGCACGCCGACGTTCTCGATCGCGGTCTCGGTGCCGAGCGCCTCGCCGACGCGGCGCACGAGGTCGACGTCCCAGGACGAGCCGAGGCCGACCGCGGGCGGGAAGCACGTGGCGGGCACGCTGTCGCCCAGACCCAGGTGGTCGCCGCCCTCGCGCTGCTTGCGCAGCCCGTGCGGGCCGTCCGTGACCATGATGCTCGGGATGCCGAGACGCTCGACGGGCTTGGTGTACCAGAAGCTCGCGCCGCTCGTGAGCGATGCCTTCTCCTCGAGCGTGAGGTCGGCGACGGATGCCGAGGGTACGGCTGCGGTCGTGGTGTCGGTCATGGTGACCATCCTTTCGTGGATGAAGGGTCGGGTGTCAGGCGTCGGCCGCGGGTCGGCGCCCGAAGCGGAGGAACCACACCGGCCGGCCGTAGTCGCGCTGCAGCCAGGGCCAGAAGGCCCACCACATGAGCAGCACGCCTGCGACGCCGGCGACGATGCCGAAGAACGTGTCGGAGAGCCAGTGGGCGTTGATGAGCGTTCGCTGCCACATCATGCCCACCGCGATCAGGGTGCCGACGACCCACCACGCGAGGCGGAGCGTCCGGCGATCGCCCGGAACGAGCGCGGCGACGATCGCGACGAGCGCGCCCGCTGCGACGGCGTGGCCCGAAGGGAACGATCCGTGGTCGACCGTGAACAGCGGGCCGAAGAGCGACAGCACATCGTCGGCGGCCGGACGCGGCCGGTCGACCAGGTTCTTCATGCCCTGCGAGTACAGGCCGAGCGAGACGAGGCACGACGCGAAGACGAACAGAGCAGATCGCCACCGACCGACCACGGCGAGGCCGACGGGGAGCAGGATCACCATGAACAGCGCGCCCGGCGCCTCGCCCAGATACTGGAAGAACATCGGCAGGAACCACGTGTGGCTGCCGCCGTCCGGCGCCGCGCCGACGAGGCGCCGCCACCAGTCGTCGATCGGCTGTGCGAACGGACCCTCCGCATTGAGCGAGACGACCAGCCCCATGAGGCCGAATGCGCCCAGCAGCACGAGCGCCCACACCAGCAGCGCGAGCGGGCGCCCGGTGCGGAGAGCGGATGCCGCGGCATCCGTCCTCTGGACCGTGTCGGTGCGCGCCGCCATCAGCGGCTCGCCTTGATCGGCCACACGGCGAAGGCGCCGAGGATGCTCAGCACGATGCCGACGGGGAAGAGCCCGATGAATCCGACCGAGAGGACGATCCCGCCTGCGACGGCCGGGGCGAGCGTCTGCGGCAGGGTCGCGGCGATGTTGACGACGCCGAGGTCCTTCGCGAACGACTTGGCCGACGGCAGCACCTGGCTCATCAGTGCGGTGTCGACGGCCTGGAACATGCCGAAGCCGAAGCCCGAGATGAAGGTCATCAGCATCCACGCCTCGATGGTCGGCGAGACCATCGGGATGATCATCGCGAGACCGACGAACACCGACGAGCCGAAGATGAACGGCTTGCGACGGCCGATCCTGTCGGAGAGGGGACCGGAGATGATCGTCGAGATGAGGATGCCGACGAGGCTCAGCACGCCGAGGATCGGGATGACCGTCGCGGGGTCTTCGATGCCCAGGTAGTCCGTGAGGATGAAGAACTGGTAGCCGGTGACGGCGAAGTAGCCGGTGTAGAGGAGCAGCCGGCCGGTGAACGCCCAGAAGAAGTCGGGGTGCTTGACGGGGTTGACCCAGAAGGTGCGCAGGAAGTCGACGAGCCTGAAGGGCTCCGGCACGATCTCTCTGCTCGAGTAGTCCGGGTTGAAGATGACGAACAGCGTCAGCGTCACGAGCGAGATGACCGCGAAGATGACGTATCCGGCGGCGATGCTGTGCAGGAACATCGAGCCCACGATCGAGCCGCCGAGGGCGCCGACCATCAGGCCGATGCCCGACAGCGCGGCGAACGTTCCTCGGCGCGCGAGGGGCACACGGTCGGGCATGACGGCACTCAGGGGGCCCTGCGCGAAGTTGTAGCAGATCTGGACGAGGGTCCAGGCGATCACCAGACCGACGAGCGAGTCCGCGAAGGCGAGACCCGTCAGGGCGAGGCCGCCGGCGAGGGAGCCGATGATGATCCAGGGGGCGCGGCGTCCGAAGCGCGAGCGCGTCCGGTCGGAGATCTGTCCGGCGATCGGCTGGGCGAGGATCGAGGCGAACGAGCCGATCGTCGTGATGATCAGAAGGTTCACGTACTTGTTCGCCGAATCGAACTCGGTGACCTGGGCGGGGAGCAGGATGCCGGGCACGGCTCCCCAGATGAGGAAGATCCCGAGGTTGGCGGGGATGATCCACCACAGGAGGCGGCGGAGGCCGCGGATCGGGGCGGGCGGGTCGTCGTTCCCGGCGGCGGTCGCGACGAAGGTGTTCTCGGTCATCGGGGCGCTCGAGATCGCCTCGGGCTCGGGGGCGAGAGCGGAGTCAGACGGCGTTGTCATTGTGCGGTCCTGTTCGGGTGGAGAGCGCTCCTCGTCGAGCGCCAGCAAAACCATATGTCATTTGGTTTTGAGAAATCAAGCATCGTTCGGTTTACTGTCCCCATGGTCGAAAGCGGGAAAGAACGCAGGGGTTCTTACGCGAAGGGCGTCGCGAAGCGCGAGGAGATCCTCGAGCGCGCACTCGACGTGATCGCGCGAGAGGGCTACCGAGGCGCCTCGGTGAAGGAGCTCGCGGATGCCGTCGGCCTCAGTCAGGCAGGTCTCCTCCACTACTTCGACAGCAAGGAGGAGCTCTTCACGGCGATCCTGCGCAAGCGCGACGAGGTCGACTCGGTCGGATTCGGGCTCTACGAGGCGGACGGCTCGATCGCGATGGGCAGCATCCGCGACGGCTACCTCGGAGTGATCCGGCACAACGCCGACGTCCCCGGCCTGGTGCAGCTGTTCGCCCGGCTCTCGGTCGATGCGGCCGATCCCGAGCACGCGGCCCACGACTTCTTCGTCGGGCGCGGCGAGAACATCCGCGGCGTCTTCGCGCAGGCGCTCGCGGCCAGGCAGGCCGCGGGCGAGATCACCGACCGGATCGACCCGACGACGCTCGCGCGCATCTTCCAGGCCGTCGCGGACGGCCTCCAGGTGCAGTGGATGCTCGAACCCGACGTCGACATGGCGGCCACCGTCGACGCCCTCTTCGAAGCCCTCGACCCGCGCCGCAGCGAGCCGTCGGGTGCGGCCGATGAGTGAGCCGACCGGCACCCCCGCTCCCTTCCCTGCGCCGACCCCGGCGCCGGCGACACACCGATCGCGCCCGGCATCGACGCCGGCGGGGACGAACGAAAGGCGGCCCTCTGTGGCGCAGCATCCCGACAGCCCGATCGTCACGATCGCGCCCGGCGACGTCCGCGGTGTCTGGCGCGGCGAGCCCGGCGCGCCCGGATCCTCGGCGGCGTTCCTCGGCATCCCGTTCGCCAAGGCCCCCGTGGGCGAGCTGCGCTTCGGCGCGCCCGTGCCGCCCGACCCGTGGACCGGAGTGCTCGACGCCACCCGCTACGCCGCGACGGCGCAGCGCGGAGACCCGGGCATCACTCTCATCCCCGAGCCGTCCATCCCCGGAGATGCGACGCTGAATGTGAACGTCTTCACCCCTGTGCCGGGAGAGGCGGATGCCGCGCTCCCGGTGCTCGTGTGGATCCACGGCGGCGGATTCATCAGCGGCTCCCCCGCGAGCCCCTGGTACGACGGGCGCGCCTTCAACCGCGACGGCGTCGTGACCGTCACCCTCTCGTACCGACTCGGCTTCGACGGGTTCGGGCACATCCCGGGCGCCCCGTCGAACCGCGGCGTCCGAGACTGGCTCGCCGCCCTCGAGTGGGTCCAGGAGAACGTCGCCGCATTCGGCGGCGACCCGTCCCGCGTGACCATCGCGGGGCAGTCCGCCGGCGGCGGCGCGGTGCTGACACTGCTCGGGATGCCCGCCGCACAGCACCTGTTCCACTCCGCGTGGGCGCTCTCCTCCGCCATCGCGGACGTCAGCCCCGAGCGCGCCCGCACGCTGTCGGCCAAGCTCGCCAACCTGGCCGGAGTCGCGCCGACGCGCGAAGGCTTCGCGTCCGTCCCCGAGGAGCGGCTCCACGAGCTGCAGGAGCAGGCTTCGTCGCCCGACGACCCCAACCCCCTGGCGGGCATCCTCATGCTCCTGCAGGACGGCCTGTCCCTGGGCCCGGCCATCGACGGCGACCTGATCGCGCAGCCGACCCTCGAGTCGCTGCGCTCCGGAGTCGGGGCGGACAAGCCGCTCGTGCTCGGCGCCACCGACGACGAGTTCACGATGGTCACCGACTCCGCGAAGGGCAAGCTCCGCTTCGTCCCGGCGAGCGTGGCACTGACGAAGCTGCAGCCGACGAAGGCGATCCGCCGGGCCTACCTCGCGGCCAACGCAGCGCAGCGCAGGAAGGGCACCGCCGCCGTCCTCGGCCGGTATGTCACCGACGTGGTGTTCCGGTCGGCCGTCGTCCGCATCGCCGAGGTGCGCGGCGACGCGACCACGTGGGTCTACCGCTTCGCCTGGTCGTCGCCGAAGCAGGGCTGGGCGATGCACTGCCTCGACGTGCCGTTCTGGTTCGACTGCCTCGACGCGGAGGGCGTGCCCGAGATCGCCGGAGACGCTCCGCCGCGCCGGCTCGCCGCCGCCGTGCACGGCGCCGTCGTCGGACTCATCCGCGACGGCGACCCGGGCTGGCCGGCGTGGGCGATTCAGCCGGGCGCGACGCGCGTGTTCGGGGGCGAGGCATCCCGCCCCGACGTCGACGCCGACGGCTACGCGTCCGTGCGCCCGCTGCTCCAGCCCACTTGAGGGTCGCGTCTCCGACACCGTGATACGGACGGGCTGGATGCTCCCTGTCGCGTCTGAAACGCCGCCTTCCGGTCACTCCGGCCCCGCCGTTTCACGGGGTCGGGCGGCGCGGAACAGGAGGATGCGAGACGGAGCCCGCCGACGCGCCACGCCGCAGACGCCCTGTCCTCAGCAGGCCGACGATCGCCGCGCGCACGTCGCCTGCGTGCCACATGATGTCTTCGGCGATCGGTCGATAGGTTGCGAATCCGCGTGCGGCGGCGGCCTGGTCGCGGCGCCGATCACGCCGTTGCTCCTCCCACGAGGAGTGGAACGCGTGGCTGTCGCACTCGATGATGAGCCACCCATCGACGACGAAGTCGACCCGCCCGACACCGTCGATCTCGACCTGCACCTCGAACGACGCGCCGAGCGACCGCAGGATGAGCCGCACCAGTGTCTCCGGCCCGGACTCTGCACGCTCGTCTATGAGTCGTCGGAGGACTCTGTGCCGGACGGGCAGGGATTCGAACAGTGCGTCGAGGTCGTCGGGATGGAGGAGGCCGAGACGGAGCGCAGAGTCGAGCGTCGCCACTGCCGCCCTCGGCGGCTGGCAGCGGACGGCCTGGACGACGGCGTCGAACACCTCGACAGCCGCCGAATCCGGGTGGGGCCTCCGCCTCAGCCTCCCCCAGTGGCGACGCAACCGTCGGTTCGTCTTCAGCGAGCGGGCTCGGTTCTGATGCAGGTGAACGTGGAGAGCGTCGCCTTCCAGGACGAACACACCGAGCCGTGCCAGTTCCGAGACGCAGGCGAGCCGGCCGCCGGCCGCACACGCGTCTACGAGATCGCGGTGCACGCCCGGTGTGACGTACGCATTGGCGCGCGGCTTGAGCAGACGCCCGTCGGCGACGGCCTCGGCGAGGGCTCGGTCGGTCCATCCAAGGGCGCGGAGTTCCCTCCGCCGATGGCGAGTAACGGTGGAGGACGACATCGGCAGCAGCATGGGTCGACCGTGACGGCTCGTCGAGAGTCGCGGCGGCACCTTCGCGCGGACGGTGGAGAGTCAGGCGTCAGCGGCGCCTGGGGAGACACCGCCCCTCCACGTGAAAGCGGCGGGACAAACCACGCCATCCCGACTCGCTTGCGGCGGTCATCCGCATAATCTCCCGCACGCTTCACGCGGAGCTGCGCGCAAGCGCGCCACCCGGCGTCAAGCCGCGGCGACGGCATCGCGCGGACCGTGGAAGTCCAGGCGTCAGCAGCAGCTCATGAGACAGCGCCCATCGCCGTGAAGGCGGCGGGACAAACCAAGCCATCTCGGTCCGTTCGAGCCAGCTCCCCGCAGAATCTCCCGCGCGTTTCACACGGAGCCGTGCGACCGCGCCGCCCGGGCGCCGGGCGCGGCAGCGGCACGCCACGGCAGGGCCGTCCACCGCCACCCCACCCCGCCACCCGGCCGCTCGCTTGCTCGGGCGACCCAGGCGTGCCTAGCCGAGCGAGCCGACGACCTCGCGCTCGAAGAGCTGCACGCCCGAGCGGTCGTACGCAGCCTCGGGGAAGTAGTGGATCGCGTAGCCCAGGCCGTGGCGCTCGCGCTCGGCGAGGCGCTCGGCGACCTGCTCGACCGATCCGAATGCGGGAGAGGTGAGGTACTCCTGCTCCATGGCGTCGGCGCGCTCCTGGCCGACGAAGGGCAGCACGCGCGCCTTGACGGCCGCGAGGCGATCGGATGCCTCGGCCTCGGTCTCGCCGACGATGGTGTTGAAGTTGCCCGACCTGGTGATCGTCGCGAAGTCCCTGCCGAGGGCGTCGCAGTGCCCTCGGAGGATCGCGCTCTTGCGGTCCCACACCTCGAGCGAGCCGTTGAAGTTCGTGTATGCGGCGTACTGCGCGGCGATCTTCAGCGTGACCTTCTCGCCGCCGCCGGCGATCCACAGCGGGATGCCGCCCTCCTGCAGCGGCTGCGGCCGGACGATCGCGCCGTCGACCTGGTAGTGCTTCCCGTGGAGGGTCGCCGTGCCGGTCGTCCAGGCCTGGGTCATGATCTCGACGCCTTCGCGGAGCATCCCGAGTCGGTCGCGCACCTCGGGGAATCCGTAGCCGTAGGCACGCCACTCGTGCTCGTACCATCCGCCGCCGATGCCCATCTCGGTGCGACCGCCCGAGACGGCGTCGACGGTCGCGGCGACCTTGGCGAGGTACGCGGGGTTGCGGTAGGCCATGCAGGTGCACATCTGCCCGAGGCGGATCCGACCGGTGGATGCCGCGAACGCGGCCATCAGCGTCCAGGCCTCGTGGGTCGCCTCCTCGGAGGCCACCGGGGTGGTGTGGAAGTGGTCGTAGACCCACAGCGACTCCCACGGGCCTTCGTCGGCGAGCTGGGCGAGCGTGGCCATGACGCGCCACTGGTCGGCGGGCTCGATGCCGACGAGGTCGAATCGCCAGCCCTGGGGGATGAAGGTTCCGAAGCGCATCGCCCCAGCCTACGAGGGCGACGGGCCGTCGTGGCCGATGACGCGGGCATGCGGCATCCGCTCTCGCATGACCGCGATCGCGGCGGGGTTGTCGTCGACGAGCACCGCGTCGCGTCCGAGCGCCGATGCGACGGCTCCGGTCGTGCCGCTGCCGGCGAAGAAGTCGAGGACGCGGTCGCCGGGGCGACTCGACGCCTGCACGATGCGTCGCAGGATCCCTTCGGGCTTCTGCGTCGGGTATCCGGTCTTCTCCCGGCCGGTCGTCGGCACGATGGTGTGCCACCACACATCGGTGGGCAGCTTGCCGCGGGCCGCCTTCTCGGGAGTGACCAGACCCGGCGCCATGTATGGCTCGCGGTCGACGGCCTCGGAGTCGAACCAGTACCGATCCGGGTCCTTGACGTAGACGAGGATCGTGTCGTGCTTCGTCGGCCAGCGCTTGCGTGTCTTGGCGCCGTAGTCGTAGGCCCAGATCAGCTCGTTGAGGAACCGGTCGCGGCCGACGAGCGCGTCGAGGAGCACCTTGGCGTAGTGCGCCTCGCGGTAGTCGAGGTGCAGGTAGAGCGTGCCGTCGTCGGCGAGCAGCCGCCACGCCTCGACGAGGCGAGGCTCGAGGAAGCCCCAGTAGTCGTCGAACCGGTCGCCGTACGCCCGGAGGTCGCCGCGCAGTCGCTCGTACTCGCGGCCGTGGAACCCCTTGCGGACGACCGCGTCGACGGCCCGATCTTCACCGGGCGTGCGAGCGGTCTCTAGCGCCCGTTCCTGGGTGCGCCCGGTGTTGAACGGCGGGTCGAGGTAGATGAGGGTGAACGACGCGTCGGCGAATCCGCGGAGCACCGCGAGGTTGTCCCCTTTGTGGATCTCGACGGAACCGGATGCCGCGCCCTCGGCAGGGGGAGGGTTCACCGTCGGCCGGTCTTCACGGGAACGCGCGTCACGGCACTCGGCGCAGCCATGCGTCGGTGGCGAACTTCGACTCGACGAGCGCCTCGGCTTCGGCGTATTCCTCTTCGGTGATATGCCCCGGCACGGCGCCGTACAGCTTCGCGAACGTCTCCTTGAACCGGTCGATGACGGCTTCGCGCGGCAGTCCGGTCTGACGTCGCAGCGGGTCGACGCGCTTGGCGGCCGACGTCGTGCCCTTGTCGCTGAGCTTCTCGCGACCGATGCGAAGCACCTCGGTCATCATCTGGCCGTCCATGTCGTAGCTGAGGGTCGCGTGGTGCAGCACCCCGCCGTTCGCGAGCCGCTTCTGCGCGGCTCCGCCGATCTTGCCCTGGGGCGACGCGATGTCGTTGAGGGGCTGGTAGGTCGCCTCGATCCCGAGCGAGCGCAGCGCCTGCAGCACCCAGTCGTCGAGGAACGCGTAGGAGTCGGCGAAGGTGAGACCCGCGACGAGGGATGCCGGCACGTACAGCGAGTACGTCACGATCGAGTTCGCGGCCATGAGCATCGCTCCTCCGCCCGAGATGCGTCGCACGACGTCGAACCCGTGCCGGGCGGCGCCGTCCGGATCGACCTCGTTGCGCAGTGACTGGAAGGAGCCGATCACCACGGCGGACTCGTTCCACTCCCAGAGCCGCAGCGTCGGCCGGCGCCGGCCGTCTCCGACCCTCCCCGTGAGGACCTCGTCGAGCGCGAGGTTCATGCGCGGCGAGACCGGCTTCTCGTGGACGATCTCCCAGTCGAAGTCGCGCCAGCCGGGTGCGGTGACGAGGGCGCGCCGGACCGCCGTGCCGACGGCCTCCGGCGTGAAGCCGAGCAGCTGTGCGCCGTCGGGCAGCGCGGAGCGCACGGCCGTCGCGATGGCCGTCACGTCGGCCTCGATCGGCAGGCCGTTCACGGCTGCGTCGATGTCGTCGAGCGCCGAGTCGGGCTCGAGGAAGAAGTCGCCCGCGAGGTGGAAGTCCGCGATGCGGCCGTCGCGCTCCTCGAGGTCGACGACGACCAGCTTTCCTCCGGGCACCTTGTATTCGCCGTGCATGTGTTCAGCCTATTGCCGCGGCGCCGCAAGCCGTCCGGGACGAAGGTGCGGACGCGGCGGCGCCGAGAGGAAGCATCCCGGCGCCGCCGCCGCCCGTCAGGAGGTGCAGGCCCTCCCGTTGAGGTGGAACTGCCAGGGTTCGACGGCCGCTCCTGTGCCGGTGAGGACGAGCGCGGCGGTCTTGCCCGGGCGGAGCGCGGGGTGGACGCGCGGAGCCGTCACGGTGACGTCGGCGCCGTCCTGAACCGCCGAGCCGCCGACGACCTTGACGACCTTCTGGTTCGAGTCGAACGTCCACGACAGGGTCCACGGGGCCAGGGTGGTCGTGCCGTCGTTGCGCACGGTCAGCGCGGCGACGAAGCCCTTGCCGATCTTCTTGCCGACGACCTTCACGTGGCAGTCGAGAGGGGCGATCGGGGGGTTCGCGAGGACGATCAGCTCGCGCGCCTGCTCGACGAACCACTGTCCGGCCGCGGGATCCTCGATACCCCGCTCGGGGTCGAGCGGACCTGCCGTGCCTCGGTAGCACTTGCCGTCGGACTCGCCGGGGACCTTGATCCACAGGTACGCGTCGACGAGCGCAGCGCCGGTCTCGGTGGAAGGACGCAGCCCCAGTCCGCGGTCCGGCGGGTTGCACCAGTCCTCGTGCGCCGAGTAGACGCCGTCCGGGTAGTCCCAGGGCCCGAGCCCGTTGCGGCTCGTGTCGATCACGAAGCGCGTGGTCGGCTCGACGGCGCCCAGGATCGAGGCGTACCTCGAATCGACCCCGTCGGTGTTCAGCGCGAGGTCGGCATTGCCGGGGCTCCACTCGCCGTACTGCGACATCGCCGTGCCGTTCCAATCCGTCGCCGGACCTCCGTTCCAGTACTGGTTGCCGCACGCGCCGAAGCCTCCCGGGGCGACCTCGGTGACGTACGCGATGCACGACGAGACCCACGTGCCGAAGTACGTCGAGTTCGTCGTGAACTGGTAGTTCGAGGCGTTGAGGAAGAAGCCGTCGGCGCGCTGCACGCCGCCCTTGAGGAGCCTGTCGGAGATCTCGCCGACATTGAGCCAGCTCGCGCCGGTTCCGTCCAGATACACCGAGGTGGTCGCCAGCGCACCGAGCGCGTCGACCGCATAGTTCAGCTGCGTGTAGCGGTCGCTCGCGGCAGTCGCCGCCGGCACCTCCGCGGGCTGGCACCATTCGAGGTTGCCGTCGAGGGTGGTGTAGTGCGGGATGATCCCGAGACCGTCCGGCTCGAGGATGACGGTGGCGGCACGGTCGCCGATGCCCGCCGCAAACCCGTCGATCCACGCCTGGTACGCCGCGGTGTCCAGGGCCCCGCCGGCCGAGTACTGGGCGCAGTCGCGGAACGGGAGGTTGTAGGCGACGAGCACCGGCATCTCACCGCGGGCGTCGGCGGCGCTGACCACGGCGTCGACGGCCGCCTCGACCTCATCGGGCGTGCCCTCGGTGAACCAGTCGGCGGAGGGAATGGAGCCGAGCAGCTGGGCATCGGCGCGGGCCTGGCCACTGAGCGACTGCGCCGCTTCGAGGGTCGTGCTCCACGGGTTCAGATAGAGGTCCGAGCCGGCGAGGCCGTCGTCCGCGGCGCTCGCAGGCATAGCCGCCAGCGGCACGGCCAGCCCTGCGGCGAGGGCCGCGACCGCGCCGAGCGCGACGACCCGCCGTCGGGACGAATGGGGGGATGAGTGGGACATAAGGGGTTCTCCTCGGGTCTTCGTCGACCGGTACCCGCGACATCGTTGCCGGGGCCGACCGTCGTGGGAGCGCTCCCACGACGGTCACTGGTGTCAGGATGTCGCACCGAGCATTGGAACGTCAACGGGGGGCGCGGCATCCGCCCCTCAGCCGGACGGGAGAGCCGGCCGGTCCGCCTGGGCGCTCAGCCGCCGATGCGTCGGCGCAAGCCGGCTTCAGTCACGCGCCGGAAACCGCTGATCCAACCAGGCGAGCAGGTCGCCCCGCACATCCTGCTGTGTGACGTCGTTGAAGATCTCGTGCCGCGCACCTGGGTACACCAGCGTCGTCACGTCGGTGAGGCCCGATCGGGTGCGGTAGGCGTCGGCGAGCTTGTGCACGCTGACGGGGCCGCCGACGGTGTCGTCGCGTCCCACCATGAGCAGGACCGGGATGTCGAAGCCGAGGTTCCTGCGCGGCTTGCCCACCAGGCGCACCGTGTCGATCGGGCCGAAGAGCTTCGCGAGCGGCTCCGAGGTCGTGAGCGGATCGTCGAGGAATGCGCGGCCCACATCGGGGTCCGACGCGAGCCACTCCATTCCATTCGCGTCGGGGCCCTTCCACGGGGCGTTGAGGTCGCCCGAATTGAGGGAGCCTGGCCAGCGCAGCGCGCTCCCGCTGAGCACGACGGCGTCGTACGCCTCGGGGTGATCGTTCACGAGGATCTGCGTGAGGAACGAGCCCCACGAGTGTCCGAGGATCACGAGCGGCAGGCCGGGGTTCTCGTCGCGGATGAGCTCGGTGAACTGCCAGACCGCGGCCACCGCTGCCCGATGCCCGCCCGGGCCGAGGCGTCCGAGCCTCGAGGCGTCCCCGTCGTGGTGGCCCATCCCGGTGCGGCCGTGACCACGGCGGTCGTCGGCGTAGACCGTGTAGCCGTCGGCGGTGAGCGCGTCGATCAGTGCCGCGTAGCGGCCGGCGTGCTCTCCGACGCCGTGCAGCAGCTGGACGACCGCCCGAGGCCCGGTCTTCGCGGGATGGACGTCGTAGAAGATCGCGATGCCGTGCGCATCGATGAACTCGGGCATGCGCAGAAGTCTAGGCGTCACGGGATGCCGCGACCCGGCTCCGCGGCATCCGGGAATTCCTTTAGCAAGACTAATGAGCTATGCTAACTAATCGGATGAGCAGCGATACGAAACCCACGACGACATCGGCAGACCACCTCGACGACCTTTCCGAGGCGGCGTCGCAGCTGCGCATCTCGACCTTCCGCCTCGCACGACGCATGCGCACGCAGCGCGCGGTCGACTCGATGAGCGACGGGCAGTTCGCCGTCCTCGCGGCGCTGTGGGTGCACGGCTCGCACACGCTCGGCGAACTCGCCGACCGCGAGCGGGTATCGGCTCCGTCGATGAACCGCACCGTCAACTGCCTCCAGGATTCGGGGTACGTGAGCCGCGCCGCGGATGAGACGGACGGCCGCAAGGTGCAGATCTCACTCACCGACGAGGGCCGCGCGGTGGTCGACGAGACCGCGCGACGCCGCGATGCCTGGGTCGAGGCGGCACTCGCCGACCTCACCGACGACGAGCGCGCGACGCTCGCGAAAGCGGCCGACCTCATGCAGCGGATGGTCGCCCGATGACCCCCATGTTCCGCTCCTTCTCCGTCTTCAACTACCGGGTCTGGTTCATCGGCGCTCTGGTCTCGAACGTGGGTGCCTGGATGCAGGCAACCGCACTGAGCTGGGTGGTGCTGACCGAGCTCACCGACAACGACGCCGCCGCCATGGGCGTCACCATGGCGCTGCAGTTCGCTCCCCCGCTGCTCCTGGTCGGCGTCACCGGCTATGTGGCCGACCGGTTCGATCGGCGCAAGCTGCTCGTGGTGACGCAGAGCCTCCTGCTCGTGGTCGGGGTCGTGATCGGCATCCTGCTCCTGCTCGGCGTGATGACGCTGCCGATCATGTACGCGTTCGCGCTCGGCCTCGGGGTGATCGCCGCGTTCGACAACCCGGCGCGTCAGGCATTCGTATCCGACCTGGTCTCGCGCGAGATCGCATCGAACGCCGTCGCCCTCAACGCCGCCTCCTTCAACGGCGCCCGCATGATCGGCCCCGCGGTCGCCGGCGTCGTGATCGTGGCGGTCGGCACCGGGTGGGTGTTCCTCGTGAACGGGATCACATTCCTCGGCATGATCGTGGCGCTGCTCGTCATTCGCACCGACGAGCTCGTGCCGCGCGTCAAGGCGCCGGGCGCGTCCCGGCTCGCCGACGGATTCCGCTACGTCGCCCGACGGCCCGACCTCATCGTCACGTTCGCGATGGTCTTCATCGTCGGCGCGTTCGGCATGAACTTCCCGATCTTCGCGTCGACGATGGCTCTGGAGTTCGGCCAGGAGGCCGACGGCTACGGCCTCCTCAGCTCCATCCTCGCGATCGGCTCTCTCGCCGGCGCGCTCATGGCCGCGCGCCGTGATCGCGCCCGGATCCGCGTCGTGATCGGCGGCACCCTGCTGTTCGCCGGCGCCGCCGCCGTCTCCGCCTTCATGCCGACGTACTGGGCATATGCCGTCACGCTCATGTTCACCGGCTTCGCCGTCGTGACGATGCTCACGACCGCCAACGGATACGTCCAGACGACCACCGACCCGGCCCTGCGCGGCCGCGTGCTGGCGCTCTACATGGCGATCCTCATGGGCGGCACGCCCATCGGCGCACCGATCGTCGGGTGGGTCGCCGCCGAATTCGGACCCCGGCAGGCGATCCTGCTCGGTGCCGGCGCAGCGCTCGTGGCGTTCGCGATCGGCGCGACCTGGCTGATCGTGTCGGGCCGACTGCATCGCAGCGAGGAGCGCCGGTTCCTCCTCACGATCGACGAGACCCGACCGCTGTCGGTGGTGCCGGTGCCCGAGGAGTTCAGCGACGAGGTCGCGGCGACGACGCCGGTCAGGGTGCCGTCAGAGGACGCGCTCAGCGCGCGCCGCGCGGGCTGAGTCGGCTCAGCGGGCCTCGCGCACGCCGACCCGCTCGAGGTGGGCGTTGCCGAATCGCCCGTCGGGGTCGAGCCGCCCGAACACGGCCCGCGCCTGGGCGAGCCGAGGGTGGACCCGCTCGAGGGCCATCCGCTCGAAACCGTGTCGCTTGCCCCAGTGCGGCCGTGCGCCGAAGGGGGCGAGCGCGCTCTCCACGCGCGGCAGCACGGCAGCCACGCCGACGGGGTCGTTGCGCCACGTGAAGTGGATCGCGACGACATCCTGCCCGTAGGCGGGGCTCAGCCACAGGTCGTCGGCCGCTGCCGTGCGCAGCTCGCTGACGAACAGCAGCGGACGGATGAGGTCGCCGAGCTCGAGCATCGCCCGCAGCGCGGCGGGGGCGTGCTCGCGCGAGACGAAGTACTCGCTCTGGATCTCGTCGCCGAACGACGGCGTGCCGTCCAGCCGGAAATGCGGGAGCCGCAGCATCCACGGCCCCGGCGCGCCGCGCAGCTCGGTGACGTCCGCGAGCCCGCCGAGCGGCTCGGCGTCGATGTCGAGCACGCCGTCGAGCAGCGTGCCCGGCACGGGGTCGTCGTCCGCGTCGAGCCGGGACTTCACCCAGACCCATCCCACCGACGACGCCTCCCAGCGCGTGAACACCGAGACGCTGTAGCCCGAGCCGGTGACCGCGTCGAGGTCGGTGAGAGCGGCATCCCACGACACTCCCCGGTAGACGTCCTGCCGCATGCGGTACGCCGGCCGGGTCTCGATGTCGAGCGACACCACGACCCCGTACGCGCCGAGACCGACCGCGAGGGCGGCGAAGTCCGGGTCGCCGCGGCGCACCTCGCGCACCTCGGCGCCGGCATCGACGAAGCGGATGCCGCGCACCGCCGTCGTGAGCACGCCCTGGGCATCGCCCGATCCATGCGTGCCGGTCGCCGTCGCCCCCGCGACTGAGATGTGCGGCAGCGACCCGAGGTTGTGCAGTGCGAGACCGCGTTCGTCGAGCCACGCGGCCAGCACGCCGTAACGGGTGCCGGCGGCGACGCGCACCTCGCCCTCGCGCAGTTCGAAGCCTCCCTCGAGACCGGACAGATCCAGGAGCGTGCCGGTGGTGTCGGGCAGGTCGGTGAACGAGTGGCGTGTGCCCAGCGCGTGCACCGGTCCGTCGCCGGCCATGGCCCGCACGACGTCGGCCTCGCTCCACACCGGCACGATGCGCGGTGCGGTGTAGTCGTAGGTCCCGGCCCAGTTGCGCGTCATCGCGGCCTCGTGGAGTCGCGCACGACGAGCTCGGGCTGGAACACGACCTGCTCGCGCTCGGCCGCGTTCTCGACCTCGGCCAGCAGCAGCTCGACCGCCCGGCGTCCGATGAGCTCGCTCGGCTGGCGGATGGACGAGAGCGGCACGACGGCCGCGGCCGAGAAGTCGATGTCGTCGTAGCCGATGATCGCGATGTCGTCGGGCACGGCGACCGACCCGAGCATCACGAGGGCCTGCAGGACGCCGACGGCGAGCAGGTCGTTGGCGGCGAACACGGCGTCGGGCCGAGAGCCGGGTGCGCGGTCGCGCAGGCGCCCGCCGGCGGCGCGACCCTCGAGGACGGTGAGCGCTGTGGTCTCGACCACTTCGAGCGAGGCATCCGGATGCTCCGCCACCGCGCGGCGGGCCCCCTCGAGGCGATCCGCGACCTGGCGCACCGCAGCCGGACCCCCGACGAACGCGATGCGGCGGCGGCCGGTGTCGATGAGGTGGCTGACCGCGAGGTAGCCGCCTGACACGTCGTCGACCGAGACCGACGAGAAGTCGCTGCCGTCGCTCGGCCGATCGACGAGGACCGCCGGGATGCCTCGCGCACGGAGCCCCTCGAGCCGCGCCGAGACGTCGTCGACGGGGGTGATCAGGACCCCGTGCACACGCTGCTGCTCGAACAGATCGAGGTAGCCCGACTCGCGGGCGGGATCGTCGTCGCTGTTGCCGAGAAGGATCGACAGATCGTTCGCCGCGGCCGCGCGCTCGGCGCCGCGGGCCACGTCGGTGAAGAAGGGGTTGCGGACGTCGAGCACGACCAGGCCGATGCTGCGGCTGCGGCCGGCGCGAAGCTGCCGGGCGGCGTCGTTGCGCACGAACCCCAGCTCGTCGATCGCCGCCTGCACCCGCTCCACGGTCGCGGGCGCGACCTTGTCGGGGCGGTTGAGCACGTTCGAGACGGTGCCGACCGACACCTGCGCGAGCGCGGCGACGTCTTTGACACTGATCGTCACCGCGAGCCCCTTCCGGACCGCCCGGCGCAGGGCGGCGAATGGCACGACTGTACACCGGCCGACCGAGACCGGGCCGTCGCCGGCCGACCGCCGCCTTGACAACCGCACGGTGCTCCGCCTACCTTGGACGCAGGAAGTGAAACGATTCATTCCCTCGAAACCTCCTCGACGCCGAGGACTCCGAACCAGAGAACCATGCCACGCATCGCCTTCCAGCTTCAGGTCGAGCCAGAGCTGCTCGACGAGTACCTCCGCCGCCACTCCCCGGTGTGGCCGGAGATGCTCGCAGAGATCGCCGCCGCCGGCCGCCGCAACTACACGCTCTTCCTCGCGGACGGCGGCCGCCTCGTCGGCTACTACGAGACCGACGACGACGACGCCGCGCAGGCCTACCTCGCGAAGTCGGCGGTCGCCGCGCGCTGGGAGGCCGAGATGGGCCGCTTCTTCGTCGGCCTCGACGGTCGGCCCGACCAGGCCGCCGTGCCCCTCACCGAGATCTTCCACCTCGAAGACCAGCTCGCGGATGCCGAGGCATCCGCCATCGCAGAAAGCGACGCATCGTGACCACCCTCTCCCCCGACACCCTCGCCCAGCTCGAAGGCCAGGGCATCGAGCTGCCCTCGTGGGCCTTCGGCAACTCCGGGACCCGGTTCCGCGTCTTCACGACCGAGGGCACACCCCGCGACCCCTACGAGAAGATCGCCGACGCGGCGAAGGTCAACGAGTTCACGGCGCTCGCGCCGAGTGTCGCGCTGCACATCCCGTGGGACAAGGTCGACTCGTACGACGATCTGCGCAACCACGCCGAGGGCCTCGGCGTCGCCCTGGGCACGATCAACTCGAACACGTTCCAGGACGAGGACTACAAGTTCGGCGCCCTGACCCACCACGACGACCGGATCCGCCGCAAGGCGATCGACCACCACTTCGAGTGCATCGACGTCATGCACGCGACCGGGTCGCGCGACCTGAAGATCTGGCTCGCGGAGGGCTCGAACTACCCGGGTCAGGCCGACATGCGCGCCCGCCAGGACCGCCTTCAGGACTCGCTCCAGCAGATCTACGCCCGCCTCGGCGACGACCAGCGGCTCGTGCTCGAGTACAAGTTCTTCGAGCCGTCGTTCTACCACACCGACGTTCCCGACTGGGGAACCTCGTACGCCCAGGTCGCCTCGCTCGGCGACAGGGCCATGGTGTGCCTCGACACCGGTCACCACGCACCCGGCACGAACATCGAGTTCATCGTCATGCAGCTGCTGCGCCTCGGAAAGCTCGGCTCGTTCGACTTCAACTCGCGCTTCTACGCCGACGACGACCTCATCGTGGGCGCGGCCGACCCGTTCCAGCTGTTCCGGATCCTGTTCGAGGTCATCCGCGGCGGCGGGCTCAACAACCCCGACGTCGCGTTCATGCTCGACCAGTGCCACAACATCGAGGACAAGGTCCCCGGCCAGATCCGGTCGGTGCTCAACGTCCAGGAGATGACGGCACGGGCGCTTCTCGTCGACGCCGCTGCGCTCGACGCCGCGCAGAGTGCGAACGACGTGCTCGCCGCCAACGCCGTGTTCATGGACGCCTTCTACACCGACGTGCGTCCTGCCCTCGCCGAGTGGCGCGAGTCCCGCGGTCTTCCGGCCGACCCCATGGCCGCCTACGCCGCCTCCGGGTACCAGCAGCAGATCGCCGCCGACCGCGTCGGCGGGACTCAGGCCGGCTGGGGCGCGTAGCCGCCGGGGCGGACCGGACCTCGGACCCCCGGTTCGACCGCGGCAACACGCCGGGACCCGCCCCCTCCACTCGCACATCGCCGCGAGCGAACACCACTTCCCCACCACGACGCAAGGAACCCCCTCATGACCAACCAGGCAGCAGCCGACCTGATCGCACGGTCGAACCGCCTCGGCGCCGACCCGAAGAACACCAACTACGCCGGCGGCAACACGTCGGCGAAGGGCACCGACACCGACCCGGTGACCGGCGAGCCCGTCGAGCTGCTGTGGGTCAAGGGCTCCGGCGGCGACCTCGGCACGCTGACCGAGTCGGGGCTCGCCGTGCTGCGGCTCGACCGCATGCGCGCGCTCGTCGACGTCTACCCCGGTCTCGAGCGCGAGGACGAGATGGTCGCCGCGTTCGACTACTGCCTGCACGGCAAGGGCGGGGCGGCGCCGTCGATCGACACCGCGATGCACGGCCTCGTCGACGCCGCGCACGTCGACCACCTGCATCCCGACTCGGGCATCGCGATCGCGACGGCGGCCGACGGCGAGGCCCTCACCCCGACGATCTTCGGCGAGAAGGTCGTGTGGGTGCCGTGGCGTCGCCCGGGCTTCCAGCTCGGACTCGACATCGCCGAGATCAAGGCGCAGAACCCGTCCGCCATCGGCTGCATCCTCGGCGGCCACGGCATCACGGCATGGGGCGACACATCCGACGAGGCCGAGGCGAACTCGCTGTGGATCATCGAGACCGCGCAGGCCCACCTCGACGCCCACGGATCGGCGGAGCCGTTCGGCCCAGCGCGCGCCGGGTTCGAGGCTCTGCCGGAGGCCGCGCGCCGCGCGAAGGCCGCCGCGCTCGCCCCGACGATCCGCGGACTCGCGTCGACCGACAAGCCCATGGTCGGCCACTTCACGGACTCCGCCGAGGTTCTCGACTTCCTCGCCGCGGAGAACGCGCCCCGCCTGGCGGACCTCGGCACGAGCTGCCCCGACCACTTCCTGCGCACAAAGGTCAAGCCGATGCTGCTCGACCTGCCGGCGGACGCGACGGTCGAGGCATCCCTCGCCCGCCTCGGCGAGCTGCACGAGGCGTACCGCGCGGACTACCAGTCGTACTACGACGCCCACGCCACCGCCGAATCGCCCGCGATCCGCGGCGCGGACCCGCTCATCGTGCTCGTGCCCGGCGTCGGCATGTTCTCGTTCGGCGCGAACAAGCAGACGGCCCGCGTCGCCGGCGAGTTCTACGTCAACGCGATCAATGTGATGCGCGGCGCCGAGTCGATCTCGACCTACAGCCCGATCTCCGACGCGGAGAAGTTCCGCATCGAGTACTGGGCGCTCGAGGAGGCCAAGCTGCAGCGGATGCCGAAGCCGAAGACCCATCAGGGGCGCATCGCGTTCGTCACCGGCGCCGCCTCCGGCATCGGCAAGGCCATCGCCACACGCCTCGCCGCCGAGGGCGCGTGCGTCGTCGTCGCCGACCTCGACCTCGAGAAGGCGCAGGCCGCTGCGGCGGAGCTCGGCGGGACGGATGTCGCGATCGGCGTCGCCGCGAACGTCGCGGACGCCGAGGGCGTGCAGGCGGCGATCGATGCCACGGTGCTCGCGTTCGGCGGCATCGACCTCGTCGTCAACAACGCCGGCCTGTCGCTGTCGAAGCCGCTGCTCGAGACCACCGAGAAGGACTGGGACCTGCAGCACGACGTCATGGCGAAGGGCTCGTTCCTCGTCGCGAAGGCAGCGGCGAAGGCGCTCATCGAGCAGAAGATGGGCGGCGACGTGATCTACATCTCGTCGAAGAACTCCGTCTTCGCCGGCCCGAACAACATCGCGTACTCGGCGACCAAGGCCGACCAGGCCCACCAGGTACGCCTCCTCGCGGTCGAGCTCGGCGAGCACGGCGTGCGCGTCAACGGCATCAACCCCGACGGCGTCGTGCGCGGCTCGGGCATCTTCGCCGCCGGCTGGGGCGCCAATCGCGCCGCGACCTATGGCGTGAAGGAAGAGGACCTCGGCCAGTATTACGCCAACCGCACGATCCTCAAGCGCGAGGTCGTGCCCGAGAACGTCGCCGACGCGGTCTACGTGCTGACCGGTCCCGAGCTCTCGCGCACGACGGGCCTGCACATCCCGGTGGACTCCGGGGTGGCGGCGGCGTTCCTGCGATGACCGGAGAAGCCGCCGGCGGGGCGGTCGCGGCGGTCGACCTGGGCGCCACGAGCGGCCGGGTCATGATCGGGCGCGTGAGCGACGGGATGCTTCAGCTCGAGTCCGTCGCACGGTTCCCGAACGGTCCGGTGCCCGGCCCCGACGGCCTGCACTGGGACTTCACGGCGCTGTACCGGCACATCCTCGACGGCCTCCACGAGGCTGTCGAGCGGGAGCCGGGTCTCGCGAGCGTCGGCATCGACTCATGGGCGGTGGACTACGGTCTCGTCGAAGGCGGCGAGCTCGTGGCCGAGCCGTTCCACTACCGCGACGAGCGCACGCTGCGCGGCGTCGCGCAGGTCCACGACGTGGTCCCCTTCGCCGAGCTCTACCGACGCAACGGCCTGCAGTTCCTCGCGTTCAACACGCTCTACCAGTACGTGACGGAGCGTGGTCTCGCCGACGCCGACGTGGCGCTCCTCGTGCCCGACCTCGTCGCGTTCCTGCTGACGGGAGCCCGCGTCGCCGAGCGCACCAATGCCTCGACCACGGGTCTCGTCGACGTCCGCACCGGGCAGTGGGATCTGGAACTCGCCGAGCGCCTCGGGATCCCGGCATCCGTCCTCCCGGCCCTCGTCGACCCCGGCGCTCGCCTCGGCACGCTCACGGGCGCGGCGCGCGAGCGCGTCGGCGCTCCGCTCGAGGTCGTCGCGGTCGGCTCGCACGACACCGCCTCGGCGATCGTCGCGGTGCCGCTGAGCACGCCGAGCGCCGCATACATCTCGTGCGGCACGTGGGGACTCGTCGGCGTCGAGCTCGACGAGCCCGTCGTGACCGACGCCGCACGTGAGGCGAACTTCACGAACGAGGGCGGCGTAGACGGGCGCGTCCGGTTCCTGCACAACGTCACCGGGCTCTGGCTGCTGAGCGAGTCGGTGCGGGCGTGGGAGGCCGAGGACGGCGCCGCGATCGACCTTCCGGGACTGCTGGATGCCGCGGCATCCGTCGCCGGCGACATCCCGCTCTTCGACGCGAACGATCCGCGCCTGTCGGCTCCGGGCGACATGCCCGCGCGCATCGCCGCCGTGCTCGACGAGGCCGGACACGCCGTGCCCGCCTCGCGCGCCGCATTCGCCCGGACGATCGTGGAGAGCATCGCGGAGGCGTTCGCGGGGGCCGTGCGCACCGCCGGCCGACTGACCGATCGCGAGGTAGACGTCGTGCACGTCGTGGGCGGCGGGGCCCTCAATCGCCTGCTCTGCCAGGCGACGGCCGACCGGTCCGGCCTGCCCGTGCTCGCCGGACCCGTCGAGGCGACCGCGCTCGGCAACGTGCTCGTGCAGGCGCGCGCCCACGGCTGGTTCGGGGCGGATGCCTCGCTCGAGACCCTCCGCGCCGCCGTGGTCGCCGCCTTCCCGCCTGAGCGTTTCGAGCCTCACGCAGAATAGGACGGCGACGGCGCCCCCATCGCCGTCACGAGAGGAGCGAGATGACCACGTACGCCGCGGCATTCGACTGGACCCGACGCCACGTCGACGACGGACGCCTGCCCACGGCGGTGCTCGGCATCGCGAACGCCGACGGCGTGATCGCTCTCGACGCTTTCGGGGCGACGGGCAGGCGGCGAGCCGCCGTCGACGACCACTACCGGCTGTTCTCGATCACGAAGCCGCTCGTCGGACTCGTCGCCGCGCGAGCGGTCGAGCGCGGGCTGCTGACACCCGACACCCCGCTGTCGACGGCCCTGCCCGAGTTCGGCGCCGACCGGGACGACCTCGTCCGGCTCCGGCATCTCGTCAGCCATACGTCGGGCATCGTCGAGCCGCCGATGGACACCGCGGCGGGCCTGCGCCCCGCGCTCCTGGCGCCCGGGCGCGACTTCGCCGCGGGCACTGCGTCGCGCTATTCCACGATCGCCTTCGAGGGCGTCGCTGCGCTCATCGAGCACGCCACCGGTGAGTCGTGGGACGCCGGAGTGACGACCTGGGCGGCCGGCATCGGCGCCGACGGGCTGACGCTCGACGAGGCATCCGACCCGCATGAGGTGGTGGATGCCGCAGCCGCCGGTCTCGACATGGCGGCGTTCGTGCGGCTCCGCCACCCAGGAGCCGGCACGCTCGGCCGCGCGGCGGACCTCCTGGCCCTCGGCTCGGCCCTGCTGCGCGATCGCGGCGAGGTCGTCCAGCCCTCCACGCACGCCATGATGCTCCGTCCGCTGACCGGCGACATCCCGCGCCTCGAGCCCTACCCCGCCGAGCGCGGCCAGGACTTCGGGTTCACGTGGAATCTCCGCACGCGTGCCCCGGGCCTCATCGACCGCGACGTCTACGGGCACGCGGGCTGGGCCGGGACGCAGTTCTGGGTGCATCCCACCGCCGGGATCGCGTGGGTGCTGCTGACCAACGTCGCCCTCCGGCCGGACGTCGACGTCGACGCGCTCGACAACGCCGTGATCAGCGGGGTCTGACCGGCGGGGGCGGATGCTGCGGCATCCGCCCCCTCTTCGCTTCGCTCGTCAAGCCCCTGTCCTGCCGCCGTCGGCCGCCTAGCGTGGAGCCATGGACGACGAACGCCGCATGGAGAACGAGCCCCTCGAGCAGGACGCCCCCCTCGGCGGCGACGAGACCACCGAGGAGCAGCTCGAGGCCGACAACCCGGCCGAAGAGGACACGCTCAAGACCCTCGACCCCGACGCGCCTCCGGCCTGACCGCCCGCTCCCTCCGCGAGAGCTCAGAATTGGGCTCCGGGGCGCGGGATCCGGCGCGAGAAGCCTGCACCCTCGGCGGAAAGTCCGCGCCCTGGGCGACGCGGCTCACGCCTCGCGGGTGATCGTCACCTTCACGTGCAGGTGGCTCTTGAACGGACCGGCGTAGACACCGCGAAGGGGCGGCACATCGCCGTAGTCGCGGCCTCGGCCGACGAGCACATGGCGGTCGCCGATCTCGATGTTGTTGGTCGGATCGAAGCCCTGCCATTCGCCGGCGAACCACTCGATCCACGCGTGCGACTCGCCGGTCACCGCCACCCCCACCTCGGCGGAAGGGCGCGGGTGAAGGTAGCCCGACACGTAGCGTGCCGGGATGCCGACCTCGCGCAGCGCGCCGAGGGTGACGTGGGCGATGTCCTGACAGACGCCCTTGCGGGCCTCCCAGGCCTCGTGCGCGGTCGAGTGCACGCCGGTGATGCCGTGCATGTACTCGACAGCGTCGCCGACGCCCGTGGCGATGGCGTGCGCGGCCCGTCCGGGGTGGTCGTGCTTCGCCGCGATCGTGCGGGCCATGTCGGCGACCTCGGGGTGAGGTCGCGTGCGCCCGGTCTGCACGAGCTGCTCGACGGTCTCGATCGATCGGTTGGAATCGCGTGCGAGGCCGTGCCACGTCACGTCGACGTGCTCGAGCGGACGCGGGCGCACCTCGACGAGCGACCGCGCGGTGATCGTCAGCGCGGCGTGCGGCGACAGGACGTCGAACGCGGCGACACGCGTGCCGAAGTAGTCGACGTACTGGTTCACCGACGTCGAGGGCTCGATGTCGAGCGACGAGTTCAGCACGAACTGGCTGTCGGTCGAGCCCGGCAGCATGCGCGCCTCGTTGTACGACGCCGACACGTCGCCCTGGTAGCTGAATCCGGTCTGGTGCTCGATGCGGAGGCGCTTCACGAGATCTCTCCGATCCAGCTCGGCTCCGCCTGGGTCGGGAAGAAGCGTCCGCGGATCGCCTCCGACGCCTCCCGCGTGACCGTCTGCACGCGATGCATGTGCTGCGGCAGCTCGCTCAGGATCTCGCCGATCGGACGGTACTCGAGATCGTTGCGGATCTGCCCGAGCGCCCGCAGCACGGTGTTCGAGTGGCCGACGCGGTCGGCACGGGGGTCGATGGCGCTCATGCACTCCTCGGCGAGCTGGATGGAGTAGATGATCGACCGCGGGAACAGGCGGTCGAGCAGCAGGAACTCGGCCGCGTTGCGCGCGCTCGGCATTCCGCGGTAGGTGCGCAGGTACGCCTCGTAGGCGCCGCACGACCGCAGAATGGTTGTCCACGAGGGACCGGATGCCTCGGTCAGCGACCTCGTCGCGAGCAGGCGCGCCGTCATGTCGGTGCGCTCGATGCTCCGGCCGAGGGTGAAGAACTGCCAGGCCTCGTCGCGGCTGGTCGACGAGTCGACGATGCCCACGGCGAGCGCGGCGCGCTCGCGCACCCACTGGAAGAACTCGTGCACCTTGTCGGTCTGCAGGCGGCGCGGCATCCGGGCGTTCGTCGTGTTGAGGGTCTCCCACAGCTCGGTCGACACGATCTCGCGCGCCCGCCGGGCGTTCTCGCGCGACGCGGTGAGGGCGTAGGCGATGCTCGACGGGTTCATGCGGTCCACCGCGAGCCGTGCGAGGACGTCCTCGCGGCGGACGTGCGTGACCCCCTCGGGCGGGAAGGAGCCCATGACGCTCAGCAGGGAGCGGCATGCGGTGTCCTCGTCGATCCACGGGTCCTCGAGGAGCAGCTGCAGGTGCACGTCGAGGATGCGCGCGGTGCCGTCGCTGCGCTCGATGTAGCGACCGATCCAGAAGAGCGACTCGGCGATGCGGCTCAGCACGTCGCACCGCCGTCGTCGTCGGCCGACTGCTGCTGCTGCTCCTGCTGCTCGGTGCGCGTACGGGGACGGTCCTGCGGCGAGTGCGTCGGCTCGGGCTGGCCGTCGTAGATGATCGGGATCGAGGCCGTGATGGTGGCCGCCTGGTCGGCGACGAGACCGGACACGCCGTAGCCCTGGCCGTACTCGACGTGCGAGGGCGCGGCGCCGCCGATGACCCAGGTGTCCTTCGACCCGCCGCCCTGGCTCGAGTTGACGACGAGCTGACCCTCGGGCAGCGCGACGCGCGTGAGCCCGCCGGGGAGGACCCAGACGTCCTCTCCGTCGTTGACGGCGAAGGGGCGCAGATCGGCGTGTCGCGGGCGCATCCCGTCCTCGACGAGCGTCGGGATGGTCGACAGCATGACGACCGGCTGCGCGATCCACCCGCGAGGATCGGCGAGGAGACGCTGGCGGAGCTTCTCGAGCTCGGAGGGCGAGGCATCCGGCCCCACGACAAGTCCCTTGCCGCCCGACCCGTCGACCGGCTTGACCACGAGCTCGTCGAGGCGGTCGAGCACCTCTTCGAGGGCGCCCGGGTCTTCGAGCCGCCAGGTGTCGACGTTCTTGAGGATGGGCTCCTCGGCGAGGTAGTACCGGATGAGGTCGGGCACGTACGTGTAGAGCAGCTTGTCGTCGGCGACGCCATTGCCCACGGCGTTGGCGATCGTGACGTTGCCGAGGCGCGCGGCGAGCATGAGGCCCGGCGCGCCGAGCATCGAGTCCGCTCGGAACTGCAGCGGATCGAGGAACTCGTCGTCGACCCGGCGGTAGATCACGTCGACGCGCTTCGGGCCACGGGTCGTGCGCATGAACACCTTGCCGCCGATGCTCAGCAGGTCGCGCCCCTCGACCAGCTCGACGCCCATGAGGCGCGCGAGAAGCGTGTGCTCGAAGTACGCCGAGTTGTAGACGCCCGGTGTGAGCACGACCACGTTCGGGTCTTCGACCCCGGGCGGGGCGGAGGCGCGGAGCGCCGCGAGCAGCTTGTTGGGGTAGTCGCCGACGGGGCGCACGCGCATCGAGACGAACAGCTCGGGCAGCGTCTGCGCCATCACGCGACGGTTCGAGATGACGTAGCTGACGCCCGACGGGACGCGCACGTTGTCTTCGAGAACGCGCATCTCGCCGTGCTCGTCGCGGATCAGGTCGATTCCCGACACCTGGATGCGCACCCCATTGGCGGACTGGATGCCGGCTGCCTGGCGGTAGAAGTACTGCGACGACGCGATCAGCCCGGCCGGAAGCACCTCGTCGCGCACGCAGTGCTGACGTCCGTATGCGTCGTCGAGGAACGCCTCCAGCGCGAGGACGCGCTGCTTGACGCCGCGCTCGATGCGCGACCACTCCTCGTAGGTGATGACGCGCGGCACGGCGTCGAGCGGGAACGGGCGCTCCTCGCCGGCGAAGTCGAAGGTCACGCCCTGTGCGAGGTACGAGCTGGCGAGCGAGTCCGTGCGGCCGCGCAGCTCCTCCTGGGTCATCTGCGCGAGCGCCTGGTACAGCTCCTTGTAGGCCTCGCGAGACTCGGCGAGATCGCCGGGATGCGCGGGACTGCCGAACATCTCGTCGTACGCGGGGACCCCGGAGGCCGTCTTGCGCGGCGCCAGAGTGGAGCCGTAGCCGTCGAAGAGATCACCCATGCGAAGAGCCTAGTCGTGGCCGTGTTGCCGCAGTGTTTCGCCCGAACGGCCCTGTGTGCCCGGGACGGTCGTACGCTGTCCTCGTGGCGAGGTCACGGGGGGAACGCGGCATCCCTTCGCCCTGGGCTTGGGCGGCTGGAGCGGGTGCCGTCGTGCTGGGTGCCGGGCTGGGCGAGCTGCTGGCGGCGATCATCGCGCCGGCCGCAGGCCCGTTCGTGGTCGTCGGCGGGACGCTGATCGACCTCGCGCCATCTTGGGCCAAGGACACCGCGATCGCCCTGTTCGGCACCGCCGACAAGATCGCCCTCCTCGCCGGCATCGCCCTCGTGGTGCTCGCACTCGCGGCCCTCGCAGGGTGGCTCGAGGCCCGTCGGCCGCCGTGGGGGCTGATCGTCGTGCTCGCCTTCGGAGCCGTGGGGGCAGTGGTCGCCATGACCCGGCCGGACGCCGGGCCCCTCTGGTGGATTCCGTCCGCCGCCGCCGGCGCCATCGGGGCGGTCGCGCTGTGGTGGCTGATCCGGATGCTGCGCCCCGCCGAGGCCCCCGAGCACGGGTCGCCCGGCGGGGCCCCGGGGGAGCCCGACCGGCGCACGTTCCTCGTGTGGACAGGCGTCGCTGCAGCCGCCGGCATCCTCGCCGCCGCGGCCGGGAGCGCGATCCGCGCCGGGAGCACGGCACTCACCGCCATCAAGGCCGTCGTCCTCCCGGCGCCCGCCTCGACGGCGCCCCCGGTCGCGGCATCGGCCGAGCTCGGCATTCCGGGCCTCGCGCGCGTCATCACGCCCAACGACTCCTTCTACCGCATCGACACCGCGCTCATCGTGCCCCAGATCGACCCCGCCGACTGGAGCCTGCGCGTGCACGGGCTCGTCGAGGAGGAGGTCACGCTCACGTGGGAGGAGCTGCTCACCCTCCCGCTCGAGGAGAGCTTCACCACCCTCGCGTGCGTCTCCAACGAGGTCGGCGGCACCCTCATCGGCAACGCCCTGTGGCTCGGCTACCCGGTGCGCGAACTCCTCGCCCGCGCGCGCCCGACGGCGGACGCCGACATGGTGCTGTCCCGGTCGATCGACGGGTTCACGGCATCCACTCCCCTCGAAGCCCTCACCGACGACCGCAACGCGATCCTGGCGGTCGGCATGAACGGCGATCCGCTGCCTGCCGAGCACGGGTTCCCGGTGCGCATGGTGGTGCCGGGGCTCTACGGGTACGTGTCGGCCACGAAGTGGGTGGTCGATCTCGAGGTCACGAGGTTCGACAGCGCCCGAGCGTACTGGACGGATCGCGGGTGGTCGGAGCGCGGCCCGATCAAGCTGCAGTCGCGCATCGACGTGCCCCGCAAGGCGCAGGGGCTCAAGGCCGGCGAGACGGTGATCGCCGGGGTCGCGTGGCAGCAGCGCGTCGGCGTCCGGGGCGTCGAGGTGCAGATCGACGAAGGCCCGTGGCAGCAGGCTGAGCTCGCGACCGCGATCTCGGACGACACGTGGGTGCAATGGAGCCTCCCGTGGACGGCCGACGTGGGCGACCATCTCATCCGGTGCCGGGCGACGAGCACGACAGGCGAGGTGCAGACATCCGACCGCGCGCACCCGGCCCCGGACGGCGCGACGGGCTGGCACGAGAGGTTCATCACCGTCTTCGAGTGAGACGAGACGTTATCCGGATTGATCTGACCGGTATCATCGCGAGATACCCGAATCCATCGGAGGTCCGGTGCCCGAGCCCCTCGACCACTTCGTGGCCCGCCTGCTGGCGCTGGCGACCATCGAGGAAGACACCGGTGCGCGCCGGCTTCCGCCCGAGCGCGAGTTGGGCGACGCCCTCGGTATGAGCCGCGGTGCGCTGCGCGAGCAGCTCGCCGTTCTCGAACGGCTCGGATTCCTCCATCGCACCCAGGGGCGCGGGACGTATCTGGACACCCCGTCGTACGGGTTCGTCCGCACCTACTTCACGATCGCCCGCTCGCTCGGCTACATCACCGAGCCGGACGTCGCCGAGGCCCGCGTGCTCGTGGAGCAGGCGGTCGCGGAGGCGGCCGCCCGCCGTGCGACGGACGAGCAGATCGCCGGGCTGCGCGAGGCGATCGACCGTATGGAGGCGGCCGACGCCGCCGGCGACCTCGACAGCGTGCACGTGGCGGACGCCGACTTCCACCGGCGCCTGCTCCACGTCGTCGCGAACCCGGTGCTCCTGTTCCTCCAGGAGGGTCTCCGCCGCGCGCTGGACGACGACATGCGGTCCCGGCGTGCGTCGGTGACCCTCGCGCATGCGAGCGGCGAGTTCGACAGGACCCACGCCGACATCGTCGACGCGCTCGTCGAGCATGACCCCGAGGCCGCTCGGCTCGCGATGCGACGGCATTTCGGCATCACCGAAGCAGACGCCGTCGGCGCCGCGGCCGTCCATCCCGCGAGGGCCTAGCCCGGGTCCGGACGCGGGCTCACCCGACTCAGGCTGCGAGCACGACCCGCAGCTGCTCCACGGCCCAGTCGAGCTCGGTCGCCCGGACGACGAGCGGCGGCGCGATGCGGATGGTCTGCCCGTGGGTGTCCTTCACGAGCACTCCGCGCGCGATGAGGCGCTCCGCGACCTCGCGGCCCGTGCCGACGGCGGGGTCGATGTCGACACCGGCCCACAGGCCCGCCACGCGCACCGTGGTGACGCCGTGGCCGATGAGCCCGGTCAGTGCGGCCTCGAGGTGCCCGCCCAGCGCCTTCGCGCGCGTCTGGAACTCGCCCGTGCTCAGCATCTCGACCACACGGAGCCCGACCGCTGCCGCGAGGGGGTTGCCGCCGAAGGTCGATCCGTGCTCGCCCGGACGGATGACGCCCAGGATGTCACGGTCGGCGACGACGGCGGAGAGCGGAAGGATGCCGCCGCCCAGCGCCTTGCCGAGCAGGTACACGTCGGGGACGACGCCCTCGCGGTCGCACGCGAACGTCTCGCCCACCCGGCCGAGACCCGACTGGATCTCGTCGGCGATGAACAGCACGTCGTTCTTCGTGCAGATCTCCCTGACGGCCCGCAGGTAGCCCTCGGGGGGCAGGACGACTCCCGCCTCGCCCTGGATGGGCTCGATCAGCACCGCCGCCGTCGACGGGGTGATCGCTGCCTCGATGGCGGCGGCGTCGCCGAACGGGACGTGGAGGAATCCGGGCGCGAACGGGCCGAAGCCGTCGCGCGCCTGCGCGTCGTCGCTGAAGCCGACGATGGTGGTCGTGCGGCCGTGGAAGTTGCCTTTCGCCACGACGATGGTCGCGGCATCCGGCTCGATGCCCTTCACCCGGTAGCCCCACGCGCGCGCGACCTTGATGCCGGTCTCGACCGCCTCGGCGCCGGTGTTCATCGGCAGCACGAGATCCTTGCCGCACAGCTCGGCGAGCGCCGCCGCGAAGGGTCCGAGACGGTCGTTGTGGTACGCGCGGCTCGTGAGCGTGAGGCGGTTCAGCTGCTCCTGCGCGGCGGCGAGGATCGCGGGATGACCGTGCCCGAAGTTGAGGGCCGAGTAGGCCGACAGCAGATCGAGGTAGCGCTTGCCCTCGACATCCGTCACCCATGCTCCCTCGCCACGGGAGATGACCACCGGGAGCGGGTGGTAGTTGTGAGCCACGTGCGCGTCTTCGTCGGCGATGATGCGGGCCATCGCGGAGTCGACGGATGCCTGGATCGAAGTCATCTCGGTGCCTTTCAGCGTCGAAGCTCGAGAGTGCAGCACTTGATGCCGCCGCCGCCGAGCAGCAGCTCGGAGAGGTCGACGAGCACGGGGTTGTAGCCGCGCTCGCGCAGCTGGGCCTCGAAGCCCTTCGCGCGCGGCGAGATGATCACATTGAGGCCGTCGCTGGCCGAGTTGAGCCCGAAGACGGCGCCGTCCTCGTCGGCGACGAGGATCGCCTCGGGGAAGCGCTCCTCCAGGATGCGGCGGCTCTCTTCGTCGAACGCGCCGGGGAGGTAGGCGATGTTCGCCTTCTCGACCCCGCCCGGGCCCTGCACCGGGTCGAGCACCGAGATCGCCGTGTCGAGGTGGTAGAACCGCGGGTCGACGAGGTTGAGGCTCACGACCTCCTTGCCGAAGACGTCGCGCAGTTCGCGGTGGCTGTCGCCGGTCGAGCGGAAGCCGGTGCCGGCCAGGATCGTGTCGCCCACGAGCAGGAAGTCGCCCTCGCCCTCGTTGACCTCGACGGGCGAGGCGACCTCGAAGCCGTTGGCGCCGAACCACTCCATGAACGCCGGGCCCTCCGGGACGCGCTCCTGGAAGCGGAACTTCGCGCCGTAGGCGACGTTGTCGATGATGAACCCGCCGTTGGCGGTGTAGACCATGTCGGGCAGACCCTCGATGGGGTCGATCAGCTGGACGTCGTGACCGAGCGCGATGTAGGTGTCGTAGAGCGTCTGCCACTGCGCGACGGCCCTCGCGGTGTCGGTCGGGTTGGCCGGCTCCATCCAGGGGTTGATGGTGTAGCTGACCGTGAAGTGCTCGGGGCGGCACATGAGGTAGCTGCGGTGCTGCGCGATGCGGGTGACGGATGCCGCGGCCCCGGTGGCCGTGTCGGTCGTGGTGGGCGCGGTGTTCTGCGTGGACATCTTGCTCCTAGAGAAGGGGCGGCGGACGCTGTCCAGAGGCCCGACGGAGCTGCGGAAGCCGACGACTCGGGCACGCCGCATCCATTGTCTCACGAGACCTGGGAACGGCCTGGGACCGTTCGCGGCTCGCTCACGGTCGAGGGTGCACGAACGACCGGTCGCCCCGGGCGGCTGCCGTCGTTCCTGCACGCTCGGCAGCGTGCGGCGAAGGTCAGGACGCGGTGACGACGACCTTGCCGACGGCGTGGCCCGCGTCGACGTGTGCGAGGGCGTCGCCCGCCTGGGCGAACGGGTACTCGCGCTCGATCACCGGCGCGAGACCGCCGTCCGCGGCGAGCGCGACCAGCCGGGCGAGGACGTCCGGCTTGGCCACGGCGGCCAGGGGGCGCAGCGCCCGCTTCGATCCGATCGACCGGAACGACGCGCCCAGGATCCGCCCGATCGGGCCGAGGATGCGCCCGCCCTCGCCCGACACGAGCACCACGGCGCCGCCATCGCGCACGAGACGCTGCAGCGCCCGCAGCGGGGCCGTGCCGGCGATGTCGATGACGACGTCGAACGTGCCCTCGCCGAGCTCGGCCGAACCGGGCTGCACAACCCGGTAGTCGAAGGTTCGCGACGCTCCGAGACCCTCGACGAGCTCCTGGCTGCGCGACCCGCACAGCGCCGTCACCTCCGCCCCGCGGAGGGCTGCGAGCCGCACCGCGAACGTGCCCACACCGCCCGAAGCCCCGATCACGAGGACCCGCTGGCCGGTCGACACCGCACCGCGCTCGAGGGCCTGCCATGCCGTGCCCGCCGCCACCGGCAGACTCGCCGCCAGGACGGGCGTGAGACCGGCCGGACGCCGGACCAGGCGCGTGACCGGCGCGACCGCGAAGCGGGCGAGGCCGCCGCCGGCGGGGAGTTCGCCCACGACCTCGTCGCCGAGTGCGAAGCCCGTCACACCGTCGCCGAGGCCGACCACGGTGGCGGCGGCATCCATCCCCCGGATCCCCTGCTTCGGACGGCGCAGGCCGAACGCGGTGCGCAGGAGGAGCGGTTCGCCGCGCAGGATCCGCACGTCGCCGTTGTTCAGCCCGGTCGCGCGCAGCCGGAGGAGCACCTCGCCGCGTCGGGGAGCGGGCACGTCGACCTGCTCGAGCGCGACGACCTCGGGGCCGCCGTAGCGCGCCTGGCGCCACGCGGGCATTGTGTCGGTGGACAGGGGCGCCGACGAGGCGGCGCCGCGGGTGGTGTCGGTCATGTCAGGCCTCCGGGTACTGGAAGATGTCGTCGAGCCCCACGCCGAAGACGCGCGAGATCTGGAAGGCGAGCTCGAGGGTCGGTGAGTACCGGCCCTGCTCGATGGCGATGAGGGTCTGCCGGGTGACGCCGATCTGCTTCGCGAGCTCGGCCTGCGTGATGCCGGCGGCCTCGCGGACGGCGCGGATGGAGTTGGTGACCCTGGTCGGCTTGACCATCAGACGAGGCCCCGGCGGTAGGCGATGACGCTCGCGATCCCGCCGACGATGGTCGAGACGGCGAAGCCGTAGAACATCGTGTTGGCGATCCAGAACCAGTCGACCTCGAACGCGCACTCGATGATGACGCCGAGTCCGGCGATCACCATGAAGGCCTGCCCGACGCGGTTGCCCAGGTGCGCGATGTCGCGGTCGCGCTGGTCGGACTTTCCGACGCCCTCGGGATCGCCCATGCCCGCGATGATCCCCCACACGATGCTCACGACGATGGCGCCGACGATGCTGATGCCGATGGTCCACAGCATGATGGGCACCCAGTCGACGTCCGCGAGCGGCCCGCCCTGAGCCTGCTGCAGGATGATGACCGTGTAGACCGCGATCGTGATGACGCTCACGATGAGGCTCGACCAGAGGTTGCGCTCCTCGTAGACCATGATCCGCTCCGATGTCTAGAATATTTGACATGCCGAGCGTAGATCGCGCGGCGGCGAGTGTCAAGTTTTCTTTACACAGTTGTGCACATGCCGGTGAACTCCGAGCGGGGCTCGGCTTAGGATGCTCAGGCCGTCGGCGTCGACGGCGGCCCTCAGCATCCCGGAGTCCCCATGCGAAAGCGCTGGATCGCGCTCATCGTCGTCGCGTCCGTCCTCGTCGTCGTCCTCGTCGGCGTCTACTGGGCGGGGCGCAGCCTCTTCCACATGCCCACCGCGAAAGGCGTCGACTCGGTCGTCGGCGAGATCGGGGGCGAGCGCGTGCTCGGCGTCTTCGCCCACCCCGACGACGAGCAGACCGTCAACGGACTGTTCTGGCGGGCGAAGCAGGATGACGGCGCCTATACCGCGATGATCACGGCGACCGCGGGCGAGGCCGGGCACCAGGTGCCCGTCGTCGCCCGCCAGGAGGACCTGGGCATCGTCCGCACGGCCGAGGCGCTCAAGAACAGCTTCAACCTCGGTGTCGACGAGCACGAGGTCTGGGACTACCCCGACGGCGGAGTGCCCCTGGTCGACGAGGACGAGCTCGTCGACCGGCTCGTCGCGGCGATGAAGCGCATCGAACCCGACGTCGTCGTCGGCTTCTGGCCGGCGAGCGGCGCCACCGGCCACAAGGACCACATGGAGATGGGCCGCGTCACCGAGCTGGCCATCGCGCAGCTGAAGGAGGAGGGCGGCGCGTACGACGGCCCCGACCACCTCGTCTACACGATCAGCCCGACCACCGCGCTGTCGCTGTTCGGAGGCGAGCAGGGGCAGCTGGTCGTCGAGAACCAGCCCGACCCCGAGTACGCGATGTCGGCCGAGACCGGCAAGAAGCACGAGGGGTGGGCGATCCACGCGTCGCAGGAGGACTATCTGCAGTCGGCGTACGACCTGCCGGCGTGGCTGGTGTACCTGCTCTGGGACCAGGAGTTCTACCACGTGCGCGATCTCGCGGCCGACCCGATCGAGTAGCGCGGACGCCGCGCACTAGGCTCCCGCCATGGATCCCCTCACCTCGCTCTTCGCCACCGTCGTCATCGGAGCGATCGCCTTCTACGTCCTGTACCTCGTCGTGCGGGCCGCCGTGCTCAACGCCTTGCGCACGCACCGCGCCGAGGTGAACGCTCCGGCGCCCGAGCCCGTCACGCACCTCGACGCGGACGGGCTCTAGGCGGCGGTCGTCAGATCACGTCCTCCGACCACGCGTCGGGGTTGCCGAAGCGGTGCGCGGTGATCGTGATCGACTGCTCGTGCAGGAACGGCAGCAGTTCGAGGCGTCCGGCCGTCGTCACCTCGTTGTCGTAGACCGCGAGGTCGGGGTCTCCCCCGACGGCGACGGACAGCGCCCGGTGCAGCGCCGCCACCGACTCGCGCGAGCCGATGAGGCGCACCCGCGAGGGACGTGCACCGGATGCCTCGGCCGCCGCCGCGGCCACGAGATCGGGCGCCGGCGCGGCGACCCGCTGGAGCCACTGATCGTCGCTCTCGACGTAGACGGCCACATCGAGGTCGCTGAGCGCGCGCCGCACGGCCGCCGGGAGTCCGACCGGAGCACTCAGGGTGAGCGCCGAACCGGCGCGGATGCCGGCGATCGCCACGCGAAGCACGGACTGCCAGGACGCGTCGGCGGTGGCGCGGAGCGCGACCTCGGCGATCGGCCGATAGCGGAAGAGGTTGCGCTCGACGCCGAGGGACGAGACATCCTTCACCTGTCCGAACTCGCGGTCCCACGCGATCGCATCCGACAGCGCGGCGCGGCGCAGCCACTCGAACGACTCGTAGTCGAGCGAAGGCTGGGCCGCCTCGATGACCGAGGTGATGCGCGAGTCGAGTCCGCGGAGGTGGAGTGTGGCCGACGAGGCCGCGCCCGAGGTCGCTCGCCACGAGCCGAGCCCGACGAGGTAGTTCGGCCCGCCCGCCTTGGTGCCGGCGCCGACCGACGAGCGCTTCCAGCCGCCGAACGGCTGGCGCTGCACGATCGCGCCCGTGATCCCGCGGTTGACGTAGAGGTTGCCCGCCTCGACCCGGTCGAGCCACACGGCGAGATCGTCGGGGTTCTGGGTGTACAGGCCGGCGGTGAGGCCGTATGCGACGGCGTTCTGCAGTTCGATCGCGTGCGCGAGCGAGGTGGCGTGCATGACGCCGAGGACCGGTCCGAAGAACTCCTCGTGGTGGAAGCGCGACCCCGGCATGACACCGGTGCGGATGCCGGGACGCCACATTCGGCCGGCGAATTCCGGTCCGGCGTCGACCGGCTTCGGCTCGACGAGCCACTTCTCGCCCTCGTCGAGGGTCGTGAGGGCCCACTCGAGCTTGCCGCGCGGCGGCTCGACGACCGGGCCGACCTCGGACAGCGGGTCGGTCGGCGATCCGACGCGGAGCGACTCGGCGGCGTCGACCAGCTGACGCGCGAACCGCTTGGAGTGTCCGACCGGGCCGACCAGGATCGCGAGCGAAGCCGCGGAGCACTTCTGCCCCGCGTGGCCGAATGCGCTCTTGATGAGGTCGGATGCCGCAAGGTCGAGGTCGGCCGACGGCATGACGATCATGGCGTTCTTGCCGCTGGTCTCGGCCAGGAGCGGCAGCTCGGGCCGCCACGAGCGGAACAGCGCCGCCGTCTCGAACGAGCCGGTGAGGATCACACGGTCGACCGAGGGGTGCGAGACGAGCGCCTGTCCGAGGCCGCCCTCGTCGATGTCGACCAGAGCGAGGACCTCTCGGGGGATGCCCGCCTCCCACAGCGCCTCGGCGACGACGGCCGCGCAGCGGCGCGCCTGCGGCGCGGGCTTGAAGACGACGCCCGAACCCGCGGCGAGCGCGGCGAGCACGCCGCCCGCCGGGATGGCCACCGGGAAGTTCCACGGCGGGGTGACGACAGTCAGCTTCGCAGGCTCGAACACCGCCCCGCTCACGCGATCGAGCTCGCGCGCGGTCGCGGCGTAGTAGTTGGCGAAGTCGACGGCCTCGCTGACCTCGACGTCGGCCTCGGCGAAGATCTTGCCGGTCTCGGACGCGGCGACCTCGATCAGCTCGCCCCGGCGGGCCTCCAGCGCACGGGCGGCGGCGGCGAGCACGGCGCCGCGCTCGGCAGCGGGCTTCGCACCCCAGCCGGTCGCGGCATCCGTCACCGTCCGCACGACGGCCTCGAGCGACTCGATGTCGTCGATGCGCGCGGCGACGATCGTCGCGTCGCCGGCGCGCGACGTGTGGATGCGCCCGAGGATGCGCCGTGCCCACGCCCGGTTCGCGGGCAGCGCGGGGTCGGTGTCGGCCGCGTTGCGGAAGCCCGGTGCGCCGAGCGCGCGCTCGACGCCCTCGCGGGGAGCGAACACCGCGGTCTCGACGAAGGCCTCGCCTCCGAAGAGCTGCTCCTCGGCCGACGGGGCGATCGGCGAGGTCTCGGCGGGGTCGGACGCTGCGGAGCGGGCGATGCCGATCACGGCCTGCGTGAGGCCGGCATCGTCGGCGACAGGACCGGTCCCCCGGAGACGGGCGCGGCTCATCGGCGCCTCGATGGGGGCCGCAGCACGGTCCTGCGTGCGGTTCGGTCCCGTCGCGAGCGCGGGGTCGGCCGCGCGGGCGAGCGAGGCGAGGAAGCGGTCGCGCTCACGGTCGAACATCGCGGGAACGTCGGCGAGCTCGAACGCCGCGGAGAGGAAGTTGTCGCTCGACGCGTTCTCCTCGAGCCGGCGGACGAGGTAGCTGATCGCGACGTCGAACTCGTCCGGGCGCACGACGGGCACGTAGAGCAGCACATGGCCGACCTCGCGGGCGACCGCGGCGACCTGGCCCTGCGCCATGCCGAGGAGCATCTCGAACTCGATGTTCTCGCGTGCACCGGTCTCACCCGCGAGCAGCCAGGCGTACGCGATGTCGAACAGGTTGTGCCCCGCGACACCGATGCGCACGGCGACGGCGTTCTCGAGACGCAGGGCGAAGTCGAGGCAGCGGATGTAGTTGGCGTCGGAGTCGACCTTGGCGTCGTAGGTCGCGAGCGACCAGTCGTGCATGACCGCGTCGACGCGCTCCATGGCGAGGTTCGCGCCCTTGACGAGCCGCACCTTGATGCGCGCGCCGCCGGTCGACACCCTCTGCTTCGCCCACGCGGTGAGCTGCTGGAGCGCGGGGAGCGCGTCGGGCAGGTACGCCTGGAGCACGATGCCGGCCTCGAGCCCGCGCAGGCGCGGGTCTTCGAGGATCTTCGTGAACACCGCGATCGTCAGGTCGAGGTCGCGGTACTCCTCCATGTCGAGGTTGATGAAGGTGCCGTCGGTGGCCGCCGTCAGGTAGAGCGGCGTGAGGCGCTCGACGACCTTGGCGACGACCTCGTCGAAGGCCCACATCGAGATGTGGCTGGCGATCGCCGAGACCTTCACCGAGACGTAGTCGACGTCGTCGCGACGGATGAGCTCGTGGATGCCCTCGAGCCTCCGGAGCGCCTCCTGTTCGCCGAGGACGGCTTCGCCGAGCAGATTGAGGTTCAGCTTGGCCCCGGACTCGCGGATCGCCGCGATCGCCGGGCCGAGCTTGTCGGGGCGGGCGTCGACGACGAGGTGGCCGACCATCTCGCGAAGCACGCGGCGCGCGATGGGGACGACGGGCGAGGGCAGCACCGGCGCGACGGCTCCGCCGACGCGCACGGCGCCGCGCAGGTACCAGGGCAGGAACCCCGGCACGAGCGGGGCGACACGGCTCAGATTGGATGCCGCGGCCGTCAGGCTCTCGGGCCGCATCACGCCGTCGACGAAGCCGATCGTGAAGGGGAGTCCGTTGGGGTCTTTCAGGACGCCGGCGAGTCGCTCGGCGGCGGGGTCCACGTCGACCTCGGCGCTCTCGGTGGTCCACCGCTGCGCCAGCACCACGGCGCGCGCAGCGAGATCATCGCCGGCTGCCGTGAGGTCGGTGTCCCCCTGATAAGGGTCGGTCACCATGCCGTCAAGCCTAGAGCCGCGCGCGCGGCGAGACATCCATGCCTGTGCACGGATGTCTCGCCGGGCAGACGTCGGCGCGGATCAGGCCGGGTCGCGGCGCGTCGCCGGCGGCACGGCGCCGTCGTCGACGCTGCTGTCGACGCTCGCGTCGGTCGCCCACGCCGGCGGTCGGGTGATCGCGGGCTCCTCGTGGTGCGCGGTGTCGTGACGGGCGTCGGCGGCGTCTCGACCGAGCACGCCGTCGGGCGCCGCCGGGACTCCATCGCGGCCCGCCGCACGCTCATCCCGGTGGGCTGCGTCGGCGTGCTGGGCGGCGTCGGCGTGCGCGACGCGGTCGTCGTGCGCGACGGCGTGGTCGTCTGCGGCGGCGGGGGTCACGTACGGGTCGACCTCGTCGGCCTTGCGCAGCGTCTCCTGCTGCTCGGCCCGACGCTCCATCGCCTCGGACTCGTGCTCGCCGACGCTGTCGGCGAGGCGGCGCGCGTCGACGTCGGCCTGCGCCGCCTGCGCCTGCGCCTGCTGCGCGGCCGCGGCGGCGGATGCGGCATCCGCCCGCGTCTGCGCGGCACGGGCCTCGCTCTCGCGCGCAGCCAGTTCGGTCTCGCGCGCCTCGGCGCGGAGCTTCTGCGCCTTGTCGTGCTCGGCGCGACGCTTCTGCTCCGCGCGGCCGCGCGCGGTGAGCGCGAGCGCGACGACGACGATGATCGCGACGACGAGGACGCCGACGATGATCCAGATCAGGGCAGCGGTATCCATGGGGTCTCCTCCTCCGTGCGCGGGGCGGGGGGGTGCCCTGCGCACTCCTGCACGAAACCCGATCGGATGCCTCGCTGCAAAGCCCTTGCGTGCGGAGCCGCCGTCCGGTACGGCGGCCCGGGAAAAGCGCGGGATGATCGGGCTCTTCCGTGGCGATCGTTGCCTCACGGCGGGTACTGGGAGAGGGTGGAGGGATGGGGACGAAACGTTTCGGGGGGATCGCCGCGCTGGCGGGAGGCATCGTGGTCGTCGGGGTCGTGACATCGACGATCGCGGTCAACACCGCCATCGCCGCGCCGGGCGACACCATCGGGCCGATCAACCCCGTCACCCAGCCGCTCGCCGGGCACCCGGCCAACAGCGGGTTCCTCGTCGTCGTCGAGGAGGACGTCCAGCTCAACGCGGACGAGGCCGAGGGCACACTCGCCCTCGGAGGTGACCTCACCTTCAACAGCGCGTACAACCTGATCGGGACGCGGCCGACCATCACCGTGCCGGGCGATGCCTCGCACATCACCCTCTTCGTCGGCGGCGGCATGGTCTGGCCCGACAACACCGGCCTGACCCTTCGGCTCCTCGGTGGGACGGGCTTCGCCAAGATCGCCGACACCGGCACGTACGACGTGGCGCCGGTCCCCGACGGCCAGAGCTTCCGGATCGTCCCGCCCGGCGGCGGCTTCGACACGCAGCCCCGCATCGAGGGGACCGTCCCGCAGTCGGCCGCGTCCATCGAGGCGCCGGTCCCGAGCGACCTCCTCGACATCGCTGCGGCGTTCGAGCTCTACCGCGGCACGTCGGCGCTGCTCGGCAGCTGCACCCCGACGATCGACGTGATCCCGCGCGACGGCGGCGCGGCCATCCCCAGCCCGTTCCCGCCGGGAACCAACGGACGCATCACGCTCGTGCCGGGTCAGACGAACGTCCTGAACATCGCTGCGGCGGATCTCGAGTCCCTGGCCGAGCTCACCTTCACGACGGCGCCCACCGCGGCCACGCCGCTCCTCGTCAACGTCACCGGCGACTTCGCGGGCTCGATGCCCAACAGCGCCGGCATCGGCAGCGGCGCCGCCCCCTTCATCCTCTGGAACTTCGTCGACGCGACCTCCGTCGTCGTCACCGGCGGCGACAGCCTGGAGGGCACGATCTACGCTCCCCGCGCGCTCGTCAACTGGCAGGTGACGCAGAACGTCGAGGGCAACGTCATCGCGAACTCGCTCATCCACGGGATGCCTGCGGCCGTGCCGGTGGGGACGCCGCGCGAGATCCACGACTTCCCCTTCGCGGCCGAGCTCACGTGCATCGAGGACGGCGACGTGACTCCGACGCCGACGATCACCCCGACCCCGACGATCACCCCGACGATCACACCGACACCGACCCCGACGATCACCCCCACGCCCACCGGATCGCCCACCCTCATCACGCCGACGCCGGAGGAGCCCACCGACACCGGATCGCCGACCGACCCGCAGTCGCCGTCGTCCACCGTCGGAAGCGGACTGCCGGCGACCGGCGGCGGCGATCCCGGCATGCTGCCCCTCATCGCGGGCATCACCCTCGGCGCAGGGTCGCTTCTGCTCGCAGCCGACACGCTCATCCGCGCACGACGCCGGCGCCGGGTCTAGCGGGAGGTCAGTTCCAGACGCTCGGAGCCTCCGCGCGGCTCGGAGGCAGAGCGGATGCCGCGGCCCAGTCGTGCACCCACGGATCGACCTCCGGGATGCCGTCCGGATACCCGACCGCGCCGAACAGCTCCTCGTGCGACAGCGTGCCACCGCTGCGCTTCATCATGCGGGCGCGGACGATCACCCGGGCGTACACCTCTCCGCCGACGACGGCGCGATGCTCGAGGTACACGGCCTTGTCGTCGTGCCCGACCATGCGCGACTCGACGTCGAAGCGCTGCCACAGCTCGAGGGACTTCCGGAAGGTCACCGTCTCGCTCGACACGACGGCATACCACCCACGGCTCTTCATGACGTCCCAGAGACCGGTGCGCACGAGCAGATCCCAGCGGCCGAGATCGAACAGCGACAGGTACCGGCCGTTGTTCATGTGCAGCAGGATGTCGATGTCGGTCGGCAGCGTGGTCAGCCGGATCCGTCCGACACCGGCGGGTCCGAGGCGCCCTTCTCGACGGACGCGCCGGCGCGCGGTCAGCATCACGAGCAGGGTCCGCCAGATCACGTTCACGGGGAGCGATGGTAGCGATCCGCGCTCGGATCCGACATTCGGTTGTCGGGTTCCGACAGGACGGGGCGCGGCATCCGCTCGTCTCGACACGCCCGATCCACAGCCGTCGTCCGGTCGATTTCTCCTCACGCGAGGGCGAGCGTAGAGTCTGGCCATGGAAGCCGAACTCCAGACCGACATCGTCGTCCGTCCGGTCCGGGACGTGGACGCAGAGGCCCTGGGCCGTGTTCACGCGACCTGCTGGCACGAGACCTACGACCACCTCATCAGCAAGGCCGCCCTCGAAGCGGTCTCGCCCAAGCGCCTCGCCGAGCTCTGGACCCACTGGGCCGTCCAGGGCCCCGAGTTCAAGATGTTCGCCGCTCTCGTGAACGGCGAGATCGTCGGGTTCGCGGGCTCCGGCCCCGCTCGCGACAAGGACGCCCCGCGGTTCCGCGAGCTGTACTTCATCTACCTGCTCGACGAATTCCACGGCACCGGCATCGGCCAGAAGCTGTTCGACTCGGTCATCGAGGCCGACGAGCAGGTGTACCTCTGGGTCGCCGACGACAACCCGCGCGCGCACCGGTTCTACACGCGCAACGGCTTCTCGCTCGACGGCGCCTCGCACACCGAGCCGTTCCTCGGCGAGACGCTCACCGAAGTCCGCTTCGTCCGCTGAGTCCGCCTGACGTGCTGCAGGTCTGGGCCCTCGACGGGATCCCCGAGATCACCCCTGGTGCCGACCTGGTCTCGGTGATCATGGATGCCGCGACCGGCGCCCTCGCCGACGGCGACATCGTCGTGGTGACGTCGAAGATCGTGTCGAAGGCCGAAGGCCGCATCGTGGCGGCCGACGACCGCGAGGAAGCGATCACCGCCGAGACGGTCCGGGTCGTGGCGACGCGCCCGACGCCGAACGGCGGGACGACGCGGATCGTGCAGAACCGGCTCGGCATGGTGTCGGCCGCGGCCGGCGTCGACGCGTCGAACACTCCCGAGGGCACCATCCTGCTCCTCCCTGAAGACCCCGACCTCTCCGCCCGCCTCATCGCGGCGGGCCTGCGCGAGCGGCTCGGGGTCGAGATCGGCGTGCTGATCTCGGACACCTTGGGCCGCGCCTGGCGCGACGGGCAGACCGATCACGCGATCGGCGCCGGGGGCGTGCACGTCTTCGAGGATCTCCGAGGAGGGACGGATGCCGAGGGGCGCCCCCTCGTGGTGACGATGCCGTGCGTCGCCGACGAGCTCGCCGCCGCCGCCGACCTCGTCAAGGGCAAGGCCGCCCGTCGCCCGGTCGCCGTGGTGCGCGGTCGTGCCGACCTCGTCGGGTCGCTCGACCTCCCGGGCGCCCGGTCGATCGTGCGCCCCCTCGAGCGCGACATGTTCCGGCTCGGTGCCGACGAGGCCTACGCCGAGGGATTCGCCGCGGGCGCGGCATCCGCTCAGCCGTCCGCCTGACCGCCGCCGTCGCGGACTCGGGGCGTTCTCCTCGCGCGACGCGCCGGGAAGCCCGGCGTGTCCGGTCGACGGCGCGCCCCGGGCGGGTCCGGGCGGATCAGCGCCCGGAGACTTTGCCGAACAGGCGGGCGATCGGAGCCAGCACCAGCGGCCGCGCGGCGATCCAGGCGACGACGATGACGAGCATCGACACCGCGAAGATCCAGAACCCGGTCCAGTTCATCAGGTACGCGTCCGGATCGACGGAGCCCTGCGCGGCGTACATGTGGTTGAGGTTGCGCAGCGCCCCCGTCGCGAACACGAGCACGACGTGCACGAAGATGAACAGCACGAAGTAGAGCATCACCGGGAAGTGCACGGCACGGGCCCACTCGACGGGGTAGACACGGCTGAGCGTCTTCGCGTTCTTGGGCCAGATGCCGCTCATGCGCACCCCGGTGATCGCCGCGAGGGGCGCGGCGATGAACACGGTCGCGAAGTACGCGAGCTGCTGCAGCGAGTTGTAGTTCACCCACCCGTTCTCGGTCGGCCAGTCGAGCGACACGTACTGCAGCCCCGCGCTGATCGCATTGGGGATGACCTCCCACGAGGTCGGCACGATCCGCATCCACTGCCCCGTGATGAACAGCAGAGTCACGAAGATCACTCCGTTGACGAGCCACAGGATGTCGAGCGACTGGTGGAACCACAGGTTCAGGCTGATCTTGCGCTTGCCGTTGCCGCGCGGCGACCAGAACACGCTCGGGCGCTTCTCGGTGCGCACCTGCAGCCCCGAGCGGATGATGAGGACCATCAGGAACACGTTGAAGAAGTGCTGCCAGCCCAGCCAGGCCGGGATGCCGACCGGTGCGCCCTCGGGAAGGTGGTACTCGCCCGGGTATGCGGCGAGGAAGTCGACGCCCCACTGCGTGCTCAGCAGCCAGCGCACCGCGAACACGGCCATGAGCCCGGCGTAGAGCAGCCCGCCGCCGCCCACGATGACGATCCCTGCCCACTCGAGCCGCGTGAATCGCCCGATCCGCCTCGGCTCGGCCTTCGGCGCCGGACGGGTCCGCGCCGCGGCGCCGGCCCACACCGTGCGGGTGAACGGCAGCGGGGTGCTGACGTCGAACGCAGCGGATGCCGCACCCTCCGGCGCGTCGACGACAGCCGCAGTCTGCGACGTCGCACGCACTTCCGGCTGCGGCGTTTGCGGCGAAGTGCGGCCGGTACCGGGGGCAGAGGCGGCGGCGGGGGCAGAGGCGGCGGCGAACAGGCCGGGCGGCGGCCAGGCCTCGCCGCCGGGTGTGCGGGGCAGGCCGCGACGCAGCGGGCGGTCCCCGGTGAGGACGGATGCCGCGGCGACCGCCGCCTCGGTGACGGGGGCGTTGACATCGTCCGGCGCAGCAGAGTCGGCAGGCGCCGTCGCGGTGGTTGCCGCGGCCGGTGCGGCGACAGGCTGGACGGCCGCGGCAGCGGCAGCGGCAGCCTCAGCGGCGGGCAATGCGGACGGAGCGGCTCCGGCCGGCGGCCACGGCTCGCCACCGGCGATGCGGGGCAGGCCGCGACGGATCGGGCGCGATACGGCGGCGGCACCGCCGCCCGCGACCGCGGACTCTGCCGCCACACCTGCGGGGGCCGCGGCGGCGGGACCGGTGTCAGCGACAGCGGTGGAAGCGACCTCCACGACCGACGAGGCGGTCGCGGCACCGGTGTCGGCGGTGTCGGCGGCCGGGGCCGGGTCCACCGCGATCGACCCGGCGCCATCGCCGTCGACCGTGCCCAGGGCTGCCGCCGCGACGCCGACCGGCGCCTCACCGGCGGGAGGCCAGGGCTCGCCGCCGGGGCGCCGCGGCAGACCGCGGCGGATGGTCGCTGGGAAGGTCGCCACGCCGGGTTACGCCTTCTTGGCCTCGAGCGCCGCGATCAGCTGCGGCACGACCGTGAACAGGTCGCCGACGACGCCGAAGTCGGCGATCTCGAAGATCGGGGCATCCGCGTCCTTGTTGATCGCGACGATCGTCTTCGCGGTCTGCATGCCCGCCTTGTGCTGGATGGCGCCCGAGATGCCGAGCGCGACGTACAGCTGAGGCGCCACCGAGACGCCGGTCTGGCCGACCTGGTACGACTGCGGGACGTATCCGGCGTCGACCGCGGCGCGGGACGCGCCGACCGCCGCGCCGAGCACGTCGGCGAGCTGGTCGACGAGCGCGAACTTCTCCTCGGACCCGAGGCCGCGACCGCCCGAGACGACCTTGGCGGCTCCGCGCAGCTCGGGGCGGGTCGACGACACGACCGCCTCCTCCACGACGGCGACCGTCGCGGCCCTGCGGCCCGACGGCGTGACCGTGAGCTGCTCGACCGGCGGCGCGGCGACCGCCTCGGCGCGGGCATCCACCGCTCCCTGTCGCACCGTTATGACGGGCGCACCCCATGTGACGGCGGCTTCGACGTTGTACGCACCGCCGTAGACGGAGTGGTGCGCGACAACGCCCTCGGCATCGCGGGAGACGCCGACGGCATCCACGGCGATGCCCGACCGGGTGCGCGCCGCGAACCGCCCGGCGACCTCGCGGCCGTCCACCGAGTGCGACACCAGCACGGCATCGGGGCGAACGAGGTCGGCCGCGGCAGTCAGGGCGTCGACGAGCGGCACGACCAGTCCGTCGCCGGGCGCGGCGACGAGGACGGATGCCGCGCCGAGGGCCGCCGCATCCGACGCGAGCTTCTCGTCGCCGACGATCAGCGCGACCGGCGTGCCCACCTGGGCGGCGGCGCCGAGCAGGCCGGCGGACGACTTGGCCAGCGCACCGGAGGGCGTGACGTCGAGGAGGACCAGGATCGAGTCTTCGGCGAAAGTCATGTCAGGCATCCCTTACGCGAGCCGGTTCTGGATGAGGAACTCGGCGAGCTTCTCGCCCGCGTCGCCCTCGTCGACGATCTTGACGCCGGCTTCGCGCGGCGGCTTCTCGCTCAGCGAGATCACGATCGACCGAGAGGCCCGGGGATCATGCGCGTCGATGCCGAGGTCGTCGAGCGACAGCGTCTCGTACGGCTTCTTCTTGGCCGCCATGATGCCCTTGAAGTTCGGGAACCGCGCGTCGGGCAGCGCCTCGGTGATCGAGATGACCGCGGGGAGCTCGGCGGTGACCTGCGCGGTCGCGCCGTCGCTCGCCCGCACGCCCGACACGGCCGTCTCGCCGATGTCGACCGAGTTGAGGGATGTCGCCGCCGGCACGTCGAGGAGCTCGGCGACCATGGCCGCCATCACTCCGCCCGATCCGTCGGTGGACTGGTTGCCGGCGATGACGAGGTCGAAGCCGGTGCGCTTGACCGCCGCCGCCAGCACCTCCGCAGTCAGGCCGAGGTCGGCGCCGAGGAGTGCCCCATCGACGACCTGGACCGCCGAGGCGGCACCCATGGCGAGTCCCTTGCGTACCGTCGCGGCGGCGGACTCGGGAGACATCGACAAGACCACGACCTCGGTGCCGGCGTTCTTGTCGGCGTACGACAGCGCCACCTCGAGCGCGCGCTCGCCGATCTCGTCGAGCACCGACTCGCTCGCGGCACGGTCGGCCAGACCGGTCTCGAGACTGAGCTTGCGATCCCCGTACGTATCCGGGACTTCCTTGACCAGGACGACGATCTTCATTGCCATCTCCTCACGCTGCGCACGAGTCTAGGGCGACGTCCGGCATGCGCCCAATCGACCGTGGGGCCCCACAACCGTGCTGCCGCCTGGGCGCCCGCGTGTGTGTCCACCCCATGATCCCGCGGTCGCGAGCCGGGGTTCGCACGCCCTCAGCCGGTACGGTGGGAGCGAGGAGGTACCCCCGTGTCAGCGCCACGACGACTGCCCGTCGACCCGATCGCCGAGGCCAAGCGGCAGTGGATCGACCACGGGTGGGAACCCGCCGCAGCCGGCATGACCGCGGTCACCTCGATCATCCGCGCGCAGCAGCTCATGTTCGCGCGCATCGACGCGACGCTGAAGCCCTTCGGCCTGTCGTTCGCACGCTACGAGATGCTCCGCCTCCTGGCCTTCACCCGGGCGGGGCGGATGCCGATGGCCAGCGCCATCGCGCGACTGCAGGTGCACCCGACCAGCGTCACCAACACCGTCGACAGACTCGCCCGCGACGGGCTGGTGTCACGGGAGCCCCACCCGATCGACGGACGCGCGGCCATGCTCGTGATCACGCCGACCGGGCGCGATCTGGTCGAGGACGCCACGGCCGCGCTCAACGAGGCCGTGTTCGAGGACGTCGGGCTCACCGACGACGACACCGCCGAGCTGGTCAGGATCATCGCGCGGTTCCGCAAGGACTCCGGCGACTTCACGGACCCCCGGCCGCAGCCCGACCCGCTCTGATCCCGCCGATCACTCAGCGGTTCGTGAAGTCCGGCGACCGCTTCTCGCGGAACGCCGCCATGCCCTCTTTCTGGTCGGCCGTGTCGAACAGGCTCGCGAACACGTGGCGCTCGAGGCGCAGGCCCTCCGCGAGCGGCACCTCCATCGCGGCATCCAGCGTCGCCTTCGCCGCGTACAGCGACGGCAGCGACTTCGCGGCGATGGTCTCCGCCGTCTTCGCCGCCTCGTCGAGCAGGTCGGCTGCGGGCACGACGCGCGAGACCAGTCCCGAGCGCTCGGCCTCCGCGGCATCCATCATCCGCCCGGTGAGGATCAGCTCCGCCGCCTTGTAGTAGCCGACCGCGCGGATGAGGCGCTGCGAGCCGCCCATGCCGGGAATGACGCCGAGATTGATCTCGGGCTGGCCGAACTTCGCGGTGTCGGCGGCGAGGATGATGTCGCACATCATGGCCAGCTCGCAGCCGCCGCCGAGTGCGTAGCCGGACACGGCTGCGATGACGGGCGTGCGAACCGCCGCGAACTGCGTCCAGCCGCCGAAGTGGTCGGCCATCAGCATCTCGAGCCCGTTCTTGGACTCCATCTCCTTGATGTCGGCGCCGGCCGCGAACGCCCGCTCCGATCCCGTGAGCACGATGGCGCCGATGCCCTCGTCGACGTCGAAGGCGGATGCCGCGGCCACGACGTCCTTCATCGTCTGGGTGTTGAGGGCGTTGAGCGCCTCGGGACGGTTCAGCGTGATCCAGCCGACGCGTCCGCGCGTCTCGACCAGGATCGTCTCGTACTCGGTCATCGGGAGCTCCCACCCTTCGGCGTCATCGCGGCACCTTCGATCGTAGGCGTCGGCAGGACGCTGCCCTGTGCGTCTTCCCCACATGGGTGATCCTCCCCATAGGGAGCGTGCGACGATTCGGTTAGCCTCGACGGGCCGGCACTTCCCCGGCTCCACCGACGAAGGGAATGACCATGGCGGACTTCAAGGCTTCTTACGGCGAGATGGAAGCGATGTCGGGCAAGCTCGACAGCGGTCGTGAGGAGATCGGCGATGTCCTTCGCCGTCTGAAGAGCGATGTGGACCGTCTGCTGGGCGACGACTTCAAGACGCAGCACGCGTCGGGCAAGTTCGGCGAGGGCTACACCGAGCTGACGACCGGTCTGGAGAAGGCCATCGAGGGCATCTCCGACATGGGCGAGTCGCTGCGCAAGATGCAGCAGGCGATCAAGGACACCGACCAGGCACTCGCCGGCAACTGACGCTGTCGCAGGGCGTTCTCGGGCGGCGGCGCACACCGTCGCCCCGAGACGCAGCGAGGAGGACTCCGTGGTCGACATCATGCTGGACCTCGCGCGGCTGCGCGAGACCAAGGACGGTCTCGCGGCGACCGTCGCCGAGTTCGAGAGTGCCGCCAAGACCAATGACGGTCTCGAGCAGTCGATCGGCAAGCCCGACGATCGCAGCGAGCTGCGCGACAAGGCCTCCGACTTCGAGTCGGCCTGGAACGACAAGCGCGACAAGCTGAAGGAGAACCTCGAGAACATCCTCGAACAGCTCAGCGGCATCGTCGACGGCTGGGAGGAGTGGGACCGCGACACCGCGTGCTCGCTCGACGGTGCCGAGGCCACCGGCACCGTGAACGCGCAGGTGGCGCTCTGATGCGGTCTCCCGTCGGCAATCACGAGCTGCGGCAGCTCGAGGGCAGTCCCGAAGACCTCTGGAACCGGGGCGACGCCCTGGTCAAGCTGGGCCTGACGATGGACCGGACCGCGACCGCGCTGAGCGAGATCGCCGACTCGGACGTCTGCAAGAGCAAGGGCACCGACAAGCTGGCCGAGATGGCCGGCGAGGCTGCCGACGACCTGGCCCGGGCGGCCGTCCGCTACGAGGACACCGGCCGCGTGATCCGCACCTACGCCGACGCGCTGGGCACGGCGAAGTCGTGGATCCGCAGCAACGAGTCCTCGATCGAGCGGGCGGAGCGCGACTACGAGTCGGCGCGCGAGGCGCGCGAGTCCGCTGCCGGCGACCTCTCCTCGATCGAGACCGTCTGGATCTGGGAGGACGAGCCGAGCCGCGCCGAGCTGAGCGCGGCCGAGTCGGCCGCCGCCGACGCGGCCACGGCCGAGACGAGCGCCCTCGCGCACCGCGACGAGCTGTGGAGTCAGTTCGACCACACCTTCGAGACGTGGGAGACCGCGTACGAGGACGCCGTGGGCGGCATCCAGAAGGCCATGGACTCCGCCGACAACAACGACGGATTCTGGGAGGGCCTCGACAACTTCCTCGAGGTGGTCGGCTGGGTGATCCTGGCTCTCACGGTCATCGCGCTGATCATCGGCGCACCGCTGACCGGGCTCCTCGGCGCGATCATCTTCGGCCTCACGCTGCTGGTCGTCGCGCTCAACGCCCTGAAGTTCTTCGCCGGCAAAGGCACCCTGAGCGACCTGCTGCTGTCCGCGGTGGGCCTGCTGCCCTTCGGCATCGGAAAGATCCTCTCGAAGGGCGCGCCCGCGCTCTCCGCCGTGATCCAGAACGGTCGCGGCGTCGTGACGGGCGTGATCCGCGGCGGCCTGCCGCGCTGGAACCTGTTCCGCCCGACGACGTGGTCCGCGCCGCTGCGCTGGCTCGGAGCGCCCGGACGTGCCCGCGCCGGCCTGCCCGCGCCAGGAACCTTCGTCAGCCCGATGCGGACGATGGTCCTCGGCGACGCACGCCTGGTGCAGGTGGAGAACTTCCTGGGGACCATGCGCTCGTCCCCCTGGGGAAGCGCCGCGCCGGTGCAGCAGTTCATCACGCAGACGCAGGGCGCACTTCCGGCGCTGTGGAAGCAGGGCGTCAACGTCGGGGTCTGGGGTGCGTCGTTCGGATTCGACCTCGTCCAGAACCTGGAGCCCGTGACGGGCTTCGCGTTCGAGATCCCCGGCGCGAACGAGGTGCGGATCGGATGACGCCCCCGGCCCCGGATGCAGCGCCCGACCGAGGGCGGGCGCTGCGGCGCGTGTACAGCACCTGTCAGATGTTCATGGCGGCAGTGCTCATCGCTTTCATCGCGGGCTCGCTGATCTTCACCGGAGGACGCATCGCCGAGCAGCAGGGCACCAACTGGTCCGAGGTGTGGAGCTGGCCGGCCTTCCCCGTACCGGCATGGCTGCTCGTCGTGCCGGCGCTGATCGGCGCGATCGTCGTGATCCCGATGTGCGTGCGCACACCCGCCGGGTTGGCGAATCGACTGCTCGGTGCCGTCGGGCAGACCGTCGCGGCCGCAGGATCCGCGGTGCTGTTCATGTTCCTGTTCCCGAGCGACGCCGGCCCCATCGCGATGCCGCAGGCCGAGGACGGGTACCTCGGCTGGCACTGGCTCGCCCTCATCCCGAGCGCGTTCTCGCTCGTCGTGCTCCTGGTCGCCGTCGGTGCGAAGGGACGCGAGTACGACCGCCTCCGGATGACCGGCAGGCTGCCCTCGTGAGGACCGCCGCGTGATCTCCGCCGAGCCGCAGGGCTTCCACGTCATGATGCCCCGCGGCTGGGTGCGCTACATGGTCGACGACGAGGGGAAGCGCGCTCTGGTCGCGCAGGCCTCGGCTCGCATGCGGGAGCTCTCGCGACCCGACCTCGACGCGCAGGCCCGCACCATGATCGAGAGCTACTGGCGCACGCTGAAGGTGAACCGCATCGCCGCCATCTATCTCCCGAGCGATCCGGACGGCGGTGGTGTTCCGCTGTCGATCGCGGTGAAGCAGCATGCCGCGGCCGAGGGCCACGTCTTCGCCGACGCACTCCCGACGCTCGCGGCCGGGGCGCCGATCGAGCGGTTCGACACTCCGATCGGAATCGTGCACCGTTGGGTGAAGGACTCGCGGGGTTCGGGAGACTTCGCCGGTGTGATGTCGCGCCAGATCGGCTACGGGTTCCCGCTGCCGGCCGAGGGCGACCGCCGGGGCATGGTCTTCCTCGCATCGATCGCCCATCTCGACGATTCCGACCCCTCGTCGCTCGAGCTCCTCACCGAGACGAGCGACACCATCCTGGAGACCTTCCGCTGGCGATGACCCTCGAATTCACGATCGACGTCGACTCCCACGTCTGGATCTTCGTCCCCCTCGATTTCCCCTGGAACGGCTACGACTCCGCCATGTCGTGGGCGGCCGATCTCACCGCCGATCTGCTGCCCGAGCGCAGCGTGCCGGCCGAGGTGCGCAGCGCGTTCGCCGCGACGGCGGTCGAACGGGCGGTGATGGCCCCGCCGCTGCCGGAGGCACTGGAGCGATTCTGGCGACGACCCGACGCCGGCGCTCCCGACCGGCTCGTGCATCTCTATGCGATCGAGTCGGAGCAGACTGCGGCGGAAGAGCTCGTCGAACTCGCGCGTACGGGAATCGGCGGCTTCGTCCAGACCGTGACCGTGCTGGAGGACACGGCGTTCACCGTCGCCCTGCGCGTCACGCTGCTGCTCGAACTGCCGGACGCCGTGGTGGCGGTCACCCGGGTCCTCGGCGCGCGCGACGGCACCGTCCTCCTGCTGGAGCTCATCGACGACGACCTGGGCTCCGTCGCCTTCCTCGAACCCGAGATCGAGGCGCTGTTCCGCAGCATCCGCCTGCGCTCCACCTGAACCGCAGATGTCTCCGCGTCAGCGGCTGTCGTCGCGGATCGTGTTGATGATCCCCGAGAAGTCCTGCCCGGCACCCGCGCCTTCGGCATAGGCCCGATAGATCTCCCGCGCGAGCATGCCCATCCGCGCCTCGACCCCCGTCGAGACGATCGCGTGCTCCGCCAGGCCGAGGTCCTTGGACATCAGCGCTCCCGCGAAGCCCGGCTGGTACTCGCGGTTCGCCGGGCTCGTCGGCACGGGCCCGGGCACCGGGCAGTTCGTGGTGAGCGCCCAGCACTGCCCCGAGGCGTTCGACGCGACGTCGAAGAGCGCCTGGTGCGAGAGCCCGAGCCGCTCGCCGAGCACGAACGCCTCGGCGACGGCGATCTGCGATACGGCGAGGATCATGTTGTTGCACACCTTGGCGGCCTGCCCCAGCCCCGCTCCGCCGCAGTGGACGATCCGGCGCCCCATCGCCTCGAGCACCGGACGGGCCGCCTCGAAGTCGTCGTCGGTCCCGCCGACCATGAAGGCGAGGGTCGCGTTCTCCGCCCCGACGACTCCTCCCGACACGGGTGCGTCCAGCGAGCGGTGTCCCGCGGCCTCGGCCACCGCGTGGGCGGCACGGGCTTCGTCGACGGCGATCGTGGACGAGTCGATGAACAGCGTGCCGGGTGCCGCGACGTCGAGGAGGCCTGCGCCGCCGTCGACACCGCTGTAGGCATCCAGCACCTGCTTGCCGGACTGGAACATCGTCACGACGATCTCGGCCGACGCTGCCCTCACGGCGGCGGCGCCGGAGTCCGCCACGGCGAGGCCACCGGCGGCCGCGGCATCCATCGCGCCCTGGAAGACGTCGAACCCGACGACCTCGTGCCCGGCGGCCTGGAGATTGCGGGCCATGGGCAGACCCATGTGGCCGAGGCCGAGGAAGGCGATGCGCATGGTCAGGCTCCCAGCAGTTCGCGGCCGATGATGACCCGCATGATCTCGTTCGTGCCCTCGAGGATCTGGTGCACGCGAAGGTCGCGCACCACCTTCTCGATCCCGTAGTCGTGGAGGTAGCCGTAGCCGCCGTGCAGCTGCAGCGCCTCGTTCGCGATGCGGAAGCCGGCGTCGGTCGCGTAGCGCTTGGCCATCGCGCACTGCATCGAGGCGTCGGGGGATTTCACGCCTGTGCCGTTGCCGTCGAGGGCGGCCGCGGCATCCCGCACCAATGCCCGCGCCGCGCGCAGCTCGGTGGCCATGTCGGCGAGTGTGAAGACGACGGACTGCTTCGCCGCGAGCGCCTCGCCGAACGTGAAGCGCTCCTGCACGTAGCGGACCGCCTGGTCGAGCGCCCACTGCGCGCCGCCGAGCGAGCACGCCGCGATGTTGATGCGGCCGCCGTCGAGCGCCGACATCGCGATCTTGAAGCCCTGCCCTTCGCTGCCGAGCATGTTCGCCGCGGGGACGCGCACCTCGTCGAGGATCACCTGGCGGGTCGGCTGAGCGTTCCAGCCCATCTTCTTCTCGTTGGCGCCGAACGACAGCCCGGCCGTGTCGGCGGGCACCAGGAACGCGGTGATGCCGCGCGCGCCCGGCTCGCCGGTGCGAGCCATGACGATGTAGACGGATGCCTCGCCCGCTCCGGAGATGAACTGCTTGACGCCGGTCAGCACGACCTCGTCGCCGTCGCGGATCGCGGTCGTCGTGATCGCGGCGGCGTCGGACCCCGCGCCCGGTTCGGTGAGGCAGTAGCTGCCGAAGCCCTGCATCGAGGTGAGCAGCGGCAGCCACTCCTGGCGCTGGACGTCGGAGCCGTAGGTGTCGATCATCCAGGCGACCATGTTGTGGATCGAGATGTAGGCCGCGATCGACGGGTCGCCCACAGCGATCTGCTCGAAGATCGCCACGGCGTCGGAACGGGACAGGCCACTGCCCCCGACGTCCTCGCGCACGTAGATGCCCCCGAGCCCGAGCTCGCCGGCGCGGTGGAGGGTGTCGCGGGGGAAGTGCTTGTTCTCGTCCCACTCGAGCGCGTGCGGCGCGAGCTCGGACTCCGCGAAGTCGCGGACCGCTTCGATGATGGCGGCGCGCTCGTCTGCCGAGAGGGATTCGCTCGGCGGGGTGATCGTCATGGACATCGTTGCTCCTTCAGCCTCACCGTGACGCCTTCGTGGGGCATCCTGATGAAAGTCACCGTGCCGTCTTTGGCACGTTGCTGATTTTACATGGACTTCCATGTATCTGCGAGGGAGACCGTGTTTTGTGCGGAGGATCAACTCCCGTCGCGCAGATCCGCGAGGGTGCGCTGCGCGAACTCCACGTCGGCGAACGACACTTCGCAGCCGTCGCCCATCGGGCTCTGCGCCTCGAAGCCGATGCGCGCCGTCTCCGCACCGGGCAGCGAGAACGCTCGCACGAATGCCCAGCGCCGGCCGTCGGTCGAGGCGTGGAAGGCGAAGACCTGCCCGATCCGAGAGACGCGGAGGCGGACGTCGGGCCCCGTGACCACGAACGCGTTCGCGTCGTCGGACACGCCGCGGGTGACGACCGAGACGACCATGGGCTCGCGGTCCGGCGACAGCTCGACGCAGAGCTTCGCCCAGTGGCGCTCATCCACCCAGATCAGCAGCACGCCGGCGTCGAAGGTCGCCTCGAACCCCACCCGAACGCGGGCCGAGAACGTGAAGTCGCCGACCGGGCCATCGCCGAGGAGTGTCGCCGCGTTGAGCTGCGACTCCGCAGCGGTCTGGCCGTCGCCGCTCGGGTCAGCGAAGAGATCGCTGTGCGCGGCGGCCGTCACGGCCACAGCTTCGGCGGTCATCCGCCAGCGCGACTCGTCGGACGGGAGCAGGGGGAAGGGAAGGCCGGGAACCGCGAGGGGAGAGGTCACAGCCACGAGTATTCCGGACCGGCCGGGGTGAGCGACCCCGGGCGCGGGGCCTCGGGGTCGCTCGCGCGCCCAGGTCTACTCGTCCCAGGGCGCGAAGGCGCGGAGCTCGATCTGGCCGTTGCGGGCCATCGGATGCCGCGACGCGATCTCGATCGCCTCGTCGAGGTCGGCGACCTCGAGGATGTCGAACCCCAGGATCACCTCGCTGGTCTCCGCGAACGGCCCGCGCGTCGTCAGCACCTTGCCACCGCGCACCCGCACCACCGTCGCGTCGGACACCGGCGCCAGCACCTCGCCGATCACGCGCTTGCCGCTCGCATCGAGCGGGTCGACCCAGAGGTCGATGTCGGACTCGTCGGACGGCTGATCGGGCTGGGCGTCGCTGACGACGAACATCATGAACTTCATGGTCTGATCCTTCCGTGGCGGGGTGGCCGGACACCACCCTCATGTGGGGCGTCGCCTGGCGGCGGAGGATGTCGACACTTCGTTTCGATCGGATTCCGATGCCGAACGAGAGCACCGAGGTGCGGCATCCTCGGATCATGCGACGTACCGTCCGGCTCGGCGCCGCCCTCCTCCTCTTCGCCGCCTGTCTGAGCGGCTGCAGCGTGTTGCCGATGCAAACGATGACCTGCGTGGACTGGGTCTGGTTCGAGACGCCGCGCGACGCTGCCGAGGACTCGGACGCCGTTGTCATCGGCCAGGTCGTCGGCTCCACGGGAACCGTCGATCGGTACGGGCACGCGTCGCACGTGTGGACGGTCGAGGTATCCGAATGGGTCGAGGGGAGCGGCGCCGACACGATCGAAGTCGTCTCTCAGCCGCGCACCTGCGAGACCGGCAGCCCATACCCCGACGGCGATCCGCTCGACACCGAAGCCGAGGTGATGCTGTTTCTCCGCCAGCAGGACGACGCTTCGGCCGAGACCGTCACAGGACTGCAGGGCGTGATCCCTGCACCAGACGCGGGCGCCGTCCCCGATACCTGGCCGGCGGGCTCCACGCCGTAGCCGGCGATCAGAACGCAGCGAGGATGCCGGGGCCGAACACCGCGACCGCGGCGGCGGCGACTCCGGCCACGGCGAGCACGCCGATGGCCACCACCAGGATGTTGCCGGCCACCGCGAGCACGAGTGCGCCGGTCGTCGTGAGGCCGCGGCGGGTCGTCTGGATGGGACTGGTTGCTGTCACGCCTTCGACGGTACGGAGCGCGCTCGCGCGGCGCGTCGGCCGGAAGTCCCATAGGCGTCCGTCTCAGGGATGACCTTGCCTCTCATCAGAGCAGGGGGACCACGTTGGCGTCGATCGTGTCGCCCACGAGGTTGATCAGTGAGCGGTCCGCCGGTCCTATCTGGGAGTTGACCAGTACGGCGAGCTGGAGACGGCCGGGCAGGATGCCGGCGACCGCCTGGAGCAGCTGATTGGCGCCGCTTTCCCAGCGCCCGCCTTTGAGGTACCACCGCCCGGCCGGGTTGGTCCGGCTCTGATCGATCCCCCACCCGGCCTTGAGTGCTTCCTCGGCCCGCGCCGGCGGCACGATCGAGCCGTCCGACTCGAACGCCTCGAGCACCCGCACGAGCTCGAAGGCCGAGAGATGCCACGAGATCGTCGCGGCCATCGACGAGAGGTCACCGGCATCCCACCCGCTCGACGCCATCGGAAACCGATAGCCGAGGGCGTATCCCGGCGCACTCGCAAGCGTCGGATCCACGACGCCGGCCGGACCGAAGACGTGCTGCTTCACGTAGTCCTCGTACGCACGGATGGTCAGCTGATCCCAGAGCCGATCCGTGGCCTCTTCCGGCATACCCGCCACCTGGAGGCTGGGGGCGACCGCGCCGGTCAAGGTGGCGAGGAGGATCCGGAACATCGCGAAATTCGTGTTCTGGTAAGGCTTGGGCTGTGGCGGCGAGAAGTAGGTCCCGCGGGCGATCTGCGCCTTGAGCTCACCGAACACGGCGTCGTCCGACTGCGGATTGGCGAACCCCGAGGTGTGTGTCAACAGCCGGTGGAACGTGACGTCCGCGATCCCGGATCCTTGCTTCCAGTACGTCGGCAGATACGGCGCGATGGAGTCGTCCCCGCGGACTCCGGCATCGTCGAGCGCCTTCACGACGGCCATCGCGGTGATGAGCTTGCTCACGCTCGCGACGTGCTGTCGCACCTCCGGGTTCCATCCGGCATCGCCTTCGCCGGCTGCCCGCGCCAGGCCGCTCTGGAACGTGAGCCCCGGAGCGCCGGGTTCCTGGAGCCGGACGACGTAACCGACGCACTGGCCGTTCAGCGCCTGGAGGATGTCGGCGCCGAATCCGTCGACGTCGACGCGATATGGCCGGCGCGTCGCCGGACCGACTCGCTCGTGCGCGCGCTGGTCGACGAAGCGCTCGCCGATGGCGTCGGAGACCGGGTTGCCGCGAGGCAGGAACCGTCGTCGGCCGCGCCCGGCGATGAGGTCGATGTTCACCTGATCGATGAGCGCATCGCTCACCCCGGACCGCAGCGCGGCCGATATGAGCTCGTCTTTGTTCCCGCGCATGGTTCCTCCTGTGTCCGCCGCACGGCGTCACAGAGACGAGGCGCGCCCGCGCTGACCGCCGGGGCGGACACCTTCTTATACCGCCGCCTACCGGCGCGCACAAGGCCGTTCGCGGCGAAGGCCGGTTCCCGCGGCTGACGCGGCGAGCACGTGAAACGGACGGGGGATTCCGGGCGGATCAGGCGCTGTCGGCGCCGACCACCGGGATCCGTCCCGTCCGTTTCACGCGCGACGTCAGTAGATCAGCACCGGCGCCGGCACGATCGCCCGCGAATCCTTGAACCCGGCCGCGCCGTCGAACGTGGTGCGCAGCAGGTGCAGCCCCTTGCCGAGCTTCGGCAGAGCCACTCGGACCTTGCCCTTGTCGGCCGCGGTGAGCGCCACCGTCGCGATCACGACGCCGCCGTCGGTGACGGTGACCGTGCCGACCGGCGCCGTCCCGTCGGCCGCGACGACCTTGCCGGTGACCGTCACTGTCGTGCCGTGCTTGGCGACGATCCTGTCCGGCGCCGCGAGCACTGCCGTGCGCACGTCGGCCTTGTCCACGAGCACCGCCACCGAACGAGCCGGCACCGTGAGCTCGCCGCCCGCGGCATCCCACTTCGTCGTCTTCACGACGGCGTCCGCTCCCCCGGCCTGGGCGGCCGTCAGGGCGAACCCGCGCCCGGCGAGGTCGGGCAGCGCCTGCGTCCTCGCGTCGGGCGAGGCGTTGAACACCACGAGGGCACCCTCGAGCTCGGGGTCGACGTCGTCGCCGACCAGGTCGTCGATGAGCATCACGACGACGCCGGGCGTGGCATCCGGTCCGCTGTTCGGGAACGACACCTTCTGCTGGATCAGGTCCGCAGAGCCCAGGCGGAGCAGCCCGACCTCCTCACGGATGCGGAGCAGGTCGAGAGCGGATGCCTCGGCCGACGCGATGTCCGAGGCTCCCGGCTTGAGGGCCGGGTTCTCGAGCAGCGGCTTCATGATCGACCACTTGTCCTCGTTGTCGGACTTGCGCGGCACGCCCGAGCCGAACGTCGACTCCTGGCCGGTCCAGTCGATGCGGTTGAACCAGTCTCCCGAGTTGTAGCTGTTGCGGTCGAGCGACTTCGAGCGGAACAGCTCGGTCCCGGCGTGCCAGAACGACGGGGTCTGCGAGAACGCGGTGGTCGCGAGCGAGAGCGTGTTCATCCGCACACGGTCGGCCATCGAGGTGTCGACCGGGAGCTTGAAGACCTGGTGGTCGTACAGCGTCTCGTTGTCGTGCGCGTCGACGTACGTGATGACCTCGTCGGGCTGGTCGGCGTAACCGGCGGGCGCGCCGTTGTAGAGGAACTGGTCGCCCGCCTTCACGGTGCCGTCCGACGCCGTCATCTCGAAGTCGCGGAGATTGCCCGCAAGGCCGAGCTTGACCAGGTCGGTCTTGCGCGCGAGGTCGCCTGCCGGGTCTCCGGGCACGCCGGGGCGGCCGTTCGGGTCGGTGGAGAGTCCGGTGCCGAAGCCCTGGTAGAAGATCGACGCGCCGTCGACGGGGCTGCCGCCGTGCACAGCGTCGCGGAGGCGGTCGGTGAAGGTGCCGATCCCGGTGCCGCCGAGCTGCCCCTGCGTGGCCTGCTCGAAGAGGGCGTTGTTCGCGACCTCGCCGAAGTTCCAGCCCTCGCCGTAGAGGTAGATCGCCTTGCCGTCGACGCCGTCCTTCTTGAGCGTGAGCTCGTCGAGCGCGGCGCGGATCTCGAGCATGTTCTGCTTCGAGTGGTGGCCCATCAGGTCGAAGCGGAAGCCGTCGACCTTGTAGTCGCGGGCCCACGTGACGACCGAGTCGACCATCAGCTTCTGCGCGACCTCGTGCTCGGTCGCGACGTTCTCGCAGCACGTGGACGTCTCGACGTTGCCCGCCAGGTTCAGGCGGTGGTAGTAGCCGGGCACGACCTTGTCGAGCACGGACTTGGCGTCCTGGCCGGACTGCGCCGTGTGGTTGTAGACCTCGTCGAGCACGACCTGCAGGTCCATGCCGTGAAGAGCCCCGACCATCTCGCGGAACTCGTGCACGCGCGCCCCGCCCTCGGGATCGACGGCGTACGAGCCCTCGGGAGCCGAGTAGTGGTACGGGTCGTAGCCCCAGTTGAAGCCGTCTGCGTCGACGACCTCTTCGATGCACGCCTGCTGCTCCTCACTGGCCGGTCCGAACGACGCGAGGTCGCAGTCGGGCACGGCCTGCTTCGAGCGGTCCTCCTCGATCGACGCGATGTCGAACGACGGCAGGAGGTGGACGGTGTTGATGCCGGCGTCGGCGAGCTCGCGCAGCTGCGCGGTGCCCGCGCTGTCGCGCGTGAACGCCCGGTAGGTGCCGCGCTCCTCCGCGGGGACCGTCTCGTCGGTGATCGAGAAGTCGCGGATGTGCAGCTCGTAGATCGCACGATCGACCGGGCGGTCGATCACCGGCGCCTTCGTCTTCTCCCAGGCCTTCGGCTTCCACGCCTTGTCGTTCAGGTCGATCGCGACCGACCGCTCGGAGTTCGTCGTCAGCGCGAGCGAGTACGGGTCGGTCACGACGTTCGTCTCGATCTCGCCGGTGGCCGGCGCGTACACGTCGATCTCCCACAGGTACTCGTCGCCCTTGAGCGACTTCGCCCCCTTGACGGACCAGACACCGGATGCCGCGTCCCACGACGCCTCGTGACGGGTCGGGTCGCCGTCGGCGCCGGCCTCCCAGGTGAGGAGCGTCGCGGCCTGCGCGGTCGGAGCCCACAGCCGGAACGTCGGCGTGCCGCTCTTGAACGTCACCCCGAGGGCGGTGTCGGCGACCGCGTCGGCGTAGAGGTCATCGAGCACACCCGGGATCTGAACGCCCGTGTAGGCCTTGACCACTCCGCCGGCGTCGCGCTGCGACACCATGAGCTGACCCTTCAGGAGGGCCGCGGCATCCGCTCCGTCGACGTGCAGTGCGGTGAAGCCCGCCAGCGCGGGGAAGGCCGTCTTCTGTGCTGCGGTCAGCCCGCCGTCGACCCGCGGGAGGTCGATCGCGTCGCCGCCGGTGATCTCACCGTCGGCCAGGGCGAGGGATGCCTCGTCCGACGCGTGCAGCTGCCATGAGGCGTCCGCCGCCGCCGTGCCCAGGTCGGCCGGCCACGCGATGGTCTCGGCGTCGATCCAGTGAGCGCGAAGCTCGCCGACGCCGGCCAGCGGCGGGTCGCTCGCCTTCACGGTCAGGATGTGCGTCTCGAGGTCGTAGCGGAACGTGACGACCTTGCCCTGGCTCGCGCTGAACGTGATGTTGCCGCCGCCGGGCGCACCGCCCACGCCGTAGTTCTCGTCCCAGCTCAGGTTGTGGGCGACCTTGACCTCGTACGAGCCGGTCGGCAGGTCGTCGGTCGTGTACTGGAAGACGCCGTCCGCGTTGCGGTCGAACATCATCGTCGCGAGGCACTCCGGCTGCCAGTCGCCGGGGCACCCGAGCTCGCTCTGCAGCGATCCGGGGAGGGTGATGACCGGCCCGTCCGCGGTCGACCAGATGTTCTTGGTGCGAGAGTCGAAGTAGAAGGTCACCTCGCCGCCGTCGTGGTCGAGCAGGATGTCGGAGCCCCCGGGAGCGCTTCCCGCGCCGTAGTTCTCGCCCCACGACTTCTCGGTCGCGATCTTGTACGCGTAGTCCCCGGCGGGGATGTCCACGGTGAGCGACCAGACGCCGCCGGCGGCCTCGGTCATCTGCACGGCACCGCACTCGGGCTGCCAGTCACCGGGGCAGCCGGCCTCGCTGTTGAAGCTGCCCGGCACGCTGACGAACCCGTAGTCCTTCGGCTCCTGGGGCTCGGGCTCCTCCGGCACCTCCGGCTCCTCGGGCTCCTCCACGACGGCGCGGTTCACCCGGTTGCCGACGGACGCGTAGGTGGATGCCGCGGCACGGTGGCCGGCGGCATCCGTCGACACCGCGCGGTACTCGAGCAGCGTGCCCGCATCGAGACCGGCCACGTCGTGGAAGACGCGGGGCGACGTGTCCTCAGCGGTTCCGAGCGCGTGCCACTCGTCGTCGCCGACGACGCGCCACGAGAAGCTCGTCTCGGCCCACACGCCGTCGGCGATGTCGGCACCCACCGGCGAGACGCCGGTGAGGCCGGCCCCGGCCGCGGGGAGGGTGACGGAGATCTCGCCGGCCTGCGCGGGCGCGGTGACCGGTCCGTCGGCGGTGTAGACCACGGCCGACAGCGCCGGCACGGTGACCGACGCGACGCCGGCCGCGTCGGTCGCGAAGGCCGCTCCGCCGCCGTAGAGCGCCGTGAACGAGGCATCGGTCGTCAGCGTCGGGATCGAGACGGTCTTGGCCGTCGTCGCGTTGTTGGTCGCGACGAGGTACTCGATCTTGTCGTCGCGGTCGACGCGGCTGAAGGCGTAGACGCCCGCCGCCGCATCGTCGACGTAGCGCTCGATCTGCGCGCCCGACTCGAGGGCCGGGTGGGCCGCCCGCAGCTCGGCGAGGGCGGCGATGTGCTCGTACAGCGGAGCGTCGGTGTCGTAGCGGTCGACGCTGCCGAGCTGCTCCCCCGTCACGAGGGGCTGGTTCTCGTAGTCCGTGGTCTGCGTCGCGAAGAGGGTCTGACGAGCGTCCTTGTCGCCGCCGGTCCCCGCGAAGCCCTGCTCGTCGCCGTAGTAGACGACGGGCTGGCCGCGCGTGAGGTACATCAGCTCGTGGGCGAGCTCGTCGCGCTGGAGCGCGTCGGCACCGGCGAGGAAGTACCCGATGCGCCCCATGTCGTGGTTGCCCAGGAAGGTCGGGAGGGCCGTGGCCGACGAGTCGGGCGTGGTGTACATGTCGTCGCCGGCGAACAGCGTCTGCAGTCCGCTGGGCTTGGCCGTGACGCCGGTTCCCTTCGCGTACGCGGTCGCCGCGCTCTGGAAGGTGAAGTCGAGCACGGAGTTCATGTCGGTCTTGCGCACGTACGGCGACAGCTTGGCCGGGTCGGCGTCGTACACCTCGCCGAACATGAAGAAGTCGGGCTTGTCCTTGGAGTGGGCGTAGTCGAGCACCTCGGTCGCCCACTGCTCCCAGAACTCGAAGTTGACGTGCTTGGCGGTGTCGATGCGGAAGCCGTCGATGCCGAGGTCGATCCAGTCCTGGTAGACGTCGACGAAGCCGTCGACGACCGTCGGGTGCTCGGTCATGAGGTCGTCGAGTCCGACGAAGTCGCCGAACGTGACGGACTCGCCGGCCCAGGTCGAGTCTCCGCGGTTGTGGTACAGCGTCGGGTCGTTGAGCCAATCCGGCACCTTGACGTCGGCGTCCGCGTCCGCGATGACCGGCGTGTAGGGGAAGCTCGTCGCGGGGTCGAGGTCGGGGAAGGTGTCGGAGGCCGCGTAGGTCGCCGGGTCGAAGGCTGTTCCCTCCGCGTCGCGGTACGGCTCCGCCTCCTTCGTGATGTAGCTCTGCGAGCCCTCCGCGTACGAGATCACATCGGCGGTGTGGTTCGTGATGATGTCGAAGTAGACCTTGATGTCGCGGCTGTGCGCATCGGCGATGAGCGCCTCGAGCTCCTCGTTGGTGCCGAGGTGCGGGTCGATCTGCGTGAAGTCGGTGATCCAGTAGCCGTGGTACCCGGCGCTCGCATCGGCGCCGGCGCCCTGAACGGGCCGGTTCTTGAAGCTCGGGGTGAGCCAGATCGCGCTCGTGCCGAGACCCTCGATGTAATCGAGCTGCTCGCGGAGCCCCGCGAGGTCTCCGCCCTGGTAGAAGCCCTTGTCGGTCGGGTCGAACCCGTTCGCCAGGCGGTCGCCGGGGATGCCCGCGGTGTCGTTCGACGTGTCGCCGTTCGCGAAGCGGTCGGTCATGACGAAGTAGAACTGCTCGGCGCTGCCGGGCTGGCGCACCGGCTCGGCGACGAGCGCGTCGTCGGCCGCGGTGTACGCCCCGTCGACCGACACGACCTCGATGCCGATCCGATGGGTCGTGTCGTCGAAGCTGAAGCGCAGCGTCGAGGTGCCGGCGAGCGTGAGCGGGATGTTCGCCCCGCCCTTCACCCCGTCGGCGCCGTAGTCCTCGGCCCACGAGTCGTTGACGGCGACCTTGTACTCGTAGGTGCCGGCGGGCACCTCGAACTGCGCGGCGTAGACATCCGCGGTGTCGGTGGCGATGAGGTCGGTGGCGTTGCAGTCCGGCTGCCAGTCGTCCGGGCAGCCGAGCTCGCTCTGGATGCTGCCGACCAGCGCGAAGGTGCGATCGGCCGCGGCGGCGGGCACGGCGGCGACCAGGCCCCCGGTGAGGATGAGTGCCGCGGCGGTGAGGATCGCGGCGGAACGGCGGACACGTGCGGATGTCGGCTTCGACACAGGGGAACTCCTGGGGGAGGTGTGGCACGGCGACGTGCCTGCGGTGCAGTGTGCCGCCGACGCTAACAGGATGAGGGCAGAAACTGCAAGCGCTTACATCGTGAGAATGCGCTCATTCGCGGAAGGGGCCGCCGACCGGTCCCGCGATTTCGGGGCTCGTCAGGCAATCGCTTGCATCGCGCCGCCGCGAGCGATCACTCCGCGCTGCGCGCCTCCGCCGTGGCATACGTGCTGCGCTGCTCGATGACGGCGAGCGTGCACCGCGAGATGCAGGCGAGCTTGCCCGCGTCGTCGACGATGCGGACCTCCCAGACCTGTGACCGTCGGCCGATCGCGGCCGGTGTCGCCGTGGCGGTCACCCAGCCGGTGAAGACCGGTCGGATGTGGTTGGCGTTGATCTCCTGCCCCACGACGTGGAATCTCTCGCGATCGACCGACAGGTATCCCGCCCACGACGCCAGCGTCTCGGCGAGCGCGACGGATGCTCCGCCGTGCAGGACGCCCGCGGGCTGCGTGGTGCGGTGGTCCACCGGCATCCGCCCCACGAGAGCGTCGTCGCGCAGCTCGACGACCTCGATGCCCAGCGTCTCGATGAGCGTCGAGCCCGCCATGGCGTTGAGGTCGATGCCGGCGACATCGCCGACCCACAGGCTCACTCGGCGGCCTCCTCCGGACGGTCGGCGACCGCGGCGACCGCTTCGTCGGGGACGTAGCCCTCGATGTGCCGCTCGTCCGGGCCGTTGTACTCCGACAGCGGCCGGATGAGCGCGTTCGACCCCAGCTGCTCGATGATGTGCGCCGTCCACCCCGTGACGCGCGCCGCGACGAACAGCGGCGTGAAGGTCAGGGTGTCGAAGCCCATCAGGTTGTACGCCGGCCCCGACGGGTAGTCGAGGTTCGGGTAGATGCCCTTGCGCGAGACGAACTCGGACTCGAGCGTGTCGTACAGGGCCGCGACATCCGGCCGGTCGTAGTGCTCGACGAGCGTGTCGAGCGCCGCCTTCATCGTCGGCACGCGCGAGTCGCCTCGCTTGTAGACGCGGTGACCGAAGCCCATGATCTTGCGCTTCTCGGCGAGCGCCTCGTCGAGCCAGGGGCCGACGTTCTCGGCCGTGCCGATCTCGTCGAAGATGTGCAGGACGGCCTCGTTCGCCCCGCCGTGGAGCGGGCCCTTGAGGGCGCCGATCGCACCGACGACGGCCGAGTAGAGGTCGCTGAGGGTCGAGGCGATGACGCGGGCCGTGAAGGTCGAGGCGTTGAAGGAGTGCTCGGCGTAGAGGATCATCGAGCGGTTGAACGCATCGACGACCACGTCGTCGGCCTCTTCTCCGAACACCATCCAGAGGAAGTTGGCGGCGTAGTCGAGATCGCTGCGCGGCTCGATCGGCTGCTGGCCGCGGCGGCGGCGCTGGCCGTAGGCGACGATCGCGGGGAGCACGGCGAAGAGCCGCACGCTGCGCGCCAGGTTCTGCTCGGCGCTGCCGCTCGCATCGAGCACGGAGCCCGAGCCCGCGAGGTCGCGCGCGCCGATGAGGCTGGCCGCCGTGCGCACTTCGTCCATGGGATGGGCGTCGCGGGGCACGAGGTCGATCGCGGCGCGCACGTCGGCCGGGAGCGACCGGTACTCCCGCTCGGTCGCCCGCAGCTGGGCGAGCTGCACCTCGGTCGGCAGCTCGCCGTGCCACAGCAGATACGCCACGGCCTCGAACGACTGCGTGGCCGCGAGCTCCTGCACGGGGTAGCCCCGGTACAGGAGGGAGTTCGTCTCCGGGTTGACCTTCGACACCGCCGTGTAGTCGACGACGACTCCGGCGAGGCCCTTCTTGATGTCGGGTCCGGTCATTTCGCTCCTTCGAGGTGCGGCATGTCCCACTTTGTGCCGATATGACCCTGCCATAACGGGATGAAGTGGGACACGTTGGGGATGAATGGGGACATGATGCGCTGATTCAGCGGGCGATCTGGAAGTTGAAGACGTCCTGGTCGAAGTGGTTGTACTGCTCGTAGTCGATGAGGTCGTACAGGTCGGCGCGGTGCTGCATCTCGCCGAGCCTGGACGTCAGGTGGCCTTCGTCGTTCAGCGTGTCGAGGGCACGGGATGCCGCGCCCATCGCGATGCGCAGAAGCGAGACGGGCCAGATCACGATGTTCACGCCGGCATCGCGCAGCTGATCGGTCGAGAAGAGGTCGCTCTTCCCGAACTCGGTCATGTTGGCGAGGATCGGCACATCCAGAGCATTGCGCATCGCCTCGAACTCGGCCAGGTCGCGCATCGCCTCGGGGAAGATCGCGTCGGCTCCGGCATCCACCAGCGCCTTCGCCCGGTCGATCGCGGCATCCAGGCCCTCGACCGCCCGGATGTCGGTACGGGCCATGATGAGGAAGTTCGGATCGCGGCGGGCGTCGGCGGCGGCGCGGATGCGCTTGACCGCGGTGTCCTCGTCGACGACGGCCTTGCCGTCGAGGTGTCCGCAGCGCTTCGGGTTGATCTGGTCCTCGATGTGCGTCCCGGCGAGGCCGGCGTCCTCGAGGGTCTGGATCGTGCGGGCCACGTTCATCGGCTCGCCGAAGCCGGTGTCGGCGTCGATGATCGCCGGGAGGTCGGTCATCCGCGCGATCTGCTGACCCCGCCCGGCGACCTCGGTGAGCGTCGTCAGGCCGATGTCGGGGAGTCCGAGGTCGGCCGACAGGACCGCTCCCGAGATGTAGACGCCTTCGAAGCCCTTGCGCTCGATCAGCCTCGCCGTCAGCGGGTTGAACGCTCCGGGGAACCGGAGCAGCTCGCCCGACGCGAGCCGCTCGCGGAAGAGCCGCCGCTTCTCGGCGGCCGGCACCTGCGAGTACAGCATCAGCCGGCCGCCTTCCGAAGCGCGGAGATTCGGGGCTTTCGCGGAGCACAGAGGGCCGATCCTCCGCGATCCACGTGATTCTCCGTGGAGCGGATGCCGCGCACGGTCGCGCCGCGCATCAGAAGAGGCCCTTCGGCGCGGGCGCAGCCGCGAGGACGCCGAACTCGGCGACGATGGTGAGCTGCTGCACCTCCTCGGGGGTGAGCTCGGGCAGGCGCTCGGCGAGGTCGAGGAAGCGGTCGATCTCCTCGGCCGAGAGGACCGGCTCGGCGAGGATCCGGAACTTGCGGATGTAGTCCTCGCGCGCGAACGGCCGTGCGCCGAGCGGGTGGGCGTCGGCGACGGCGATCTCGTCCTCGATCACGGTGCCGTCTGTCATCGTGATGACCACGCGTCCGCCGAAGGCCTTCTCGTTCGGGTCGTCGGAGTGATAGCGGCGCGTCCACTCCGCGTCTTCGGCGGTGGTGACCTTGTGCCACAGCGCGACGGTGTCCTCGCGGCCGGCGCGCTCCGGGGCGTACGACTCGACGTGGTGCCACCCGCCGTCCTGCAGGGCGACCGCGAAGATGTACGGGATCGAGTGGTCGAGCGTCTCGCGCGACGCCTTCGGATCGTACTTCTGCGGGTCGTTCGCGCCCGATCCGATGACGTAGTGCGTGTGGTGCGACGTGTGCAGCACGATCGACTCGACGTTCTCCGGGTCGACGAGCTCGGGGTGCTCGCTGTTGAGGCGCCGGGCGAGGTCGATCCAGGCCTGCGCCTGGTACTCGGCCGAATGCTCCTTCGTGTACGAGTCGAGGATGCCGCGCTTGGCCTCGCCGGCGGCGGGGAGCGGGACGTCGTACGAGGCATCCGGTCCGTCGAGCATCCACGCGACGACGCCGTCCTCGCCTTCGTAGATCGGGCTTGGCGAGGTCTCGCCGCGCATCGCACGGTCGACGGCCTCGACGGCCATCTTTCCGGCGAATGCGGGGGCGTGCGCCTTCCACGTCGAGATCTCGCCCTTGCGCGACTGGCGCGTCGCGGTGGTGGTGTGGAGGGCCTGTCCCACAGCCTGGTAGATCGTCTCGACGTCGAGTCCGAGGAGCGTGCCGATGCCGGCGGCCGCCGACGGGCCGAGGTGGGCGACGTGGTCGATCTTGTGCTTGTGCAGGCAGATCGCGCGCACGAGGTCGATCTGGATCTCGTAGCCCGTCGCGATGCCCCGCACGAGCGCCGCCCCGTCGGCGCCGACGTGCTGCGCGACCGCGAGGATCGGCGGGATGTTGTCGCCGGGGTGCGAGTAGTCGGCCGCCAGGAACGTGTCGTGGTAGTCGAGTTCGCGCACCGCGACCCCGTTGGCCCACGCGGCCCACTCCGGGCTCGTCTTGCGGTCGAGCGCGCAGCCGAACACCGTCGCGCCGCTGCCGCCGACCGACACGGCGTGGTCGAGCGCCTGCTGGCGGGCCGCACTGACGGGTGCGCGGGTGAGGGATGCCGCGGCCACCGCCGCGTTGTCGATGACGCGGTTGATGATCATGTCGACGACGTCGGACTCGACCTCGACGGGGTCTGCGGCGACCTCGGCGATGTGCCAGGCCAGCTGCCCCTCACGGGCGAGGTTCTCGTCGCTGCGGTGGACGCGGAGGTGGTGGATGACGGTCATGATCTGCCTTACTTCAGTGATTCGAGGATGTTCGTGAGCGCGTTGTGCAGATGCACGTGCGTGGCGTGCGCGGCCAGGTCGGCGTCGCGCGCGGCGATCGCCGAGGCGATCAGGCGGTGCTCGGCGACGGATGCCGCGAGCCGGTCGGGCTTGTCGCGGGCGAGTCGGCGCACGCGGACGAGGTGGGTGCGGACGGTCCGCAGCGCGGCCGTGAGGTAGTCGTTCGAGACGGAGGCGTCGAGCTGCCGGTCGAACCGCGCGATGAGCGCGTAATAGGCGTCGAGCCCGTCGGCGCGGTCGAGGTCGACGTCGGCGAACTCCCGTGCGAGCACGGCGAAGGCCGAGGCATCCCCCCGCTCGGCGGCGAGGCGGGCAGCGGATTCCTCCAGCGCGCGGCGCACCTCGAAGATCTCGCGGATGTCGTCGGCGTCGATCGGGGTGACGACGGTCACGCGCGGCGACTGCTGCGCGACGAGCCCGTCGGCGGCGAGGCGCCCGAGGGCTTCGCGGAGCGGTGTGCGGCTGACGCCGAGGCGAGCTGCCTGTTCCACCTCGCCGAGAACGGTGCCCGCCGGCAGCGCGCCCTCCTGGATCTCGTCGAGAAGGGTCGTATACGCCCGGTCACTGGCACGCACAGCATCCACCTCCTCGTCGTAGCGCGACCCATTGTATACATAAAGCGGGCCAAGCGGCCATTCGAAGCATCCGATCTCTCACCTGGTATACATACGGTGAGACCATCCGAGGATCGGCGGAAGGTTCCGGCATCATCCGGCACAGTATTCACAAATTCGTGAAACGGGCGTACGCTCCCCCGCATGACCATCGTCATCAGCACCGCCGGACTCACCAAGCACTACGGGCGCGTCCACGCGCTCGACGGCCTCGACCTCGAGGTCGCCGAAGGGCAGATCCACGGATTCCTCGGCCCGAACGGCGCAGGGAAGTCGACCGCCATCCGCGTGCTCCTCGGCCTCGCGAAGGCCACTGGGGGTGAGGCATCCGTGTTCGGCGCCGATCCCTGGCGCGACGCCGTCGCCCTCCATCGGCGCATCTCGTACGTGCCCGGCGATGTGAGCGTGTGGCCCAACCTCTCGGGCGGTGAGGCGATCGACCTGATGGCGAGACTGCGCGGCACCCCGCGCAAGGATCACGCGTACCGCGCCGAGCGGGAGCGCCTGTGCGAGGCGTTCCAGTTCGACCCGCGCAAGAAGGGCCGCGCGTATTCGAAGGGGAACAGGCAGAAGGTCGCCCTCATCGCCGCCTTCGCGGTGCCGGCCGACCTGTACATCCTCGACGAGCCGACGAGCGGCCTCGACCCGCTCATGGAGGTCATGTTCCGCCGCGAGATCGCGCGCATCCGCGCGGCCGGCGCGACCGTGCTGCTGTCGAGCCACATCCTCTCCGAGGTCGAGCAGCTCTGCGACCGCGTGTCGATCATCCGCGCGGGCAGGATCGTCGAGTCGGGCACGCTGACCGAGCTCCGTCACCTCACGCGCACGGAGGTCTCGTTCGAGGGGACGGATGCCGCGACCGCCGCCGGCATCCCGGGCGCCCACGACGTGACGACCGAGGAGGGCCGCGTGCGGTTCACCGTCGACAGCGACGCCGTCGTCGGCATGCTCCCCGAGCTGGCGCGCCGGGACGTGGCGGGGCTGCGGGTCAATCCGCCGTCGCTCGAGGAGCTCTTCCTCCGTCACTACGGCGACGACCTCGCCGCCCTGGAGGGCAACGGACGATGAGCCGCTTCCTGGCGCTGCTCGGCCAGCGCTTCCGCCGCGACTGGCTGCAGCTCGTGCTGTGGACCGTCGGCACCGCGCTCCTCGCCTACCTCGCGTTCGTCGGTGTCGCGGAGTCGTACGGCACCGAGCAGGACCGCACGTCGCTGCTCGCGGCCGCGCTCGCGAACCCCGTGATCCTCTTGTTCCGCGGTCTCCCGTCCGGCGCGGACGAGGGCGCCTTCATGGTGTTCCTCATCTTCCCGTGGCTGGCTATCCTCGCCGCCTTCATGAGCACCTTCCTGGCGGTCCGCCATACGCGCATGGACGAGGAGTCGGGCCGCGCCGAACTCGTCGCGGCCACCCCCGCCGGCCGCCTCCTCCCCGTCGGCGCGACCGCGGTCGAGGGTCTCATCGCGAACGGCGTGCTCGCGATCCTCGTCACTCTCGCCTACCTCGCCGTCGGGCTCCCTCTCGAGGGCTCGCTGCTCGTCGGCAAGGCCGCCGGCGCAGTGGGCGTGACCTTCCTCGGGGTCGGGCTCGTCGCGGCGCAGCTCATGCGCACATCACGCGGAGCCAATTCGCTCGCGGTGTGGATCACGGTCGGCACGTTCGTGGTCGCCGGGCTCGGCAACGCCCTCGGCACGCCCAGCGACGACCTCACCCGCATGAGGAGCTCCTGGCTCACGTGGCTCTCGCCCTTCGGCTGGGCCGAGAACACCCGGGCGTTCGACGAGAACCTGTGGTGGCCGATGCTCATGTGCCTCGGCGTCGGGCTCGGTCTCACGTGGGCGGCGCTCGCCCTCGCGGCGGTGCGCGACATCGGCGAGAGCTTCATCGCCGAGCGGCACGGACGCGCGGACGCCCCGGCGTCGCTCTCGTCCCCCACCGGCCTGGTGTGGCGCCTCACCCGCGGCGCCGTGCTCGGCTGGGCGGTCGGCGGGCTCATCACGGGCATGCTCGCGACGTCGCTCGCATCGGTGGTGAAGGACGTCGGGGCGGAGAATCCGTCCGTCGAGCAGATCCTCTCGCAGATCGCGGGAAGCGGCGACGTCGAGCAGGCCACCGTGACGGTCTTCTTCACGATGCTCGGCGTGCTCGCGGCGTGCTGCGCCGTGCAGATCGTCTGCCGCGCCCGCCAGGAGGAGGCGCACGGCACCGCCGAACCCGTCCTCGCCGCGCCGGTCGCTCGGGTGCGCTGGCTCGCCGACTACCTCCTCATCGCGCTCCTCGCGATCGTCCTCGTCGTGTCGGCGGCGATCGGCGGCGCGGCGCTCGGCATCGCCGGGCAGGGCGGGCGGTGGGACCTGATGCAGGACGTGCTCGTGACCGGCGGCGGCCAGGCGGTCGCGGCATCCGTCTTCCTCGCGCTCACGGCGCTCGTCTTCGTGGTCGCCCCGCGGCTCACCATCGCCCTGGGGTGGACGTTCGTCGTGCTCGGCATGATGCTCGGACTGTTCGGGCCGCTGTTCGGCTTCCCCGAGTGGCTGACCGACCTGTCGCCCGTGGCTGTGGCTCCCAAGGTCGAGGGCGACGACATCGACCTCGCAGGACTCTGGTGGCTGGTGCTCGCCACCGGGGTCGGCGCGGCGCTGTCGCTCGCGCTCATGCGCCGCCGAGAGCTGGCCTCCGGTGGGTGAGCACCCGGGGGCGGAGCCCGCCGAGCAGGCGGCCGCGATGCTCGCCGCGGCCGGCATGGCGCGCATGCCCGCGCGCGTGATGATGGCGCTCGTGGGCTCGCCCGACGACGGGTACACCGCGGCCGAGCTCGCCGAGCGCCTCGGCGTCTCGGCGGCGGCGGTGTCGGGCGCCGTGCGCTACCTGGTGTCGATGCGGTTCATCCAGCGCCTCCCCCGCCCTGGCGACCGCCGCGACCGCTACGACATCGTGGACGACGCGTGGGCGGGCATGATCTCGTCCAACGCACCCCTGTACTCCGGGCTCGCCTCGGCGATGGACGGCATCGCCGACGAGAACGGCGACGCCCCGATGTCGGTCGCCCGCGCACGCGAGATCGCCGACTTCCTGCGCTACCTCGCGGAGCGGATGCCGCGGCTCGCCGACGAGTGGCGGGCCGACCGCGCGGCAAGGTCCCACCCCGACCCCGGGTAGCCTTGCCCGAGTGAGTGACGCCCCCCGCTACATCGTGGCCACCGACGGCGCCTGCAAGGGCAACCCCGGACCTGCGGGCTGGGCGTGGGTCGGCGAGGACGGGCACTGGGCCGCCGGATCGGTGCCCAGCGGCACGAACAACATCGGCGAGCTCCTCGGACTGCTCAAGGCCATCGAGGACCACCCCGACGTCGAGAACCTCGTCGTGCAGGCCGACTCGAAGTACGCGATCGACACGTACACGAAGTGGATGGACGGCCACCGCCGCCGCGGCTGGAAGACCTCGACGGGTGCGCCGACGAAGAACGTCGACCTCCTCGAGCAGCTCATCGCCGCCCGCGACGCCCGTCGCGCGGTGGGGCTCCCCGACGTCGTGCTCGAGCATGTGCGCGGGCACTCCGGTCACGTGCTCAACGCGTGGGCGGACGAACGCGCCGTACGCGCGTCGGAGCACGCCGCGAAGGGCGTCGAGAGCGCATGGTCGTCGCTCGGCTCGCACGAGAGGATCGACGTGTCGGCCGCCCCGAAGAACGGTCGCTGAGCGGCCGGCAGGACCCCGCCCAATCGTCGAGGAGACATCATGCGCGCCATCGTCCAGCACCGGTTCGGTGACCCCGCCGAGGTCCTCGGCGTCGAGGAGGTCCCCCTCCCTGCACCGGGCCCGGGCCAGGTGCGGCTCAAGGTCGTCCTCTCCCCCATCCACAACCATGATCTGTGGACGGCCCGCGGCTCGTACGGCTTCGTGCCCGACCTCCCCGCCCGCGCGGGCACCGAAGCCGTGGGCGTCGTCGATGCGCTGGGCGACGGCGTGACCGGGCTCACCGTCGGGCAGCGCGTCGCCACCGGCGGCACGTTCGGAGTCTGGGCGGAGTACGTCGTCGCACGCGCGGCAGGCCTCGTGCCGGTGCCGGAGGGAGTGCCCGACGAGGTCGCGGCGCAGCTCGTCTCGATGCCGTTCAGCGCGATCAGCCTGATCGACGACCTCGGCCTCGGCGAAGGCGACTGGCTCGTCCAGAACGCCGCGAACGGCGCGGTCGGCCGTCTGGTCGCCCAGCTCGCCGCCGCTCGTGGGATCAACGTCGTGGGCCTCGTGCGCCGCGCCGAGGGTGTGGCGGAGCTCGCGGCGCAGGGCGTCGGCGGCATCGTGGCGACGGACTCCGACGGATGGCAGGACGACGTGCGCGCGCTGACCGGCGGCGCGCCGCTCGGCGTCGGCGTCGACTCGGTCGGCGGCTCGGCCAGCGGCAAGCTGCTGTCGCTCCTCGCCGACGGCGGCACGCTCGTCGTGTTCGGGGCGATGGAGTCGCCGATCATGCGGATGTCGTCAGGCGACCTGATCTTCCGCGACCTGACCGTGCGCGGCTTCTGGGCGAGCACGGTGGGGGCCCGCATGGCCGCCGACAAGCGCGCCGGCCTGTTCGGCGAGCTGATCACGCGCATCTCGTCGGGCGCGCTCACCCTGCCGGTCGCCGCGACCTACGATCTCGGCGAGATCACGGCCGCCGTCGCCGCCAACGCCGAACCCGGCCGCGTCGGCAAGGTGCTGCTGAGCGCCTGACGGGGCTGCTCGCGCGGCCGGCTCACGCGCCCGCGTCGGCCAGGTGCGCCTCGAGCGCGTCCAGCGCGGGGCGCTGCCCCTTCACGAGCTTCTCGCGGGCGTCGGGCAGCGGCATCCACTCGACTCTGTCGACCTCCGGGAACGAAGCGGTCCTCCCCGACCTCGGCGGCCATTCCAGCTCGAACTCGCCGAACGCGAGGCCGTCGAGCGCGAAGCCCGAGCCGTCGGCGACGAACACCGTGACGCGCTTGCCCGACGAATAGGCGAACGTGCCGAGCTCGGCGAACGGACCATCGGGCGGGTCGATCCCGAGCTCCTCACGGAACTCGCGCCGCGCGGCGTCGAGCGCCGGCTCGTCGCCCTCGTCGTACTCGCCCTTCGGGATCGACCAGGCGCCGGCATCCTTCGCCGCCCAGAACGGCCCGCCCATGTGCGCGATGAGCACGACGGGGTCGGGGCCGAGCCGGTAGAGGAGGATGCCGGCGCTCGTGGTCGCCATGCGGCAGAGGCTAGACGACGCGCGTCTTCGGCGACACCGTGTACGTGTCCTCGGCGTCGTCGCAGACGGCGCCCGCGAGCGCGGTGTCGATGGCCGCCATGGTGTCGGCGTCGAGCACGACTCCGGAGGCCTTCACGGTGTCGGCGAGCTGCTCGGGACGGGATGCCCCCACCAGCGCCGCCGCGACGTTCTTGTTCTGCAGCACCCACGCGATCGCGAGCTGCGGCATCGTGAGACCCGCGTCGGCCGCGATGGGCTTGAGCCGCTGCACGGCCTCGAGCACCTCGTCGCGCAGGAAGCTCTTGATGAAGTTCGCACCGCTCTTCTCGTCGGTCGCACGCGAGCCCTCGGGGAGCGGCTGACCCGGAAGGTACTTCCCGCTGAGCACGCCCTGCGCCATCGGCGACCAGACGATCTGCGAGATCCCGAGCTCCTCCGACGCGGGCACGACCTTGCCCTCGATCACGCGCCACAGCATCGAGTACTGGGGCTGGTTCGAGATCAGCTGGATACCGTACGACGTGGCGAGGGCGTGACCCTCGCGCAGCTGCTCGGCCGTCCACTCCGAGACGCCGATGTAGAGGGCCTTGCCCTGGCGCACGATGTCGGCGAACGCCTGGAACGTCTCCTCGATCGGGGTCTCGTAGTCGTAGCGGTGTGCCTGGTAGAGGTCGACGTAGTCGGTGCCGAGACGGTGCAGCGAGCCGTTGATCGACTCCATGATGTGCTTGCGGCTCAGGCCGGTGTCGTTCGCGCCGCGGGGCCCGGTCGGCCAGTAGACCTTGGTGAAGATCTCCAGCGACTCGCGGCGGCGCCCGGCGAGCGCCTTGCCGAGGACGGTCTCGGCCGCGGTGTTCGCATACACGTCGGCGGTGTCGAACGTCGTGATGCCGGCATCCAGTGCCGCGTGCACGGTCGCGATCGCCGCACTGTCGTCGACCTGCGAGCCGTGCGTCACCCAGTTGCCGTACGTGATCTCCGAGACCTTGAGACCACTGTTGCCGAGATACCGATAGTTGACCATCCCTCCACGCTAGCGGCGCGCGGGCGGCCCTCGGGCCGGGCGAAGCGTCCGCGGCGGGACGGCCGCTGTCCACAGGTGTCGCGGGACCGTAGCGCAACCCTCACCCCCGGTGAGATAGTGACAGCAGGATCACGACATCGGCCCCCGCGAAGGCTTGTGTCGAAGGGAGTTCTGGGGAAGCGGGTCGTATGGCAGCTCGCGTTGCGGCGTCCGACCTCGTCCCCCGCCTGCTCGTCGAGCACGGTGGGCCGGCGGGGCGTCATCTGCGCGTCGAGGGCACCGCCGTACTGATCGACATCTCCGGCTTCACGACCCTCTCCGAGCAGCTCGCCGCGGCGGGCCGCGAAGGCACGGAGCAGCTCATCGCGACCCTCTCGCGCATCTTCACGGTGCTGCTCCCCGCGACCGACGACGGCGGCGACATCCTCAAGTTCGCCGGCGATGCGCTGTTCGTGCTGTTCCGCGGCGAGGACCACGCCAAGCATGCCGCCCACGCCGCGTGGAACATGAACCGCGTGCTCGCCGCGATCGGCGACATCCACCTCCCGGCGGCGCGCGCGCGGCTGCGGATGTCGGTGGGCGTCCACACCGGCACGTTCGAGCTCCTCCTCACCGGGACGGACTCGGTCAGCGTGGTGCTCGCGGGTGCCGCGACGGACCGCGTTCTCGAACTGCAAGGCGCCGCCGAGGCGGGCCGCATCCTCGTGAGCGCCGAGACCGCCGCGCTGCTGCCGCCCAAGCAGACCGCCGCCGAAGACGGGGTCGACGAGGGGTTCCGTCTGCTGCGTGCCGGGACGGTGCAGGCGCATTCGCTCCTGGCCCTCAATACGGGCGCGGCGACGGGCGGCGACCGCTTCCTTCCGAAGGCGTTCCGCCAGCGTCCCGACCTGCTGGCCGCCGAGCCCGACCACCGCTGGGCCGCGATCGCCTTCGTGCAGGCAACGGGCCTCCCGCCCGCGCCGGGCGACGACGACCTCGCCCGGATCGACGCTCTCACGGCCGTGGTCGAAGGCGCCCTGGCCGACACCGGCGCGACCCTCCTCGACGTCGACCCCGCCATCGGCGGCTACCGCTACTTCCTCACGGCGGGGTCGCCGACGACCACCGAAGACCCCGAGGGGCGCCTCCTCACAGCCGTCCAGCGGATCGTCGCGAGCGACACCGGGCTGTCGGTGCGCGCGGGCGTCGCAAGCGGCCGCGTGTTCTCGGGCTTCGTCGGCGCCATGCACCGCCAGACGTTCACCGTGATGGGCGACACCACGAATCTGGCCGCGCGGCTGACCGCGCGCGCTCTCCCCGGCACCGTGCTCGTCACGCGCGCCGCCCTCGATCGCTCCACGGTCGTGTTCGACGCCGAGGACGGCGGCGAGATCACCGTCAAAGGCAAGACCGAGCAGATCCCCGTCGCGGTGGTCACGGCGGCAGGTCGACGCCCCGAGGGCGTGATCGGCGACATCCCGTTCCTCGGACGCGACGCCGAGCTCGGGCAGCTCATCGCGCTCCGGGATGCCGCGGCCACAGGCTTCGGCGGATCGATCACGGTCTCCGGGGGCGCCGGCGTCGGCAAGTCCCGCCTCATGGCCGAGGCCGTCGAGCACAGTCCGCTGCCGGTGCTGCGAGTCAACGGCGACCGCTTCGCCGGCGCGGCGTACCGCGCTCTCCAGTCGCTGCTGCGGCCACTGCTCGGCATCGCGGCCGAGGCTCCCGCCGACGCCGCGGGCGTCGCGCTCGTCGACGCCGTCGCCCGGACCCGCCCGGCCCTGGTGATGTGGGTGCCGCTGCTCGCGCCGATGGTCGGCGCCGAGGTGGAGTCGACCCCGGCGGTCGACGCGCTCGACGACGCGTTCCGCGCGGAGCGCGCCCACGCCGTGCTGGGGCGCCTTCTCGAAGACTTTCTCCCTCAGCCCACGTGCATCCTCATCGACGACGCGCACTGGGTCGACGAGGCATCCGCCGCGGCCTTCGCTCACGTGTTCTCGGGCGACGTGCCGCATGCCGTGCTCGTCGGACGCCGCGAGGCCGAGGGCGGGCTGGTCCTGCCTGGACGCACCATCGAGCTCGGCGGCCTGACGGAGGATGCGGCATCCGATCTGGTCGAGGCGATCGCCGGTCATGCGCTTCTGCCCTCCGACGTGGCGCCGATCGTGGCGCGCGCCGACGGCAACCCCCTCTACCTCACGGAGCTCTCCGCCGCGTTCGCCTCCGGCAGCGAGACGCTCGGCATCGAGCATCTCGTGGGCGAGCGCATCGACGCCCTCGCCGAGCAGGAGCGCGCCGTCGTGCGCCGGTCGGCCGTGCTCGGCTGGGGCGTTCCGGTGGGCCTGTTCGTCCGCTGGGTGGGCCCGCTCGAGCTGGCCGAATCGGAGGGCGTGTCGGGATTCCTCGAACGCCTCGAGGACTCGGTGCGGTTCCGCAGCCCTCTGTTCCGCGATGTCGCCTACGAGCAGCTGAACTTCCAGACCCGGCGCGAGCTGCACCGCGCGATCGCCGCGGCGCTCGAGGCAGAGCCCGAGCTCGCGGCCGGGCCGGTCGAGCCGATGCTCGCCATGCACTACGAGGCCGCGGGCGACCTCGTCCACACCTGGCAGGCCGCAGGGGCGACCGCCCGCGCCGCCGAGGAGGCGTTCGCCGTCGAGGATGCGGTCGCCGCCTACCGCGTCGCCGTCGCGGCGGCCGGACGCACACGTCCGCAGCCGCCCCAGCTCGCGAGTCTGTGGCGCGGGCTGGCCCGCACCGCGGTCGCGAGCGGACGCGCCGGCGAGGGGCTGGAGGCGCTCGACAGGGCCAGGGCGCTGACGGGCGACGCGCTCGAGCGCGGCCGGATCGACCAGGACCGCGCGTACGCGCTGAACGTCCTCGGCCGGCCCGCCGACGCCGCGGCCGCGCTGCGCACGGCGCGCCGCGCCGCCACGCGCGCGGGCGACGAAGGACGCGCGCTGCTCGCCAGTCTCTCGGTGACCGAGTCCGGGGTGCGGCTGCGACAGGCGAAGTGGACCGATGCGCAGCTCCTGGCCCAGGACGCGATCGGCCTGCTGGACGGCACCGCGGCGACCGACGACGACCGCCGCGTGCTCGCGGACGCGTTCCGCTACCACGACATCGCCGCCGGCGAGCTCGACGGCGACGCCGCGATGACGCACCTGCAGCGCGCCCTCGACCTGTACGACCAGATCGGCGACGAGCTGTCCCGCTCGAAGGTTCTCAACATCCTCGGTGCGCGCGCGTACTACCGCGGTGCATGGAGCACCGCAGCGGGACTCTATGCCCAGGCGCAGGATGCCGCCGAGCGCGGCGGCGACGTGGTCGGCGCCGCGATCGAGGCCGCCAACGCCGCCGAGATCCTCATCGACCAGGGCCGCGTCGACGATGCGCTCCCGCTGCTCAAGGCGTCCCGCCGCGTGTTCGAGGGATCCGACAACCCCTACCTCGTGGCGTTCGTGACGGGCTTCCAGGGGCGCGCGCACCTGCGGGCCGGAAAGGCGGATGCCGCGGCATCCGCCTTCGAGACGGCCGCGCGGGGCTTCGATGCGCTCGACGAGTCGGATGCCGTGCTCGACGTCCGCGCGCGGCGGGTCGAGGCGCTTCTCGATGCCGGCGACGTCGAGCAGGCGCGCGCCGTCATCGCCGAGCTGGAGCCGCTGGCACCCGCCGGCGCCGCCGCCAGCCTCGTGCTCCGTGCCCGCGCGCGCCTCGCGGCGTCGGAGGGCGACGACGAGGCCGCCCGCGACCTGGCGCGCGCCGCGGTCGACGCGGCAGGATCGGTCATGTTCGAACGAGCCCTGAGCCTCGGCGAGCTCGCCCGGATGAGCGGCCCCGAGGGCGCCCTGCTCCGCGCCGAGGCGGATACGATCCTCAGCGAGCTCGGTGTCGTCGACATCCCCCGCCTCGTCGCACCCCGCGAATCCCTCGCCCCCCGTCCCGCACCCGAAGCGGAGCCGTCATGAACGCCCTGCCGACGCGACGACGATCTGCGCGCGGATCGATCGGCATCGCCGCGGTCGCCACGCTGGTGGCGGCCGGGCTGGTGAGCATCCCGGCTGCGCCGGCCGCGGCCGACATCGAACCGCTGCCCCCCGAGGCCGACGTCTACCTCGTCTCACGCACCGATCAGGGCGTCTCGGGCTCGCCGTACCTCACGCCCGACGGGCAGAAGGCGGCGTACGTCTCCACCGCCGAGGACCTCGTCGACGGCACCCAGCCCGAGACGCCGAACGTCTTCCTCTCCACCGCGCTCGAAGGGTCGAGCGATCCGTTCTCGGCGGCGCCGCAGCTGGTCAGCCGCCCCGATGTCTCGCTCCCCGACGAGCCGGCGGACAACATGAGCTACGACCCCGTGGCGAGCGCGGACGGACGCTACGTCGCGTTCGTCAGCCACGCCACGAACCTGGTCCCCGGCGGCGCCACCGCCGGCCGGGCGAGCGTCTACGTCCACGACCTGCTCGCCGGCACCACGGTCCGTCTCGACGCAGGGACGGAGCCCGACGGCGACTCGTACGACCCCGACATCTCCGATGACGGCCGCTATGTCGTCTTCACGTCGGAGGCGACCAACCTGTGGGCGGGCGACACCAACTCCGCCCCCGACGTATTCGTCGCCGATCTCGATCCGGCGGGCGACGGCTCGCGGGGCACCCCGTCCGTGCGCCGGCTGAGGGGAAGCGCGAACACCCCCGGCGGGATGTCGGAGCCCGCGATCAGCGGCAACGGCGAGTACATCGTGGTCACCGCATTCGTCGAGGACCCGGGGTCGAGTACGGCTGCCACCGACACACCTCGGCTGTTCCGCTTCCCGCGGGCCGCCGATCACCGCTACCTCACGCTCCTCGTCGGCGGTCACGACGGCGACCTCGATGCGACAGGCAAGGAGTTCGCCGGAGTCGCCGATGACTGCGGCGGAGCTCCCGCCGCCGTCGCCGGCACCCTGGACCCGTTCAATCGGGTCTACCTGACGGGACTCGGCACGACGTTCGTCAAGCGCACGGTCGGCGACGTGTGGGCGCCGGCCATCTCGTCGGACGGCTCTACCGTCGCCTACGCGACCACGCAGCCCGTCCAGCCTCTGAGCACGGATCCCGACGAACTGGCCGAGCCGGTGATCCGCGTCTCGACGATCGGCTGGCTCGACGCACGCGCCGACGACCTGGACTGCGTCGGCGAGTTCGGAAGCACCTCCGCGGTGGAGATGGGCGTCGGCGACGCTCCGAGCCTTTCAGCCAGCGGACGCACGATCGCGTTCGGCGGTCCGAGCGACATGAGCGGCGCCGACCGCTCGGTCCTGGCGATCGACACCCACACCCACGACGGGTTGTCGGTGTCGGAGACGATGGGCCAGCTGTCGGGGATCGGGTTCATCACGAGCGTCGACGTCTCCGACATCCCCGCCTCCGCGGTCGCCGACTACGGCGCCGCCCTCGCGAACGCGCCGATCTACCGACTCCCCATCTACCGGCTGCCGATCTACCGGCTTCCGATCTACCGACTGCCGATCTACCGACTCATGATCGGCGACTCGCCGATCTATCGCCTCGACGTCGCCGATTCGCCCATCTACCGGCTCCCGATCTACCGGCTCCCGATCTACCGACTGCCGATCTACCGACTCGACATCCCCGGCGGATGGACCGAGCTGCTCGCCGACACCCCGTTCGCCGGCGACCTCAGCCAGAGCGTCCTCCTGGCGGACGTGCTCCAGTGGGCGAACGATCTGCTCGCCGGCACCGGCGGCCCGGCCGCGGAGCGCGTCGCCGCCGAGCGCATCCAGTCGCTCACCCTCAGCGACGTCGGGCTCGAGGGCACGGGCATCGACTCCCTCTCTCTGGCGTCGATGGTGCTCGGCGGGGCTCGCCTCGCCGACGTCGAGATCGCCGACGTCGAGGTCGCCGGCGACGACGAGCGGACCCCGCTCGAGCGCTGGCAGGCATCGGCCGATTCGCAAGGACTCTCGGTCACGCTCGACGAGGAGACGACGCTGGCCGAGCTGGACGCCGCCGGGCTGGCGATCGACCGCACCGGCGTCGATGCGGTGATCGCGAACAGCCTCCCCGTCGGAGACACGCTGCTCGACAGCATCCCGCTGGCACCCGCCTCGGACGCAACACCCGGCCTGCAGTTCGAAGGCACCCCGCTCGGCGACCTCGACGTCGCCGAGCTGACCGCGGACGCACAGCGGGCGATCTTCGGGGAGGAGCGCACGGGCACCCTCGCGGCCAACGCCGCGGAGATCCTGCCCACGGCCACGGCCGCCGACCTCGCCGCCGGCGCTCCCGACGAGGTGACGCTCGGGACGATCCTGCTGTCGTTCCTCGAGAGCGCGGACTACCCGTGGGAGCAGATCGACCCGACGGTCATCCCCGCGAGCGCCGCGACGGAGGAGTCCGAGCCGCGCTGGTGCGACGGCTGGGATCGGTGCGGCTCGTTCGTGCAGTACCAGTTCACCTTCGACCCGGGCCCGGGCGAGCCGACGACCCTGCCCGCGCCGACCGCGTCGATCGAACTGCCGGGGGCAGCCCGCCCCCGGGCGATCAGGAGCGGCGGATCCGGCCCGTCCTTCGGCCAGTCCGACGCCGAGACCTACGTCGGCCCGGTCCTCGAAGACGGATCGATGCTGACCTTCCCCCTGCCCGACACCGCGGGGGGCACCGTCCGCGAGTTCACGGTCGACTTCACGGAGGTGCGCCGGCCCGGGTCGTGGAGTTCGCGCGGTGCGCTGACGAGCGGGGATGCCTCCGCCGAGGCGTTCCTCTCCATGCCGCTCGCCGACGACTACACGTACTACGACGCGGCGGCGAACAACCGCACGCCCGAGGGCGAATGGGTGACGTCCACAGAGGGCGGCGGCGGCGTCGTCCTGCGTCCGGGGAGCGTCTACTACGAGTGGGTCGCGCCCTACAACATCATGTTCGACGAGGACACCGGTGAGCGCGAGTTCGGTCCCGCCGACGACGAGGACTGGTTCCTCGTCGACGCCCCCGCTCCCGGAAAGCGCCTGGTGATCTCGACCAACGCCTCCGACGGTCAGATCGCGCTCGAGCTGTTCAAGCCGACCCCGACCACGACGCCCCTCGGCGTCGAGTCGCGGGGCGAGGCGCCCGGCACGGGCGTGGCGGAGCAGGACTCCCGCGACGCGTCCGCACCCGCCGAATCGGGCGCCGACGCCCCCGCCGCGACGGCCGATCACGTGCTGGTCGACCAGGCGTCCGTCGGCGGCGACGGCACCGCCACGGTCGAAGCCGCGTCCGCCTCGGTCGACGGCGACGGCCGCTGGCTCGTCCGCGTGACGAGCGGCACGGGCGAGGCGGGCAGGCAGCTGTATTCGCTGCGCGCGACCTACGAAGATGAAGCCGCCGAGCAGTCGTGCCTTCCGTTCACGCCGGCCTTCGAGCTCGATCCCACGTGGCAGCCGCCGCTCGTCGACGAGGTGACGGGCGTCACCGCGGCGACGAACACGCTCTACCTGACCGACGTCACCCGCATGCGCCAGCTCTACGGCAAGACGGCCACCGACGACGTCGAGACCGCTCTTCGCGTGGTCGACGCGTGGAGCGAGCTGAACGACATCGGCGTGGACGGCGCGCTCGTCTCGGTCGATGCCGACCCCGCCGTCCAGGCAGCTCGCGCGGTCGTCGACCAGAACCCCTGCGCGATGTCGGCGCGTCGCACGCTCGCGGCGGCGATCAACCGCTACCTCGCGTCCGTGGTCGAGTCGAGCGGTGCGGAAGTGCGCAGCATCGTCGTGCTGGGCGGCGACGACGTCATCCCGTTCGCTCCTGTGGCGCAGAACACCGCACAGTTCAACGAGAGCGGACATGCCGCGGACCTGCGGCTGGACGAGCTCGCCGACGGCTCTCCGTGCCCGGCGGTCACGGCCGGGAGCCCCGATGCGTGCGCGACGCCGCTGTCGGCGGCTGCGGCAGGCGACTACATCCTCACCGACGACCCGTACGGTCTGGCCGACGCCTACCAGTCGCTCGGCGGCTACCTCTACGTGCCGACGGTCGCCCTCGGCAGGCTGGTCGACACCCCGGAGCAGATCGTCGCCCAGCTCGACCGCTACCGCGACTCGCTGACGGGCCTGCTCGAGGCGGACACCTCGCTGACCGGCGGCTACGGCGCCTGGGCCGAGCTCCCCGAGCAGGTCGACGCCAACCTGACGTGGCGGCTCTCGGGTGAGAGCCCGCCGCTGCTGGAGCCCTGGACCGAGTCGGATGCGCTCGACCGGCTGCTGCCGCTGTCGGAGGACGCCCCCCGGATCGTGTCGCTGAACACTCATGCCGACGAGCAGAACCTCCTGCCGGGTGTCGAGGACGCCGCACAGGGAGCGCCCGAGGGCGCCGACCTCATCGCCGCGGACGAGGTCTTGACGGAGGCATCCCGGCTCGACCAGTCGCTGGTGTTCATGATCGGCTGCCACGCGGGCAACAATCTGCCGACGTCCTACTACGGCGACGTGACCGACTGGGCGGATGTCTTCGGGAACGCCGCCGGCTTCGTCGGCAACACCGGGTTCGGCCTCGCGAACAACGTCACGACCGCGCTCAGCGAGCGGCTGCTCGCCACGTTCGCCGACTGGATCGGGGTGGAGACCGACGATCGGAGCGTCTCGGCGGGCGAGGCGCTGATGTTCGCCAAGCAGTCGTACCTCGGCCAGATCGGAAGGTACTCGGGCTACGACGAGAAGGTGCTCATGCAGGCCGTGTACTACGGCGTGCCGATGTACGGCTTCGTCAGCGACCAGCCCGCGAAGAAGGCACCGCCGCTGCCCGCCGTCGCGGAGGGGCTCACGTTCGTCGATGAGGGCGACGGGCTCGCGAGCGCCTCTCTCACGCTCACGCCGACCTTCACGGCGCGCAGCGTCGACCCCGACGGCAGCGACGGCTCCGAACCGGCGCAGACCTATCTCACGGTGGGCGACGAAGCGCCCCTCACGGTGGCCGGGCAGCCCGCCCTGCCGAAGACGGTGATGCAGGTGCCGCTCTCCGACGACGAGGGCAGGAGCCCCCGGGGAGCACTGATCACAGGGCTCACCTCGGAGTTCACGTCGAACGTGCAGCCGCTCGTGGTCGACCCGCGCATCGGCGTCGAGACGAGTTCGGTGACCAAGCAGGGCGTCGCCTTCCCCTCGGCCTTCGCCGGGATCGCGTCGCAGGAGACTCCTGCCGGTCCGGTGGGGCTCCTGGTGGTGACTCCGGCCAGCGTGCAGGCAGCGGTGAACGGCGTCGGCCGCATCGAGACGTTCACCTCGATGGATGTCTCGGTGCTGTACGGCGACGACGCGTCGGGCGACGTCACTGCTCCGGTGGTCGTCAGCCGTGACACCGGATGGCCGTTCTCCGTCTCCGCCTACGATCCCGGCGGCACCCCGATCTCGCGCGTGCTGCTGCTCGTCCAGCCGTTGGCCGACGGCGCAGCCGACGGGGAGGCGCAGGAGTGGATCCCCGTCGAGCTGACCCCGTCGGGATCGGAATGGCGGGCGTCGCGACCCGCAGAGATCGACGGACCGTTCCGCTGGATCCTGCAGGTCGTGGATGCCGCGGGCAACGTGACCACCGACAGCGACCGAGGGCGTCTTCCGGCCGTGGACACGGCCGATCCGACGCTCGCGGCCGGTGGCGACGAGCTCGTGGTGACCTCGGGCGACCGGGTCGTGCGCAGCGTCGTGGTCGGCGACGTCGAGCCGGGTGATGCGCTGACCGGTCAGTACCGGCTGCTCCGCGCCGGTGGCGACGTCGAGCGGTTCGGACCGCTCACGGTCGAGACCGGGGCGGACGGGGTGACCCGCGCCGTGTTCGATCTCACCGTCGACACCCCGGGCGAGTTCACCGTCGAGCTGAAGGTGTGCCGCGGCGGCGGGCCGAGCTGCAGCGAGCCGTCGGCCTTCGGACTGACCGTGTCGCCGGAGAACACCGCACCGACAGCCACCGTCGCATTCCTCGAGGACGAGGCGACGCCGGCGTCGACGCTGCACGCGGACGGGATCGGCAGCGACCCCGACGGCGACGTCGTGAGCATGGCCTACCGCTGGTACCGGAACGGGGTCGTGCTCGACGGAGCCGTCTCGTGGTCGCTCGCGCTCACCGGCATCGCCGCACCCGGCGACGTGTTCACCGTCGAGGCGATCCCGAACGACGGCAAGACGGACGGGCACTCGGCCTTCGTCGAGATCGCCGTCGGTGAGGATGTCCCGCTCCCCACGATCGCGGTCTGGGCGACGTCGGACGGCGTGGCCTACGACGAGGGAACATGGGCGACGGCCGACGTCGTCGTCTCCTTCACCTGCACGGGCGCGGGCGTGACGTGCCCCGAGCCTTTCACCGTCACCGCCGATACCGCGGGCACGCTCGTGGAGCGGACGATCACCGACGAGCTCGGCCGCGAGGCGAAGGCAGGGATCGTCGTCACGCGCGACACGACACTGCCGAGACTGGCGCCGGTCGTCACGCCGAACCCCGTCGCCGTCGGCGGGGCCGCGACCGCCGTCGCCGCGGCCACCGACACCGGCTCGGGGATCGCCACGCAGTCGTGCGACGCACCGAACACAGCCACGGCCGGATCGAAGACGCTCACCTGCCGCGCGACCGACGTCGCCGGCAACAGCGCCGCCGCGACCGCGTCCTACACCGTGATCGCCCCGTCCCCCGCCTGCCGCACCGGCAGCAGGGTCGCCCTGCAACCCGTCAACCCCGACGGATCGAGCGTGTTCCCCCGCATCTCCGCCATACCCGTCCTCTTCCGCCTCTGCGACGAGTTCGGCCGGCTCGTCACCGCCAAAGGCTCGGTGACCGGCATCACCCAGGTCTCGGCGACCGCACTGCCGACCAAGGGCGTGAACGTCAACGAGCGACCGCTGCTGCTGCCCACCGTCAAGCCCGTCTACATCCCGCTCGTCGGGCTCTGGGCCGGATCGATCGGGTCCGCCACGCTCAAGGGCGGCCAGCAGTACACCTACCGGATCGACCTCGCCGACGGCACCTCGTTCACCTTCGCCTTCGGGATCAAGTGATGGCGGACGCGAACGACGAGGTGACGGATGCCGCGGCCGACGCGCTCGCGTCGACCATGCTCGGCGAGGTGACCGCCGAGATCGCGCACGCCGACGAGAAGGCGTCGCTGCTCATCGGCAGCCTCGGGATCGCCTTCTCTATCGTGCTGAGCGGGCTGCTCGGCGGCGACTGGACGACCGAGACGCTGTCGACCGTCGGGCTCGCACTCTGGGTCGGCGGCGCGCTGGCGGCGATCCTGTCGGTCGTCTCGGCGTCGCTCGCCGTGTGGCCACGACTCAGCAAGGCGCCGGCCGGCGGCGTGATCACGTTCTGGGGCCATGTGCAGGGATACCCGTCGCACCGGTCGCTCATGTCTGCGATGGGCGAGCATGCCATCCCCGAGCCCGAGCGCACGTATCAGCAGCTGTTCGTGCTGTCCGCCGTCGTGCAGCGCAAGTACCGGTGCATCCGCTGGTCGATGGTGCTCGCCGGCGTCGCCGCGGTGCTGGTCGCGATCGCATTTCTGTTCGTCGCGTGACCGGAGGCCGCGCGCCGCGTTCGCGCTGCGCCGCGTTCAGTCCTCGAGCGGAGTGACGGCAGCGACCGCCTGATCGTCCTCCGTCGCGACGAGCTGCCCGCAGGCGCCGTCGATCTCCTTGCCACGGGTGTCGCGCAGGGTCGTCGGGATGCCGGCGTCGTTGAGCCTGCGGACGAACTCGTTCTGCACGGGGACCTCGGACGCCGTCCAGATCGATCCCGGCGTCGGGTTCAGCGGGATCGGGTTGACGTGCACCCAGCCGCGACCGCGGGCGTTGAGCTTCTCCGCCAGGAGATCCGCGCGCCACGCGTGGTCGTTCATGTCCTTGATGAGCGCGTACTCGATCGACACGCGGCGCCCGGTCTTGTCGAAGTAGGCACGGGCGGCATCGAGCGCCTCGTCGACCTTCCACCGCGAGTTCACCGGGATCAGCTCGTCGCGCAGCCGGTCGTCGGGCGCGTGGAGTGACAGGGCGAAGGTGACGGGGATGTCCTCGTCGGCGAGCTTGGTGATCGCCGGCACGAGGCCGACCGTCGAGACCGTCACGCCGCGAGCGCTCATGCCGAGGCCGTGGGCTTTGTCGGTCATGACTCGGACCGCCTGCATGACGCGGGCGTAGTTGGCGAGCGGCTCGCCCATGCCCATGAAGACGATGTTCGAGACCCGCTCCGCCGAGTGGTCGTCCTTCTTCTTGCCGCCGAGGCCGCCATCGGCGATGAGGCGGTTGGCGCGCACGATCTGCTCGACGATCTCGGCCGCCGACATGTTGCGGGTGAGGCCTGCCTGGCCGGTCGCGCAGAACGGGCAGTTCATGCCGCACCCGGCCTGGGACGACACGCAGAGGGTGATGCGTCCGGGGTAGCGCATCAGCACCGACTCGACGAGGGCGCCGTCGTGCAGCTTCCACAGGAACTTGATCGTGTCGCCGCGGTCGGTCTCGAGGCGTCGCACCTCCGTGAGGAGGGGCGGCAGCATCCCGTGCACGAACTCCTCCCGGCCCTCGGCGGGAAGGTCGGTCATGTCGGCCGGGTCGTGGGTCCAGTGCTGGAAGTAGTGCTTCTCGAGCTGCTTCGCGCGGAAGCCGGGGAGCCCGAGCTCCTTCACCTTCGCGACGCGCTCGTCGGGGGTGAGATCGGCGAGGTGCACGGGGGGCTTGCCGCGCTTCGGGCTCGCGAACTGGAGAAGCGGACGCCCCTCGGCGTCCTTCTTCTGCGACCAGCCCTCCGTCGCCGGTCGCACCTGGCGGGGCTTGGTGGCGCGCACGGGAGGCTCGGTGGTCATGCTTCGAGGGTAGGGGACGCACCTGAACGGATGCCTCAACCAGGACTAGCGTGGTGCGCGTGGACGGCGCGGCGCCGATGTCGCTCCGTCCCGGGCGGCTGGGGCTGCCGGGACGGCTGCTCGCTCGCGCGCCGAGCAGCCGCGGCGCCTGCGTGAGGGAGCGGTGATGGATGCCGCGACGCGCACCGAGCTCGCCCGGCTGCGGCGTCGGGCCTACGGTCCGTCGCCCGACATCGACGGCGATCCCGACGCCGTCGCGCGCCTGATCGAGCTCGAGGATCTCGTCCTGAGCGACCACGCCCGATCGGCTGGGCAGGTTTCGCCGCCGGGCGACGACCTGCCCGCGCAGCCGTCGCACAGCGAGCACCTTGTGAGAGCGTCCTCGGCCCGCCCTTCGGCCGCAGACGCACCGACACCGGGGACGCGGCAACCCGAATCGCAGGTGGCCGAGCCGGCCGAACCGGATGCTCCGCGCGGCGGGCGGCCCAGGGCGATCGCGGCGGTGGCAGGAGGGCTGGCGGTCGTCGCCGGGGCGGGCGTGTGGCTCGCGGGTCTCGCCGGCGCCGAGCCGGCGGCGCCGCCCCGGGCCGAGCAGTCGCCCACTGCCTCGATCCCTTCGATCGAAGGCAGGGAGGCCTACTCGTTCGCACGTGACAGCGGCGCCGTCGAGCTGCTCCATGTACCTCTCGACGGTCCGTTCGGCAACTACATCGACCTTCCGTCCGACGCCTACGTGCCGTCGTTCCCCACGAGCGGGGTCGTGGACTGGGCGTCGCCCCTCGGCGAGTACTACGGCTGGAGCCTGTGGATCGCAGGCGCCGCCGGCGTCGTGCAGCGCGAGCACTGCCTGCTGATCGAGAGCGGCGGAGTGCAGCACGGGCGCTGCGTGCCGGCCGTGCTGCGCGCGAACGCGGCCCTCCTCGTCTCGGTCCCGTACACGATGGTGACCCCCGCCGAGCGCCCCATCGCGCTCGACCCGAACGAGCGGCTGGGGTTCTGGTGGCACGATGACGGAGCCGTCACGATCCTCGTGGGCGACGATCCGCCGCGTTGACGGGGACTATCGTTTCCCCGTGGTCCCTCCCGAGAATCTCCTCGCCTTCACACTCGCGGCCCTCGTGCTGATCGTGATCCCGGGCCCGAGCGTGCTGTTCACGATCGGTCGCGCGCTCGCGCTCGGCCGGATCGGCGGACTGCTCAGCGTGCTCGGCAACGCGCTCGGCCTGCTGCCCGTGATCGCGCTCGTCGCGCTCGGCGTCGGCGGCATCGTCGCCCAGTCCGTCGTGCTCTTCACGATCGTGAAGGTCGCCGGCGCCGCATACCTGGTCTACCTCGGCGTGCAGGCCATCCGCCACCGCGACCGGGCGGCAGCGCAGGCCGACGGCGCGATCGCTCCCCGCTCCGCGTGGCGCCAGCTCGGCGAGGGGTTCGTCGTGGGGATCACCAACCCGAAGACGATCGCGTTCTTCGTCGCGGTCCTGCCGCAGTTCGTCGACCTGTCGGCCGGGTCGGTGCCGTTGCAGATGATCCAGCTCGGGCTCGTCTTCTTCGTGATCGCGCTGATCTCGGACGGCATCTGGGCGCTCGTCGCGGCCGGGGCCCGCACGTGGTTCGGCAAGTCGCCGAAGCGCATCGCACGCCTGTCGGCCACCGGCGGGGGGCTCATGATCGGCCTCGGAGGCATCCTGCTGTTCACCGGCGGAGACCACTGACGGCCGATGCGCGCGGATCGGCGCCGGCGCCCCGGCCGCGGAGGTTTCGGCGGCACTCTGGCGCGGTGAGGACGTTGGTGCCATATTTCAGGGAGAGGCGCACTGGGGCGTCCTCGCCAGGCTGTCACCCGAAAGGCTGCGGCGCGGCATCTTCGAATCGGAATCGAGCCGATGTTCACCGCCACACCCTCTCGAGACGAGCCCGCGCGGCGTCGATCCGCCGTCGCCATCACGACCGTCACCGGACTGCTCGTCGCAGGGCTCGTCAGCCTGCCGGGCACCGAGCCGCGCGCGGCCGCGGCCGAACCCGGCGTTCCTGAGACCTTCCTCGTCTCGCAGACCGACGCCGCGGCATCCGCGCAGCCGTACCTGACGCCCGACGGCCAGCGGGCGGTCTTCGCGTCGACGGCGTCGGATCTGGTGACCGGTGATGCCAACGCGGCATCCGACGTCTTCCTCGCGACCGCCGTCCAGGGAAGCGACGACCCCTTCACCGGGTCGCCGCTGCTCGTGAGCCGGCCGGACGCGTCCCTGCCCCAGGAGCCCGCCGATGGACCGAGCACCCTCCCCGTCGCGAGCGCCGACGGCCGGTATGTCGCATTTCTGAGCTCGGCGACGAACCTCACCGACGGCGATCACGCTCCGGATGCCCGGACCGGCGTGTACGTCCGAGACACGGTCCTCGACACCACACTCCGGGTCGAGGCAGGAGGAGCCGAGCCCCTCGGCGATGCGACGAGCGTCGACATCAGCGACGACGGTCGCTACGTCGCGTTCGTGTCCGATGCCCCGAACCTCACGGCGGGCGACACCAACGGCGTCTCGGACGGCTTCGTCGCCGACCTCGATGCCGACGGCAACGGCGTGCACGGCGACGTCGGCATCACCCGCATCGTGCCGGACCGATCGCTCGCGGGAGGCGTGACGGAGCTCGTGCTCAGCGGCAACGGCGCCCATCTCGCGTTCACGACGGGCCAGCCGCTCGCCGCCGCCGATCCCGTCGGGTCGGCGAGCTACCTGTATCGCGGCGCGCGCGCCGACGCAGGCGCCACCTTCGCGCTCGTCGCGGCGGGGGCCCACGACCCCGCGATGAACGGCAGCGGCGAGGTCATCGTCTACATCGCGGATGCGGCGTGCGCCGGGCACGACACGATCATCGCGTCCACGTTCGACCTGGGCGACACCTACTACGTCGCCCTCGCGACCAATCTCGTCGAGTTCCGCTCGGGGGGGACGATCGCCTCGCCCACGGTGTCTGCCGACGGCAGCGGGGTCGCGTGGGAGACGACCCGGCCGCGCTTCTCGTTCGCCGGCATCGCACCGGTGCTGCCCGCGCCGGTCGTGCGCACAGCGGTGCCCGACTGGGCGGCGGCCGCGACCGGAGGCAGGTGCAGTCACAGCGCGGCGGGCGACTTCGTCGACCTCGGGACGGGCTCGTCCCCCAGCCTCTCGGCATCCGCCCGCACCGTCGCGTTCAGCGGTCCGTCCGCCCTTGCGCCCTCCGCGTCGGCCGCCGTGCTCGCCGTCGACACGCACCGCCACGACGGACTGGCCGTCTCGAGCACCCTCGGCGAGCTCACCAACGTGGGGTACATGGCCGCGGTCGACATCGCCAAGATCCCGGTCTCGGCCCTGCAGGGCTACGCCGCGGCGCTCGCCGACGCCCCGATCTACCGGCTGCCGATCTACCGCCTGCCCATCTACCGGCTGCCGATCTACCGTCTGCCGATCTACCGTCTTCTGATCGAGGACTCTCCGATCTACCGGCTCCCGATCTACCGTCTGCCGATCTACCGGCTCGACATCCCCGGCGGCTGGCCGGAGCTGCTCACGGGCACTCCCTTCGCAGACGAGCTGGTCCAGAGCGTGACCCTCGCCGACGTGCTCGCGTGGGCCGAGGACGTGCTGGCGGACGGTTCGACGGCGACGGATGCCGAGCGCGCGGCCGCGGAGCGCATCCGGTCTCTGACCCTGAGCGATGTCGATCTGAGCGACAGCGGCATCGACTCGCTCTCACTCGCGTCGATCGTGCTCGGGGGCGCACGGCTCGCCCAGGTCCCGCTGCCGGGCACGGGGACGCCGCTGGCGCAGTGGCAGGGCGTCGTCGACACTCAGGGGCTGGACGTCGACGTGGACGAGGAGACGATCCTCGCCGATCTGGATGCCGCCGGGCTCGACGTCGGCCGGTCCGGGATCGAGGGCGCGGTGCTCTCCGCCCTGCCGATCGCGAGCACGCTGTTCGACGACCTCCCGATGGATCGTCTGTTCCTCGAGGACACCACCCTCGGCACCCTCGACGTCGCAGCGCTGAGCGAGGCATCCCGGGCGGCGCTGTTCACCGGCGACGTCGCCGGCACGCTGGCGTCGAACACCGGAGCCCTGCGACCCGAAGCCACCGTGGCCGACCTCGCCGCGGGCGCGCCCGCCGAGGTCACGTTCGGCACGCTGCTGTTCTCCGTGCTCGACGCCGCCAGCTACCCCTGGGAGCAGATCGCCCCGACCTCGATCGACCCGAACGCGTCCGTGCGCGACGCTCCGGGGTACGGCTGCGACGGCTCCAAGCGCTGCGGCACGAACGCACAGTTCTCGTTCACATTCGACCCCGGACCGGGCGAGCCCACGGACTTCGCCGCCCCGACGGCGTCGATCTCGCTGCCTGCGGGCACGGCTCCGTCGAACCAGTACTTCGCGAGCGCCTCCGGCCCGTCGCTGACGTGGGATCGCCACGTCTACGGCGGGCCCATCCAGGTCGATCGCAACCTCGTCCGCCTGCCGCTCGCGGACGCGGAGGGCGGCACCTCGATCGAGTTCGAGGTCTGGTACACCGCGAGCTCGCAGCCCGGGACGTCGTTCGCGGATGCGGCGCTGACCAGCGGCGCACTCTCCGCCGAAGACCGCCTGTACTCCTTCTTCGAGATCGGCACCCTCGACGACCCCGCGAACAACCGGGTCGGCGACGTGTGGGAGGACCCGGCGCGGGAGCGCGAGCCGCTGCAGGAGGGACGGATCTACTACGAGTGGATCTCACCCGAGTACCGCACGCTCGACGACCTCGGCAACACGATCGAGGGTCCCGCTCTCGACGAGGACTACTTCCTCGTCGATCCCCCCGCGCCCGGCCGGCGACTCGTCATCTCGACGAACGCGTCGGACGGGCAGATCGCCCTCGCGCTGTTCTCGCCGTCGGCGACCACAGCCGAGCTCGGAGTGGCCGGTGCCGGTCCGGCGCCCGGGACCGCGGTCACCGAGCAGACCGGCGACGTGGGCGCGCCGGCGGAGGCGGGCGGCGATGCCGCGGCCCCGCTGGCGGGGCACACCCTCGTCGATCAGGCCGCGGTCGGGGGTGACGGCAGCGCGGAGATCGAAGCGGCCTCGACGTCCGCCGCGCCCGGCGAGCAGATGCTCCTGCGTGTCACGAGCGGCAACGGAAAGGCCGGCACCTCGCTCTACTCGCTCCGCGCCCGGTATGTCGACGAGCCGCTCGAGCGCAGGTGCGCGCCGTGGGTGGCGCCGCAGACCGCCGATCCGGGCGTCGTCGGCGTCAGCGATGCGGTGACCGCATCGACGAACACCGTCTACCTCGTCGACACACGACGATTCGGCGACACCCACGGCGCCGCCGCGGCGACGCAGGTGCGTGCCGCGCTCACGTCGCTCACCGGTACCGGCCACGTCGGCGACGGAGCGGTCGACGGTGCCGTGCTGTCGGTGGATGCCGACCTCGGCGTGCAGGCGGCCCGGACGACGCTCGACGCCAATCCGTGCTCGATGTCCGCCCGGCGCGCGCTGGTGGGCGCGATCAACGCCTACGTGTCCTCCCAGCTCGGCGCCGAGCAGGCGCACGTCTCCTCGGTGGTGATCGTCGGCGGCGACGACATCGTGCCCCTCGCCCCGGTGGCTCAGCACACTGCGCAGTTCAACGAGGCCAGCCACGCGGCATCCCTCCGCCTGACGGTCGCGCCGGACGGCACCGCCTGCCCTGAGACCGTCGCGGACGGGGCGCTCGACGCCTGTGCGACGCCGCTGTCGGCGGCCGCGGCGACGAACCACATCCTCACCGACGATCCGTACGGTCTCGCCGACGCCTACGAGTCGCTCGGCGGGCATCTCTACGTGCCGACCGTCGGTGTCGGCCGGCTCGTCGAGACGCCCGTGCAGATCACCGCCTCCATCGCGCGGTTCATCGCCGAGGACGGGATGCTCGACGCCGACTCGACGCTCACCGGCGGCTACGGAGCCTGGGCCGAGCTTCCCGCGCTGGTCACCGAGAACCTCGAGTGGCGTGCTCCGGAGAGCACCACTCTCGCCGAGCCGTGGACGAGGACCGACGTCGAGAGCGCGCTGTTCCCGAGCGCCGGCGGGAGTCCGCGTGTCGTCTCGATCAACACGCATGCGGACGAGACGCGGATGCTGCCCGGCATCCCCGGCGCCGAGGGCGGCCGCTTCGCGGACGCCGACCTGCTGACGGCGTCCGCGCACACGGCGGCGCCGCAGCTCGCGGGTTCGCTCGTCTTCATGATCGGATGCCACGCCGGCGGCAACCTGCCGACGTCGTACTACGGGGACGCGTCGGACTGGGTCGACGTCTTCGCTGCCGCCGACGGCTTCATCGGCAACACCGGCTTCGGGCTGGCCAACAACGTGACCACGGCGCTCGGGGAGCGCCTCCTCGGCGAGTACGCGGCCTGGATCGGCACCGAGGTCGACGGCACCGACGTGTCGGCCGCCGGCGCTCTGACGTACGCCAAGCAGTCGTACCTCGGCGGTCTCGGCCTCTACTCGGGCTACGACGAGAAGGTGCTGATGGAGGCCGTGTACTACGGACTGCCGATGTACGCCTTCTCCGGGACCCCGAAGAGCGCTCCGCTCCCGGCCATCCCGACGGGGCTGTCGCCCGTGACGGGGACGGGCGACGGGCTCTCGGCCGCGAGCCTGACTCTCACCCCGGTCTTCACGACCGAGACCGCGATCGACGAGGACGGGCGCGAGGTCGCCTACCTCACCGCGGACGGACAGCAGCCGCTCACCGTCGCCGGCCAGCCCGTGCTTCCCCGCGTGGTGTCGCAGCTCAACGCCGCTCCCGAGGGCACCGCTCCCCGCGGCGTCCTCATCACCGGGCTGACGTCCGAGCGCGGCGAAGCGGTCTCGCCCGCCGTCACCCGTCCGAGCGTCGGCGTCGACGAGCCGTCGGCCTCCCGCGCGGGCGTCGCATTCCCGTCGACGTTCGCCACCGTGACATCGCAGCAGACACCGGTCGGTCGCGTCGACCTGCTCGTGGTCACGCCCGGGAGGGTGGAGATCCCGACCGCGGGCACGGGCGTCCTCGAGCGCTTCACGGCGATGGATCTCGAGGTGATCTACGCCCCCGTCTCGCAGGCGGACGGCACGCCTGCCGAGACGACGGCCCCGGTCATCCGATCGGTGGACGCACCCCGGGAGGGCAGGTCCTCCTTCCGGGTGCGCGCCGACGGCACGGGCAGCGACATCGGCCGCGTGCTCCTCCTCGCCCAGCCCGAGGGCAGCACCCAGTGGCAGTCCTTCCCGATGACGGCCGGGACCGATGCGGACGGCCCGTACTGGGCGGTCGACACCGGCATCGGCACCGCGATGCGGTGGATCGTGCAGGTCGCCGACACGGCGGGCAACGTCGCGACGGAGTCCACGCGCGGCCACCTCGATCCGGCGGCCGCCCCCGCGCCGACGATCGACACCGCCGCCGAGCCGGTCGCCCTGAAGGTCGGTGAGCGGCTCGTGCAGCCGTTCGCCGTCGGCGAGGTCACCGCCGGCGAGCGCCTCACCGCCTCGTTCGCCATCTCGAGCGCCGCGGGCGGAGCTCCCGTCGCCTCGGGCCCGATGGCCGTCGAGACCGGAGCCGACGGAGCGACGCGGGCGGTGCTGGACCATGTCGCCGCCGTGGCCGGCACGTTCACGGTCGACGTGGCGGTGTGCCGCGGCGGCGCGTGCGACCGCTCGTCGTTCCCGCTGACGGTGGCCGTGTCGAACACCGCGCCGTCGGCGTCGGTCGAGCTGTCGGCCGACACCGCCGAGGTGTGGCCGAGTTCGACGCTCACCGCCACGGCAGCGGGCGCGGATCCCGACCAGGACCCGGTGTCGCTCACCTACCGCTGGTACGTCAACGGCGGCGCCCTCCCCGAGAGCGGCTCCACCCTCGCGCTCAGCCGCTGGGTCTCGCCGGGCGACCTCGTCGAGGTCACGGTGACGCCGAACGACGGACGCACCGACGGCCATGTCGCGCACGCCGAGGTACTCGTGCTCACCGAGCCGCGGCCGCCGGTCGGGCCCGGCATCGTCGCAACCGCGCACACGCCGGCCGGCGACTACGTCGAGGGCGACTGGAGCACGGCGCCGGTGACGGTGACGTTCACGTGCAGTGCCGGCGACGAGGCGATCGCCGAATGCCCGGAGGCGGTGACGGTGTCGGCCGACACGAGCGCAGACGGCGTCGAGATCTCGGGGACGGTGCGCGACGTGCTCGGCGCCACGGCGACCGACGGCATCCTCGTCCGCGTCGACGGCACGGCGCCCGGGCTGGCGCCGGTCGTCACGCCGAACCCCGTCGCCCTCGGTGCGACGGCGGCGGCCGCTCCCCGTGCCACGGACGCGGCATCCGGCATCGCCACGCAGTCGTGCGACGCGCCGAACACAGCCACGGCCGGATCGAAGACGCTCACCTGCCGCGCGACCGACGTCGCCGGCAACAGCGCCGCCGCGACCGCGTCCTACACCGTGATCGCCCCGTCCCCCGCCTGCCGCACCGGCAGCCGGGTCGCCCTGCAACCCGTCAACCCCGACGGATCGAGCGTGTTCCCCCGCATCTCCGCCATACCCGTCCTCTTCCGCCTCTGCGACGAGTTCGGCCGGCTCGTCACCGCCAAAGGCTCGGTGACCGGCATCACCCAGGTCTCGGCGACCGCACTGCCGACCAAGGGCGTGAACGTCAACGAGCGACCGCTGCTGCTGCCCACCGTCAAGCCCGTCTACATCCCGCTCGTCGGGCTCTGGGCCGGATCGATCGGGTCCGCGACGCTCAAGGGCGGCCAGCAGTACACCTACCGTGTCGACCTCGCCGACGGCACCTCGTTCACCTTCGCCTTCGGGATCAAGTGAGGGTCGGTGCGCGTCGCCCGGTCCGACGGATCAGTCCGGTGACGCGGAGACCGCGGCGCCGAGGTTGACGAGGTTGCCGTCGGGGTCGCGCACCTGCGCGACCCGCTCGCCCCAGGGCGTCTCGCCGGGCTGCTGCACGACGTCGCCGCCCGCCGACCTCCACCGCGAGAAGGCGGCGTCGACGTCGTCGACGTAGAACCACAGAGCGACCCGGTCGCCCGCCGTCGCGGCCGGGACGGCCGGATCGCGCCCGATCCCGAGCGATCCCCCGCCGAGCGTGAGCGACACATAGTCGTCCGCGTCCGCGCTCCCGAACCGGTAGTCGACGCGGCCGTGCAGCGCGTGCTCGTAGAAGCTCACCAGCCGCGGAAGGTCGCGCGAGAGGAGGATCGGGAACAGGCTCCGCACCGCCATGCCTCCACCCTACGCAGGCGGCCTCAGTCGAGGAAGATGTCGGGGAACAGCTGGTCGTCCGGCGTCCCCGGGGTCGCCGCGTAGCCCGAGAAGTCGGTGACGCCTGCGTCGCGGAGCACGTCCTCGACGATGAGGGTCTGCCCGGTGTACTCCGCGGCCGGCTTGAGGAACACCTCGTACGCGGCATCCGCGTACACCTCGGGAGTCCGGCTCACCCGCATCATCGTGTCGCCGCCGAGGGCGAACTGCACGGCGGCGGTCGCGATCGTCGTGGCCGGCCAGAGCGTGTTGGCGGCGATGCCGGCCTTCGCGAACTCCGCCGCCATGCCGAGCGTCGCCATCGTCATGCCGTACTTCGCGAGCGTGTACCCGGTGTGCGCTCCGAGCCACTTCGGCGACAGGTTGAGAGGCGGTGACAGCGAGAGGATGTGCGGGTTCGCGGCATCCTTCAGCATCGGCACGGCGGCCCGGCTCAGCATGAACGTGCCGCGGACGTTGACGTCCTGCATCAGGTCGTACTTCTTCGTCGCCAGGTCGAGCGAGCGCGACAGGTCGATGACGGAGGCGTTGTTGACGACGATGTCGATGCCGCCGAACTCCCCCTGCGTCTTGAGGACGGCTTCGGTGACGTCGTCGTCGTTGCGCACGTCGCCGACGATCGGCAGCGCCTGGCCGCCCGCCTCGCGGATCTTCTCGGCGGCGGAATGGACCGTCCCCTCGAGCTTCGGGTGGGGCGTGTCGGTCTTCGCGAGGAGCGCGATGTTGGCGCCGTCACGGGCGGCGCGCAGCGCGATCGCGAGGCCGATGCCGCGGCTGCCGCCCGACATCAGGATGGTCTTGCCGGCGAGGGTGGTGTCACTCAACTCGGTTTCTCCTTGTTCTTGTCCCACTCTGTCCGCTACGTGTCCCGATTTCGCTAGCTTTCCGACCTCGATACCGGGCCGAATCGGGACATGGCGAGGGTGGGGTGGGGCAGGGGGTCAGGGGCGGTGGGGGCAGTGGGGGCAGTAGGGGCGGTGGGGGCGGTGGGGTGGGGCAGGGGGTCAGGGGCGGGACTTGCGGGATGCCGCGGCGAAGCCCGCCACGCGGACCTTGGCCTCGTCGGTGTCGAACCGGGCGCCGATGGACGCAGCCTCGTCGTCGAGGTTCTCTGCGAACGTGCGGTCGGCGCCGAGACGGACGAGGCGCTTCGCCTGGCCATACGCGGCCGTCGCGTTCGAGAGCCAGAAGTCCGCGATCTCGTCCGCGCGCGCGGGCACCTCGGCGGCGGGGAGCACCTCGGCCACGAGGCCCCAGTCGAGCGCCTCGGCAGCCGAGAGGGTGCGGTCCTGCAGAACGAGCTGGAGCGCGCGTCGCTGACCGACCGCGGCCGGAAGCAGCGTCGACACGCCGAGGTCGGGGGTCAGGCCGATGTTCGCGTACTTGCTGACGAACTTCGCGGACTCGGCGGCCACGATGTAGTCGGCGGTGAGCATCAGCCCGAGGCCGCCGCCCGCGACCGCGCCCTGCACCGCGGCGACGATGGGCTTGTCGGACAGCACGAACGTGCGGATGCCTTCGTGGATCACGTGCGCCGCAGCCGTCACATCCGCGCCGGTCGCACCCGACGTCGCCATCGCGACGACATCGCCACCCGCGCAGAACGCCGGGCCTGCGGCATCCAGGATCACCGCGCCCACGGACGGGTCGCTCGTGACCTCACGGGCGATGTCGCGCCAGCGGCCGCCCATCTCGAAGTCCATCGCGTTCAGGAACGCAGGACGGTTGAACGTCACGCGGGCCAGGCCGCCCTCGACGTGGAGGAGGATCGAGTCGCTCATGGTGTCCTTTCGAGGCTCACTTCGGCGCCATGCGGATGGCGCCGTCGAGGCGGATCGTCTCGCCGTTGAGGTAGCCGTTGTCGACGATCGCCGCCACCAGTCGGGCGTACTCGTCGGGCTTTCCGAGGCGCTGCGGGTACGGGACCTGCTGGCCGAGCGAGTCCTGCGCGGCCTGCGGGAGGCCCATCAGCATCGGGGTCTCCATGATGCCGGGGGCGATGGTGACCACGCGGATGCCGTAGCGGGCGAGCTCGCGGGCGACGGGGAGCGTCATGGCGTGGACGCCGCCCTTGCTCGCGGCATAGGCGGGCTGGCCGATCTGCCCGTCGAAGGCCGCGACGCTCGCGGTGTTCACGATCACGCCGCGGTCGCCGTCGGCGGTCGGCTCGGTGCGGGCCATGACGGCGGATGCCTGCGAGATCACGTTGTACGTGCCGACGAGGTTGACGCGGATGATCCTCTCGAAGCCGGCCAGCGGCGTCGGCTCGCCGTCGCGGTCGAGCACCTTGGCTGGCGGGGCGATGCCGGCGCAGTTCACGACGACGCGCAGCGGCCCGCCGGCGGCCGCGGTCGTCACCGCCGCCGCGACCTGGTCGGGGTCGGTGACGTCGGCGGGGGCGAACGATCCGCCCAGCTCGGCCGCGACATCCGCTCCGGCGGAGCCGGGCAGGTCGACGATCGTGACCGTCGCGCCGGCGGCGGCGAGACGGCGGGCGGTCGCGAGGCCGAGCCCGCTCGCACCGCCGGTGACCAGGGCGGAGGCACCCGTGAGGTCCATGCGTTCTCCTTCGAACTGCCGAGACATTGCATCCCACCTTACGCGGGACTGAGTGTCACGAACGCACGGGATGCCACATCCAGGCTAGTCGGCGGGCATCATGGTCGCATGGCGGTGACGATCAAGCGGGTCTACGACGCCCCCTCACCCGATGACGGGTTCCGCGTGCTCGTGGACCGGCTCTGGCCACGCGGGCTCACCAGGGAGCGGGCTGCCGTCGATCACTGGGCGAAGGATGCCGCGCCCTCGACGGAGCTGCGCCGCGCCTATCACCGGGACGGGCTGCCCTGGGAGGACTTCGCCTCGGCCTACCGCGTCGAGCTCGCGGCGAATCCCGCCGTCGACGCGCTGCGCGACGAGCTCTCCCGGCATCCGGTCGCCACCCTCCTGTACAGCGTCCACGATGCCGAGCGCAACCACGCCGCGGTGCTCCTCGACGTGCTCGAGGCCTGATCCCCCGTGTCGATCCCCGTCGAGCCGATCGCCGTGCCGGATCGCGTGCGTGCGCTCGCGCGCGGCGCCCGCCTCGTGCCCGTGTGGCGCAACGACCACGGGGGTGTGACCTTCCGCACCGACGACGAGCGGTACGTCAAGTTCGGTCCGCGCAACGCCGAGTCGTCGCTCGCCCAGGAGACCGAGCGCCTGGAGTGGGCCGGGCGGTGGGCCCGCGTGCCGCACGTGCTCGAAGCCGGTGCCGACGACACGCACGAGTGGCTCGTGACGCGGGCGATCCCCGGCGAGAGCGCGGTGGCGCCACGCTGGATCGCCGACCCGGCGACGGCGGTGCGCGCGGTCGGCGAGGGGCTCCGCGCGCTGCACGACGCTCTGCCGGTCGCCGAGTGCCCCTACGACTGGACCGTGCCCGCCCGCATCGCGAACGCGGCGGGGCGGGGCATCCGCGTCCCCGACGCCCTGCGCGAGCCGCCGCCGGTCGACATGCTGGTCGTGTGCCATGCGGATGCCTGCTGCCCCAACACGCTGATCGGCGACGACGGGCGCTGGGCCGCCCACGTCGACCTGGGGCTGCTCGGCCTCGGCGATCGCTGGGGTGACATCGCCGTAGCGTCGATGAGCACCGAGTGGAACTATGGACCCGGATGGGAGGACGCCCTCATCGAGGCGTACGGCGTCGAACCCGACCGCGCGCGTCTGTCCTATTACCGGGAGCTGTGGAACGCGACATGACCGAACGCACCGACATCACCGGCACCGTCACCGACATCGACGGACACCCGAACCTCGTGCTCACGCGCACCTTCGCCGTTCCGCCGGCCGACGTCTGGCGCGAGCTGACGCAGTCCGCGCGGCTCGAGCGGTGGATCGGCCGCTGGGAGGGCGATCCGAAGAGCGGCCGTGTGGCGTTCTTCATGACCGCGGAGGACGAGGAGGCGCCGCCCGAGGAGTACACGATCCTCGAGTGCGACCCGCCGCGGCGCTTCGCCGGCGACACCTCCGCGGCATCCGGATCGTGGCACCTGTGGTTCGAGCTCATCGAGAAGGGAGAGGCCACGCTCCTCGTGTTCGGACAGCGCCTCAATCCCGGCGAGGACGTCGGCTCCATCGGGCCCGGTTGGGAGTACTACCTCGACCGCCTCGTGGCGGTGCAGAAGGGGCGGGATGCCTCGACCGTCGCCTGGGACACGTACTTCCCCGCGATGCAGCCGGCCTATCAGGCGCTGGTCGCGGGGGGCTGACCCGCGCGGGGCTCACACCCCGGGTCCGAGGATGAAGTTCCACGTGCCGGCGGCGAGCGCGGCGAACGTCGCCAGGAGCGCGATCGCGAGGCCGACGCCCATGAGCGTCCACTCCGTGGCGCCGAACGGCGACTCGCGAGCCCAGGTGCGTGCGCCGGGGGCGCCGAAGCCGCGGGCCTCCATCGCGGTCGCGAGCTTCGAGCCCCGCCGGATCGAGAGCACCAGCAGCGCGAACGCCATGCCGAGGAACCGCCGCACCCGGCCGCGATCGGCGACGCCGCGCGCGCGCCGCGCGAGTTCGAGCGCGCGCCAGTCGTCGAGGAACAGACCGACCATGCGCAGCCCGGCGAGAGCGCCCAGCACGAATCTCGCGGGGAGCTTCAGGACCTGACCGAGCCCGTCTGCGAGGTCGGTGGGATCGACGGTCGCGAAGAGCACGACCGACGGCAGCGCGATCGCGAGGACGCGGATCGTCGTGGCCAGCGCGAGGACGAGAGATCCTTCGCTCACCGTGACGAAGAGCCACTGGGCGTACACCTCGCCGCTCGTGCGCCCGTAGAGCGCGATCGTCAGCCCGGTCAGCGGTGCGAGCGCCCACACGATCCAGGTGCGGGCCCAGAACTCCCGCCCGCCGAGGCCGGCGAGCGGCAGGAGGAGGAGCTCGAGCACGAGCGCCACGGTCGCCGACACAACGTCGAGCGTCAGCACGAGCGGGATGGTGATGAACGCGGCGGCGCCGAGCTTCGCGACGGGATTGACCCGCGACATCCGTCCGGTCCGAGCGCGGGTGTCGAGAAGGGTCATGCCGCCCCCAGCTCGAGGCGATCGGCGCCGAGCGCCTCCACCACGTCGAGATCATGGGTGATGGCGACGATCGCGGAGCCCTCGTCGCGCAGCCGGGCCAGCAGCGCGACGAGCTCTGCCCAGGTGCGGGCGTCCTGACCGAACGTCGGCTCGTCCAGGACGAGCACGCGCGGGGCGGTGGCCAGAGCCGCGGCCACGGTCAGCCGTCGCTTCTCGCCCCCCGACAGCGTGTAGGGATTCGCGCGGGCGAGCGGCGCGAGACGCAGTCGCTCGAGGAGCTCGTCGACGCGCCCGGCCGTCTCGGCCTCGGGCAGGCCGAGCGCCCGGGGACCGACCTCGAGCTCCTCCTTGACGGTCTTCGCGAGGAGCTGGTGCTCCGGATCCTGGAAGACCGTGCCGATGCGCGTGAGCAGCTGCCGCGACGCCCACCGGATCGGCGTGGGTCCTGCGCCGTCGGCGAGCGCGGCGGCGGCGGTCAGGGACCCGGATGCCGGCGCCAGAAGTCCCGCGAGCGTCAGGCCGAGCGTCGACTTGCCCGCGCCGTTGGGACCGGTGATCGCCAGCGCGGCGCCCGCGCGCACGCCGACGTCGATCCCGGACGCCACGGGATGCCCGGCGACCCGCTGCACGGCGAGGTCCGCCGCCGTCAGGAGGGACTCGCCGGGAGGCCGCCGCGGCGCGGGCGGGCGCGCGGGAGGGATGCCGGGCACCCACACCCCCCGCGCCGCCAGACCGGCACCCTCGCGATCGAGGACGTCCGCCGGCGAGCCGTCGGCGACGACGCCGCCGTCGCCGAGCACGATGACCCGCGAGACCACCGGCAGCCACACGTCGACGCGGTGCTCGACGACGACCAGGGTCGCCGGGTGGGCGTCGAGCAGCCGGGTGACGGCATCCCGCACCTCGGCGACCCCGGACGGGTCGAGGTTCGCGGTCGGCTCGTCGAGCAGCACGAGACCCGGCTGCATCGCCAAGAGCCCGGCGAGCGCCAGCCGCTGCTTCTGCCCGCCCGACAGCGCCTTCGTCGGGCGATCGAGCGGAACGTCGAGTCCGACCGCGTCGAGCGCCGCCGCGACCCTCGGCCAGATCCGCTCGCGCGGGATGCCGAGGTTCTCGCACCCGAACGCGACGTCGTCCCCGACCCGCGCGAGGATGACCTGCGCGTCGGGATCCTGCAGGACGAGTCCGGCACGACCCCTCGCCTGAGCCGCGGGCAGGCCGTCGATCAGGAGGGCGCCGGCCTGCTCGCCCTCCTCGTCGCCGCCGAGCACGCCGGCGAGTCCGTGGAGGAGTGTCGATTTGCCCGATCCCGACGCCCCGAGCAGCAGCACCCGTTCACCGGGCTCGATGCGCAGCGAGGCATCCCGGATCGCCCACGCGTGGCGAGACGCGTGACGCCAGCCCCACCCCGCGGCCTCGACGGCGGCGGGACGGGGAATCGCGTCGGACACGTGCCTAGACGCGGGCGCGCGCTTCGCGCCCGGAGGCGAAGCGGTCGAGCGCGCCGGTCTTGGCGAGGCCGCGCGCGAGCAGCCACGACAGGGCGCCGGCGATGACGGCTCCCGAGATCGACGTGCTCACGAGGTACACGACGACGAACGACAGGTCGGCTCCGGCGTACCAGAGCAGCAGGTTGTTGATCCCCCCGGCGAGTGCGGCCCCGATGCCCGCGAGGACGGCCACCGGGAGCGACCAGCGGCGGTAGAAGAACAGCAGGAAGATCAGCTCGGCGCCGATGCCCTGGATGAGGCCCGCCTCGAGCGTGAGGAACGCGCCCCACGTGTTGCCGATGAGGGTGAGCGCCGAGACGCCCGCCGCGACGACCTCCGTGAACACCGCCGCTCCGGGCTTGCGGATGATGAGGGCGCCCAGGACTCCCGCGAACAGCCACGGACCGTCGAGGAGACCCTGCAGTCCGGGCAGCAGCGGCTCGAGGAGCGCGCTCGGGCCGCGGTAGGCGATGTTCCACAGCAGGAAGATGAGGCCCGATGCGACGCCGACGACGCTCGCGACGACGATGTCGACGACGCGCCAGCGGTACGGATTCGCCGGTGGCGACGCGGGTGCCTGCGTGGACGTGGATACGGACGTGGACGCGTGCATCTGATGCTCCTCCCTGCGCCGGCATGATCCGGATCAGGTTCGACGGTCGAAGCGTGGATCGCTTCCTCTCAGCCCGGCTCACCGGACTCCCGTGGTTGTGCCGACGAGTATACGCCGCACGGGGAGGTATCTTGAGCGGGTGACTCCGGATGACGCCCCAGCCCCGTCGCGCGGTGCGCGCCGGGTGCCGACGGCCGAGATTCCGACCGTCGGAATCGAATCGGATGCCTCCGACCGCGTGCTCACGCTCGAGCCCGGGTCCGTCCCCCCGACGCTCGAGCCCAGCTCGATCGCCGCACCCCCGACCGGCATCGACGACTCCGCCACGATGAACCCGCTCGGCCCCCTCGACGCGCCCGACGACGACGGCGCCGCGACGACGACGGAGGACGGACGGCCCCTCGCCCTCGCGTGGGTGGACGAGCGCAGCGTGGGTCTCCCCCGCGTGCCGGACGACCTCTCGACCGCGGCGACCGCCTACGTCCCCGTCGAGCCCGACCTGCTGGCCCATCTGCCCCGCCAGTCGCCCTTGCGGGCCGGCGTCATCGTGCCGACCGTCATCATCGCCGGCCTCGTGAGCGCCTACGCCGCGACCACGCTCCTGTGGCCGCTGCACGCCGTGGCGCCGATCGTCACAGCCGTCGCGGTGCAGCCGAGCGCAGCCCCCGCGACGGCGCCCCCGTGGCCGTCCGCGGGCAGCGCCGCGGTGTCCGTCGGCGGGATCCAGGGCTCGGCGGCCTCCGCGGCCGACGCGCACTCGATCGCGAGCATCACCAAGGTCGTCACCGCGCTCGTCGTGCTCGACGAGATGCCGCTCGCGCTCGGCGAGCAGGGACCCGAGTACCGCTTCGACTACGGGGACTCGCTCGCGTACTGGCAGTACCGCGCCAACGGCGAGTCCGCCCTCGACGTCCCCGTCGGCGGGACGCTGACGCAGTACCAGCTCCTCGAGGGCATGCTCATCGGATCCGCGAACAACTACGCCGACCGCCTCGCCGCGAACCTCTTCCCGTCGGACGGGGTGTTCGCCGACGCGGCGACGTCGTGGCTGTCCACACACGGCGTGCCCGGCGTCACGGTCGTCGAGCCGACCGGGATCGACCCGCGCAACACCGCCACGCCCGAGGCGCTCCTCACCCTCGCGCAGAAGGCGCTGGCCAACCCCGTCATCGCCGAGATCGTGGCCAAGAAGTCGGTGGACCTTCCCGGGGCAGGGGCCGTCGAGAACACGAACGGCCTGCTGGCCGATCCCGGCGTCCTCGGCATCAAGACCGGCACGCTCGACGCGTGGAACCTGCTGTCCGCCAAGGAGATCGTCGTCGGCGAGACCCCGGTCCGGATCTACGCGTCGGTGCTGGGCCAGCCCGACGACGAGGCGCGACTGGCCGCATCGCGGGCGCTGTACACCCAGCTGGAGCAGGAGCTCCAGCTCACGCCCTCGGTTCCGGCGGGCACGCTCGCCGGCACCGTCGACACGGCGTGGGGTGAGCACGTCGACATCCTGACAGCCGACGACGCATCGGTCGTGCTCTGGAACGGAGCATCCGGGACCGTCGCGACGACGTACGCGCTCGAGGAGAGCCGCGAGGAGGGCGACACCGTCGGGTCCCTCACCGTCGACGGTCCGCTGGATGCGGCCGCCGTCGACCTGCGGCTCGCCGACGACGTCGCGGCTCCGAGTGCCTGGTGGCGCCTCACCCACCCGCTCGAGCTCTTCGGCCTGACCGACTGACGTCGGTGAGGCTGCGCCGTGTCGGCACCGGGTGGTAGACCGGGCGCATGCCCACGCACAACCACATCGATCTGATCGAGTTCCCTGCGGCCGACGCCGAGACACTGAAGGCCGCGCGAGGCTTCTACGAGGCCGCCTTCGACTGGAGCTTCACCGACTACGGCGAGTACCTCGACACCCCCGACAGCGGCGTCGTCGCGGGGTTCAACGGCATCGCCGACGCACAGCAGCAGAAGATGCCGATGGCGGTGCTCTACGTCACCGACCTCGAGGCGGCGCGCGCCAGGGTCGAGGCATCCGGCGGAACGATCATCCATGAGATCTACGGATTCCCCGGCGGCCGGCGGTTCCATTTCGCCGATCCCGCGGGCAACGAGCTCGCCGTGTGGTCCGAAGCCTCTCCCGACGTCTGAGCCCGCCCAGCGCCGTCAGGCGAAGCGCACGGCCTGCTGCAGGCGTGTGCGCACGTCGAAGACCTCGTTGCCGCCGATGGCCCGAACGCCGGTGATCCCCCGGCGCAGCACGGCCGCGAGAGCGCTGCGCGACACCACGGCGACCGGGGTGCCCCGCACCTTGCCGATCTCCTCGATGACCTGGAGCACGTCGTCATCGGGGAGCACGACGATCGCGCCGCTGAATCGCACGCCCGCCGCCCGGGCGATGCCGCGCATCCGGGCCACGAGCGACGCGATCGGCGCTCCGCCGACCCCGTCGCCGATGAGCTCACCGCGCCGCAGGCGCACCGGCCCGCCGAAGTCCTCCGAGAGGATGCCGTACAGCCCGCTCGGGCCGAGCACGATGTGGTCGATCTTGGCGTCGGAATCGGTGTTGGCGCCCGAGGGAGCGACGTCATGCCAGACCGTGTAGCCCATGCCCAGGTCGGCGACGATGCGGGCCGTGGCCTCTTCGGCGAGCGCGTCGGCGAGGAGGCGGCGCAGCTGCTGCGGGGCCGAGCGCACGAGAGCCGGGTCGTAGGGATCGGCGAGCGTGACGCCGCGACCCGCCCACTCGCGGATCAGCGTCAGGTAGCGTTCGCGCCGCCAGCCGCCGGGATGACCATAGGACCGGGCGCGCGGCCGGGTGTCGGTGCGCGCCGCCGGTGCGCGCCAGCCCGACCACTCGGGTGCTGGGGCGTCGCCGAAGCCGTGGCCGCGGTCGTACGCCGCGCGCGCTTCGGCGGTGCCCACGAGCTCCCACGCCCGCTGCACCTGGATGAAGAGGGCCGCATCGCCGCCGGTGTCGGGATGGGTCTGGCGCAGCCGAAGACGGTACGCCCTGCGCAGCGACTCCTCGTCGACCGTCGGGTCGACCTCCAGAACCTCGTAGGCCGAGGCGGACAGCGGACTGTCGAACACGCACCCTCCCCCTCGCGCCGTCCCATGCGGCGGATCTCAGGGTATGCCACGTCGCCGTGGCCGGGGCTCAGCGTCGCTGGTTGCGGCGCGCGTACGCGGCGGCGCTGCGGCTCGACAGCGCGAGCAGGACGAGGATGTCGATCGCCAGCGACACGAACGCGCCCTCGAGCGCGATCTCCTGACCCTGCGCCCACCACGCGACGAAGGTGGTGCTGATCGACACGACCGTGAACAGCATCACGATCACGCGGGCCCAGTTCCGGCCGCGGTAGACGAACACGGCGAGCAGCAGGTCGGCGAGCAGAATCGTGCCGTACACCCCCACCAGGACCCACAGGGCCGCCTGCTGGCCCTCGGGTGTCGTCGCGAAGCCCTCGAGGACGGTGCCGGGGTCGGCCATCAGGTCGTCCCAGCCGATCGCCAGGCCCACCACCACGAGCACTCCGGCGACGACCCGCAGGAGCACGAGCGCCGTGCCGGCCACGATCGAGATCGGACGACGCATGTCCGGGTCGTAGGCGGTCGGCTTCAGCAGTCGTGCGGCCGGCTCGAACGCCGGGCGCTTGCTGGGCGCGGGCGCCGTGCTCCGACGGGACGGATCCTGCGACGCACTCACCTTGTCACCGCCCGCACGTTCCGCACGTCGACGATCGGCAGGTCGCCGTCGGTCGTGATGCTGTCCCCGCCGCCGTTGCGCGCGTGATACCCCGTGGCGAAGTCCTCGATGACCTCGAGGGCGACCGCGGGATCGGCATCCCGGACCGTCCTGACGATGTGATCGCGCTCGATGTCGGTCTCGGCGTCGATGCGGTGGGTGACCTGCAGGGTGAACAGCGACAGCCCGACGCTCGTGTCGAAGGTGCCTGCGGCGAGCCAGTCGACCCGTCGGCCGCCGGGGAGCAGCCACCCGTCGGGGCACCGCCAGAACCGCACGTGATGGCGCTGGGCAGGGTTGCCGTCGACCTCCTGCTGGTACGCGAAGTCCTGCTCCCGATCGAACAGGAACAGCGGGCTGACGGGCGCCTCGTGGTAGCTGCGGCGGGTGAGGGTCGACGTGATGATGCGCCACGACGACGAGAACGTGACGGGGTCGGCCTTGGTCCACCCGGCCGAGCGGAGCGCCTGCTCGATCTGCTCGGCCTCGCCGAGGAACGCGAGGTTCACCGGGTCTCCGAGCAGTCCGTCGCTCGTGCGGGTGCGGCCGATGAAGTAGTCGGGCACGTAGATGGTCGTGAGGATGCGGTGCAGCCGGGGCAGTACGAGGTAGGCCAGCAGCACCCAGAACAGGATGGCGAACGGGATGCCCCACCAGCCGACCATGAACGTCTCGGTGAAGCTCAGGTAGGCGAGCCAGATCGCGGCGAGTCCCGCGAAGACGAAGAAGAACCAGTCGACCGCGATCCCGATCGAGTAGCTCCGCCTCGTCGTCATGTCAGCCCCGCGGCACGGACGAGGCCCAGAGGGGCACGTCGGGAAGGTAGGCCAGAGCGGATGCCGCGGCATCCGGGGGCAGGTCGGCGAGGGTCGCCGGCTGCCAGCGCGGCGAGCGGTCCTTGTCGATGACCTGGGCGCGGATGCCTTCGGCGAGGTCTGGCTGCGAGGTGGCGAACCACATCACGAGGCCGTACTCCTGCTCGAGCGCGTCGCGCAGCCCCGGCAGCTCGCGCGACCGGCGCACCGACGCGAGGGTCACGGCGAGCCCCGTCGGCGAGAGCTCTCCGAGCAGGTCGGCGGTCGCGGATGCCTCGGCCTCGGGCCGTGCGCGCAGCCGCTCGACGATGTCGGCGACGGTGTCGCCGGCGAAGGCGTCGTCGATCCACTCGCGCGCCCGCTCGAGCTTCGACGGCGGCGGGGTCTCATCGAACAGCAGCACGAGCTCGGTCGGGCTCGACGGGTCTGCGCGGGTCTCGAGCGCGTCGCGCAGACCATCGAGGTTCGCCGACGGCACGAAGTGGTCGGCGAACCCGGCGTAGATCGCGTCCGAGGCATCCATCACCGCCCCGGTCAGCCCAAAGTACTCGCCCAGGCGCCCGGGGGCGTGAGCGAGCAGCCACGTGCCGCCCACATCCGGCGTGAACCCGATGCGGGTCTCGGGCATCGCGAGCTGAGAGCGCTCCGTGACGATGCGGATCGCGGCGTGACCGGCGACGCCGATGCCTCCGCCCATGGTGATGCCGTCGGCGAGCGCCACGAAGGTCTTGGGGTACTCGGCGATGCGGGCGTTGAGTGCGTACTCGTCGCGGAAGAACAGCGCCGAGTCCTCGGCGCGCCCGCTCGTCACGCGTTCGGCGAGCCCCCGCACGTCGCCCCCGGCGCAGAGACCGCGCTCGCCGGCGCCGTCGAGCAGCACCACATCCACCTCGGTGTCGTGCTCCCAGTCGTCGAGGGCGGCCTGGAGCTGATGGATCATGTCGAGATCGAGGGCGTTGATCGCGCGCGGTCGATTGAGGGTGAGGCGCCCGAGTCCCCCGCTCGCGCGGACGAGGACGGTGGGCTCGGAGACGTCGGTCACGGTCGCAACGTTACCGGGGCGGAACCGAGCGCAGAGGCGGCCCCACGGCGCGCAGCTTCGACCCCCGGCCACATTTCTGCACACCGGCCCGCCGTTTCCGCAAAGATGGGTGGAAATGCTTTCGACGACGAGAGGGTTCGGCATGCCCCACGGACAGGTGCTGGAATTCTCAGGAGTGACGAAGCGGTTCGGCGCCGTCACTGCTGTCTCAGGCTTCACAGCACGTGTCGAACCGGGGCTGGTCACCGGTTTCCTCGGGCCCAACGGTGCGGGCAAGACGACCTCGCTGCGCATCCTGCTGGGCCTGGTGCGCCCGACCGCCGGCGACGCCACGATCGGCGGCGTGCACTACGCGAAGCTGCGGCATCCGCTGCAGACGGTCGGCGCGGTGCTCGAGGCATCCAGCTTCCATCCCGGGCGCACCGCGGCCGCGCACCTCACGGTGTACGCGCAGGCGGCCCGAATCCCGAAGACGCGCGTCGACGAGGTGCTCGGCCTGGTGGGTCTGGCGGATGCCGCCGGCCGCAAGGTCGGCGGGTTCTCCCTGGGCATGCGGCAGCGACTCGGGCTCGCGTATGCGCTGCTGGGCGACCCGGGCGTGCTCGTGCTCGACGAGCCGACGAACGGACTCGATCCCGAGGGGATCAAGTGGATCCGCGGGTTCCTGCGTCAGCTCGCCCGCGAGGGACGGACGGTCCTGGTCTCGTCGCACCTGCTGACCGAGGTGCAGCAGACGGTCGACGCGCTGCTGATCATCGCGCAGGGTCGCCTGGTGTTCCAGGGCGGCCTCGACGAGCTCGTCGACCCGTCGGAGCAGGCGACCGTCGTCGACTCCGCAGACCGCGCGGCGCTGGCCGCGGCGCTCCGCGCCGCCGACGTGCCGTTCGAGGTCCTGCGCTCCGGACTCACGGTGCGGGGAATCGAGCCCGCCGCGGTCGGCCTCGCCGCTGCCGCCGCGGGTGTTCCGCTCTCGTCGCTGCACAAGCGCGGTCCGGCACTGGAAGAGGTGTTCCTCGACCTGGTGAACGGCACTCGACTGCACGCGAGCGCCTCGGGGACCGCGCTGAGCGACGTGATCCCCGCGATCGAGTCGGGCGCGATCGCCGTCGTCACGCCGGACGACCGGGCACCGGATGCCGAGCCCGCCGTCGCCGCCGAGCCCGGCGTCGCTGCGGCCGGCGTCGCTGGGGGCGGCGTCGCCGAGGGGGCTTCGGCTCCCCAGGCGGACGATGACGATCTGCCCGATGCCGCCGACGCGGACACGGCGTCGGTCGCCGCGGAGCTCGACGGAGAGGGCGTGGCCGCCGGCGCGGCTGCCGCGGCCGGAGCCGCCGCCGGTGCGGTGTGGGCCGAGGAGCGGTTCGGATTGGATGATCCCGACCCCGACGCGCGGCCCGCCGCCTTCGCCGTGGCGAGCACCGGCGTGATCGATATCATCCCGACCGGGGCGCCGGTCGAGGGCGACGACGCGGGCGAGGCCGAGGCCGAGGCCGGCCAGCAGATCCCTGACGAGCCGCGACCCGACGGCGGGGTGGAGGACGCCGACGCGGACGCCGATGCCGATGCCGATGACGCCGAGCTCTCCGACGACGACACGTTCGTGTCCGATGGCGACGACCGGCCGTGGGAGGACTACGTCAAGACCGATGCCGACCTCGAGGCGGACCGCTTCTTCGCCGCCTTCGACGCGGAGAAGGCGGCCGCTGCCGCTGCCGCCGCGGAGGCAGAGGCCGAGGTCGCCGCACGCGGCGGCGACGCACCCGCCGTCGACGGAGACGCTGCGGTCGCCGAGAGCGCGGGCGGCGACGCCCCGGCGGAGGCCGAAGGCGGGCCGGCGGTCGAACCGCACCCCGAAGGCGAGCCGGCGGTCGAACCGCACCCCGAAGGCGGGCAGCGCGCGACCGAACCGCACCCCGAAGGCGAGCCGGCGGTCGAGGGCAGGGTGGGCGACGAGTCCCCGGCCGAAGGCGAAGCGGTGCACGATCCGCAGAACGACTGGGGCAGCGACGCGCCTGCCCCGCCGGACGACGGCGGGGACGAGGCATCCGCTCACTCGCACGACACCGAGGACGACGGACTCGGCGCACTCGCGGACCTCTCCCCCGACTGGGTCGAGCACGACGTCCATGAGCACCGCGACGACGAAGGGGGTGAGCAGCGATGAGCCTCACCGCAGCGACCCGCTCCGAGACCACCAAGCAGTTCTCCACCGTGATGTGGTGGCTCCTCGCGGTCGTCCTCGCCGTGTACGTCGGCTCCACGGCGGCCGCGCTCGGCTTCGTCTACGCGGCCGCGGCGACCGGCTCGCTCCCCGGCGACGCGCCCCCGCTGCCGGAGGACGGTCTCGCCGGGCTGCTCTACAGCACGGCGACGTCCGTCGGCTACGTCTTCCCTCTCCTCATCGGCACGCTGATGGTGACCGGCGAGTTCCGCCACAAGACGCTCACTCCCACATTCCTCGCGACGCCGCGGCGCGGTCTCGTGCTCTGGGCGAAGATCCTCGTCGGAGTCCTCCTGGGCGTGCTGTACGGCGTGATCGGGATCGCCGTGTCCGTCGGCGCCTCGGTGGGCTTCCTCACGGGCTTCGGCGTCGATGCCGAGCTGACGTCCGTCGACATCTGGGCACAGTTCGGTCGGATGCTGCTCGCTTACGTCCTGTGGGTCCTCATCGGCATCGGCGTGGGAGCGCTCGTCCGAAACCAGGTGGGCGCGATCGTCGGCGTCCTGGTGTTCACGCAGTTCATCGAGCCCGTGGCCCGACTGGCCGCGGCGTTCGTCGAGGGCCTGCCGGAGGTGACGCAGTACCTCCCGGGCGCCGCGAGCGACACGCTCGTCGGGGCCAGCGTGCTCGCGATGAGCATGTCGACCGGCGACGCCGGGACCATGGAGTGGTGGGCGGGCGGGGTCGTGCTGCTCGGCTACGCGGTGGTGCTCGTCCTGCTCGGGCACCTGTTCAGCTGGCGCCGCGACGTCAGCTGACCCGGCAGACTGCCGGGCCCGCGCGGGGTCAGACCGCCGGAGCGGCCGCGGGCGCCTTGCGCGTACGCGGCTTCTTCGCGGGCGGGACCGGGATCGTGCCCGTCTCTGCCGCGATCTCGACGACGTCGGCGGCCTCGGCGGCGACCTCGACCCGCAGCGCCTGCACGAGGGCGAGCCCATGACGGGTGGTGAGGATGACCCGCTGGAACTCCGGATGGCCGTCGAGGTCGATCACGACACTCGGGCGGTGACGGCGGATGATCGCGAAGTCCTCGCCGCCGGCCGACTTCCAGGTGCCCATCGCGACGACGCCGCGCAGGTGCGTACCGGGGCTCGGGATGCCTCGCAGCCACGTCCACGCGTCTTCGGTGAGCTGCACCTTGGCGATCGTGGAACGCTCGATCACGACATTCCCCTTGCGGAATGCCATCGCGCGCTCTGCCCCGGACAGCACGACTTCGAGCTGCGTGGAGTCGAGCAGCAGCGTGACCATGGGTCTAGTCTGCCAGCGGCCGCCCTCGCCGTCCGGCTCATTTGCTTACAGGAGGGCAACGATAGGCGGCGCCGCGCCGTGCGCACGGTGCGAGACTGGACCGGTGACCTCCGTGGCATCCTCCGTCGTCTCACCGCCGGAGACCGCCCGCGCCCTTGAGCGCGCGGCCGCCGGCGAGCGCCTCGACGCGCCCGATGCCGCCGCCCTCCTGGCGGCGACCGGGGCGGATCTCGACCGGCTTCTCGGCCTCGCCGGGGCGCTTCGCGACGCGGGGCTCGAGGCATCCGGCCGCCCCGGCGTGATCACCTACTCGCGCAAGGTGTTCGTCCCATTGACGACGCTGTGCCGCGACCGCTGCCACTACTGCGTGTTCGTCGACACCCCCGGTCAGCTGCTGAAGAAGCGCAAGCCGGCGTTCATGTCGCCCGATCAGGTGCTCGCCGTCGTGCGGCAGGGTCGGGCGATGGGATGCAAGGAGGTGCTGCTGACCCTCGGCGACCGCCCCGAGGACCGCTGGCCCGAGGCCCGCGCGTGGCTCGACGAGCACGGATTCGCATCCACGCTCGAATACGTCGGGCACATCGCCCGGCTCGTGACCGCCGAGACCGGACTGCTCGCCCACCTCAACCCCGGCGTGATGAGCGCGGACGAGCTGCGGATGCTGCGCCCCACCGCCCCCTCGATGGGCATGATGCTCGAGACGACGTCACGCCGTCTCTTCGAGGAGCCGGGGCAGGTGCACTTCGGGTCTCCCGACAAGGACCCCGCCCTGCGCCTCTCGGTGATCGACGCCGCCGGGCGGGAGCGGATCCCGTTCACGACGGGGATCCTCGTCGGGATCGGCGAGACGCTGCAGGACAGGGCGGAGTCGCTCGTCGCGATCCGCGACGCGCACGAACGTCACCGGGTCGACGGTCAGGGCCATGTGCAGGAGGTCATCGTCCAGAACTTCCGGGCGAAGCCGCGAACGGCGATGCAGGGCGCGCCCGACGCCGAGCTGCTCGAGTACGTCGCCGCCGTCGCCGTCGCGAGGCTCGTGATGGGCCCGCGGATGCGGATCCAGGTGCCGCCGAACCTCTCCGACCCGGCGGAGTTCGACCTGCTCGTGCGCGCGGGGGCCGACGACTGGGGAGGCGTCTCGCCCCTCACGGCCGACCACGTCAACCCCGAGCGGCCGTGGCCGCACCTCGACGACCTCGCCCTGCGCACCGCCGAGCTGGGGTTCGAGCTGCGTGAGCGGCTCACCGCGCAGCCGGAGTTCGTGGTGGGCGCGCAGACCTGGATCGACCCGGCGATCCGGCCGGCCGTGGACGCTCTCGCCGACCCCGAGACCGGCCTGGCGGGCACGGGCGTGCCGTCCGTCGCGCTCACCACGCGCCCCGCTTCCCCCGCTTCCCCCGCTTCCTCCGTTTCGTGTCCCACTTCCCCCGCATCATGTCCCACTTCGTCCCGTTCTGACGCCGCCGAACCGGGACAAACCGGGACACGCACACCCGACAACACCACCCACCCGGGACAAACTGGGACACGCACACCCGACAACACCACCCACCCGGGACAAACCGGGACACGCACACCCGACAGCGCCGCCGAACCGGGACAAACCGGGACACACACACCCGGCGACACCACCCACCCGGGACGAACCGGGACACACACACCCGACAGCACCGCCGAACCGGGACAAACCGGGACACGGATGCCGCCGCCGCCACCGACACCGACACCGACGCGCGCCGCGCCGACGCGCGACCGCAGCGTGTCGAGCCTCGCCGAGACCGCCGCCGCCAACCCCTTGGCGCTCGACGACGCCGAGTGGGCGCTGCTGCTCGAGGCGACCGGCGCAGACCTCGACGCGCTCACCTCGACGGCCGACGACGTGCGGCGGTACACCGTCGGCGAGGCCGTCAGCCTCGTCGTCAACCGCAATCTCACCTCGTCGGGTCTCCGCCGCACCGCGACCGCCGACCCTTCGACCTTCACCCTCGACGACGTCGCCGCCATCGCCGCCGACGCGTGGGACCTCGGGGCCACCGAGCTCTGCGTGCAGGGTCTGCTCCCGGCCGGCGAGGACCCGTCGGGGTACCTCGACATCGCCCGCGTGGTGAAGGACGCCGCCCCCGGCATCCACCTCCACGCATACCGCCCGCAGGACGTGCGCGACCTCGCAGACCGCAGCGGGCTCGGTCTCGACGGCGCTCTCGCGGCCATGCGCGACGCCGGCGTCGACACCGTCCCCGGCACGGGCGTGAAAGTGCTGAGCGAGCGCGTGCGCGCGCTCGTCGCGCCGGGCGACCTCGCGATCGACCTCTGGATCGAGGGCATCACCGCCGCGCACCGTGCCGGCCTCCGCTCCACGTCGGTGCTGTTCTACGGCCACGTCGAGACCGCGGCCGAGCGTGTCGCGCACCTGCGCGCGCTGCGCGCGATCCAGGACCGAGCCCGCGGATTCACCGAGTTCGTGCCCATCCCGCTCCCCGGCCCCGCCGGCGGCGTTCCGCTCGTCGCGGGGCGCGCCGCCCTCGACGAGCACCGGGCGATGGTCGCGGTGTCGCGGCTGCTGCTGTCGGGCAGCATCCCCCACGTGCAGATCCCGTGGACGCGCGTCGGGCGCGAGGCATCCGCCGTCCTCCTCCAGTCGGGCGGCGACGGCCTCGGCGGCACCCTGCTCGACGGGCGGGTGAAGCCCGCGGCGGGCATCGAGCACGGCCTCGAGCTGCCGGTGGCGGATGCCTCGGCCATCGCCGCACGTCTGTTCCGGCCGTTCCGCCTGCGCACGACCGACTACCGCGAGCCGCCGCGACGGGAGTCCGGCCGATGATGCCCTCCACGACGCGGGTCGAGGTCGCGATCGTCGGGGCCGGCTTCGCGGGCCTCGGCATGGCGATCGCCCTGCGCCGTTCGGGCCGGGAGGACTTCGTCGTGCTCGAACGGGCCGCCTCGCTCGGGGGGACGTGGCGCGACAACACGTATCCGGGCGTCGCGTGCGACGTGCCCTCGCACCTGTACGGCTTCGCGTCGCACCCGAATCCTGACTGGTCGGGCACGTACGCGCAGGGGTCGGAGATCCACGCCTACCTCGAGCGCGTCGCCGCCGTCGAGGGTCTCGGTGACCGGCTGCGGCTGGGCACGGCGATGCAGTCCGCGGACTGGGATGCCGAGCACGAGGTGTGGCGGGTCGGGACGTCGGACGGCACCGTGGTCGCCGATGCCCTCGTGCTCGCGTGCGGGCGCCTGACCGAGCCGTCGATCCCCGACATCGCGGGCCTCGGTACGTTCACGGGACCGCTTTTCCACACCGCCCGCTGGGATCACGCCGCCCGGCTGGGCGGGGCCCGCGTCGCCGTGGTCGGCACGGGCGCCAGCGCGGTCCAGCTCGTCCCCGAGCTCGCCCGCACGGCGGCGCACGTGACGCTGTTCCAGCGGACTCCCGCGTGGATCGTGCCGCGCGGCGGGACGGCCTACACCGACGCGGAGCGCGCCGGCTTCGCCGCCGAGCCGGCCGGGCTCGCCGGGCTCCGCGCGGACCTCTACGCCGAAGGCGAGGCCCGGTTCGCGTCACGGTCCGGGGATGCCGCAGCCTCCGCGTCCGCGCGCGCGATCGCCCTCGCCCACCTCGAGGCGCACGTCGCCGACCCGGCGCTGCGCGCGGCGCTCACGCCCGACTACGCGTTCGGCTGCAAGCGCGTGCTGCTGTCGGACGAGTTCTATCCGGCCGTCGCCTCCGACACGGTGACCCTGGTCCCGGACGCCCTCGCCTCGGTCGAGGGATCGACGCTCGTCGCGGCCGACGGCACACGGCACGAGGCCGACGCGATCGTGCTCGCAACCGGCTTCGCCTCGACGCGGCAGCCCTATGCCGACCTCGTGCGCGGCGAGAGCGGCGCGACGCTCGACGGGCACTGGTCGCGGGGCATGACGTCATTCGCCTCGACGGTGGTCGCCGGCTTCCCCAACCTGTTCGTGCTCAACGGCCCGAACGCATCGCTCGGCCACTCGTCGTCGGTCCTCATGATCGAGGAGCAGGCCGCCTACGCGGTGCGCGCGCTCGACCTGCGCGAGACGATCGGCGGCGTGCTGCGCGTGCAGGCGTCGGCTGAAGCCGCGTACACCGACGAGATCGCCGCGGCCGCGGCATCCACGCCCTGGATCACCGGCGGATGCCGCAACTGGTACGTCGACGAGCGCTCGGGGCGGCTCACGCTGCTGTGGCCGGGCACCGTCGACGCGTTCCGAGCGCGGCTCGCCCGGGCCGACGGCTCGGAGTTCTCGGCGCTTCCGGCGCCGCTCGAGAGGAGACTCGCATGACCGTTCCCCTGCGCTTCGGGTACAAGGCCTCGGCCGAGCAGTTCGGCCCGACCGAGCTGCTCGACTACGCGATCCTCGCGGAGGAGGTCGGGTTCGACTCGGTCTTCATCTCGGACCACCTGCAGCCCTGGCTGCACGAGGGCGGTCACGCGCCGGCATCCGTCCCGTGGCTCGGCGCCCTGGGCGCGAAGACCTCGAAGGTGCTGATCGGCACGTCGGTGCTCACGCCGACGTTCCGCTACAACCCCACCGTCGTCGCGCAGGACTTCGCGACGCTCGGCGTGATGTACCCCGGGCGCGTGATCCTCGGCGTCGGGACCGGCGAGGCGCTGAACGAGGCGAACCTCGGCATCGCGTGGCCCGACCCGCCGGAGCGGTTCCAGCGGTTGAAGGAGGCGATCGGCCTCATCCGCCGGCTGTGGTCCGAGGACCGCGTGAACTTCGAAGGCACGTACTACACGGCCCGCAACATCACGATCTACGACAAGCTCGACCAGCCGGTGCCGATCTACATCGGCGCGGCCGGGCCGGCCGCGACGCGCCTCGCCGGGCGCATCGCCGACGGCTTCATCACGACGAGCGGCAAGAAGCGCGAGCTCTACACGGAGACGCTCCTCCCCGCCCTCGAGGACGGCCTGTCGAAGGCCGGGCGCGCGCCGGACGCGATCGACACGCTCATCGAGGTGAAGGTCTCGCTCGACACGTCGCTCGCCGCCGCGCAGGAGAAGACGCGCTTCTGGGCGCCGCTGGCCCTCACGCCCGACGAGAAGATGGGCGTCGACGACCCGATCGAGATGCAGCGCCTCGGCGAAGCGCTCCCGATCGAGCGCGCCGCGTCGCGCTTCATCGTGTCGGACGATCCTGACGAGCATGTCGAGAAGATCGGCTGGTACATCGGCCTCGGCTTCCGCCACCTCGTCTTCCACGACCCCGGGCACGACCAGGCCGCGTTCCTGCGCCGGTACGGCGAGGAGATCCTGCCGCGCCTGCGCGCGAAGTACGGCGCGTGAGCCCGCTGTTCCGGCGGCGGGGACGCACCGGGCCTGCTGCTCCGTCGCCGGAACCGAAACCCGCGCCGGAACCGAAGCCGACACTGGGCCCGGAGCCGATGCGGCAGCCCGGCGCGTCGGTCTCCTCGCGCGGGTCCGAGCCGGCGCGGTGGATCGTCGTGGTCCCGGTCAAGCCGTCGGCTCGCGGCAAGTCGCGGCTCGAGGTGCCCGGCGTCGACCGTGCCGCACTGGCGCGGTCCGTCGCTCTCGACACGCTCGCGGCCGCGACCGCCTGCGATCTCGTCCTGCAGGTCGTCGTCGTGACGGACGACCCCGCGCTCGCGCGCGCGGCCGCGACGATCCCGGCGCTGCGGTTCGTCTCGGAGGGCGAGGCGCAGGGACTCGACGCAGCGGTGGCGACCGGAATCTCGGCGGTGGACCCCCTCGGGCGGATGCCTCGCGCCGCGCTGCTCGGAGACCTCCCGGCGCTGCGACCCGACGACCTCGCGACGGCGCTGCGGGCCGCGGCATCCGTCGACCGGGGTGTCGTCGCCGACGCCGAAGGCACGGGTTCGACCCTCGTGACGGCGCGCGCGGGCGCCCCCTGGACGTCGTCGTTCGGCGAGGGCTCCTTCGCCCGGCACACCGCGTCGGGGTGCGTCGCGCTCGAGATCCCGGATGCCTCCTCCCTCCGCCGCGACGTCGACACCGCCGAGCAGCTCGAGGCCGCCGTGCAGCTCGGCGTCGGGACGCGCACGGCCGAGATCCTCGGGCTAGGGTGACGACGTGAGCGACTACGAACTGCTGGAGATGGGCGGACCGGACGAGTGGCGGGAGCACTTCGGTGGGTTCCGCCCCGAGAGCTCGCGAGACGGCAGGCGCGTCGTCGACCACGACATGACGATGCAGTACATCGGCATGACCGCGAACGCTCTCGAGCCCGGCGAGGAGGCCGGATACTGGCACCGGCACGCGCGGGTGGAGGAGCTCTACGTGTTCCTCGGCGGTCGCGGTCAGATGGGGCTCGACGGCGATGTCGTCGAGGTCGGACCGGGCTCGGTCGTGCGCGTCGGCCAGGGCGTGTGGCGCACGTGGCGTGCGAGGCCCGACGCCGGCGACCAGCTGCGATGGCTGTGCATCCGCGCCGGCGGATACGAGCTCCCCCACTTCCCCGACGACGGCGAGCGCGACAACGACCGCCCGTCGCCCTGGGCGGACTGAGCGCCGGGCCGACTGCGGTGGCGACGAACGTGACGGCCGACGACGACCAGTCGCTGACCCTCGCCGCCTACGAACGCGGAGCGGAACGCTACGCCGCGCTGACGCCGATGGGGCGGTCCGCACTCGTCGACGATCTTCTCGGCGCGGTGGCGCCGGGCGCGGAGGTCCTGGAGCTCGGGAGCGGACCGGGGAGGGATGCCGCAGCGCTCGAATCCGGGGGCGTCCGAGTGCATCGCACGGACGGGTCCTCCAGCTTCGTCGCCATGCTCCGCGAGGACGGGCACACCGCGCGACTGCTCGATGTCCGCGCCGACGACTTCGGCGGCCCGTACGACGCGATCTTCGCCAACGCGGTGCTCTTGCACGTGCCGAGGCCGGCTCTGGCGGTGGTGCTCGAGGTCGCGCGGCGGTCCTGCCGCCCGGGTGGGCCTCTCATTGCGAGCTTCAAGAAGGGGCGCGGCGAAGCCTGGTCCGTCGCGAAGCTGGAGGACGCGCGCCACTTCACATACTGGCAAGAAGACGATCTGGCGGCGGTCGCGCATCAGGTGGGATGGACTGCCGTGCGAGCCTTCGAGTCAACCGGCGTGGAGTCAGCGGAGCGATGGATCACGCTGATCGCCCGCAACGGAGGGCCGGCGCCGGGCTGACCCGCCGGATACAACGATGGGGCCACGTCACGCACGCGGCAGATGTCCGACGCCTCGACATCCACCCGACGCGCCGTCACCCGCTCGGGGGATGTTCGACGAACCGCAGGGTGGGAGGCGGACGATCGACATAGGAGCGGCCGAGCGGACTCGTCCACTCGAGGACTCCGCCCGGATGCTGCTCGAGTCGCCAAGCCGTGTGGTGCTTCAGCGTGTGGTGTCTTCGGCACAGGTGCGCGAGGTTGCCGGCTTCGGTCGGGCCGCCGTGCTGATGGTCGATGGTGTGGTCCACGTCGGACCGCCACACCGCCATGCGGCAACCCGGGAATCGGCAGTGCTCGTCGCGCGCGCGCAGGTGCCGCCGCTGCGCCTCGGTCGGGAACCGCCGGTCGACGGCGAGGACGTCGCCGCTCACCGGGTCGGTGAGCACGCGGTCCCACAGCGTCGCGGCGCCGAGCAGTCGCCGTGCGGTGTCAGGGTCGATCGGACCGCGCCCCGCGAGCGACGGCGGCGGGCCGTCGTCACCGAGGAGCGTCTGGAACGGCACCGTGATCTGGACGATCGCCCGCAACGCGTCGAGACCGTCTCCGCCGTCCCGGTCGATCGCTGCGAGGGTCGGATGCCCGGTGAGCAGGAGGTCGCACAGCGCGTCGGCTCGCAACTGATCCATCGTCCGGTCATCGGCGGGAGGGGGTGAAGGCGCGGCGGGCGAAGGGCACCCCCGGGCCGCGTCGGACGCGTCGACGCCCGCGACGCCGGAGACGCCCGAGCCACCGGAGACGCCCGAGCCGTCCACAGCGAGCGCGGGCGTGGCCGCGGCATCCTTCACCCCCCGCGCGATCCGCGTCACCCGGTCGTGGATGCCGTGAGCCAGCGCCGCAGGCAGGAGTGCCCAGAGCTCGGCCATGCCGTCGTCCACGTCGCGCACCGTCATGCGACGATGTGCGCGCGCCTCGAGATGGCGCTCGGCGATCATCGTCGGCAGGAGCTCCTCGGCGATCGAGGCGGCGACGACGCGGAGTCGCCCGGTCGTGAGACCTGCCGCACGGTCGAGCACGAGCTCCTCGTACGCGGCCCGGGCGGAGTCGTCGAGCCGTGTGCCCTCGTCAGCGACCACGGCCACGTGTGCGAGCGACAGCCGCCCCTCTGCGAGCGCGGCCATCGATCGGGGAAACCGGTCGCGGAGCCCCAGCGCGTCGTTCATCCGCTGCTCGATCGTACGGTCGGACACGCCCACCGCGCAGGCGAGCTCTGCCGCGAGACTGCGCACCGACAGCTGCGCATCGGACCGAAGGGTGCCGTCGTCGAGCGCGAGCTGCATCGCCTCCGCAAGAAGCCGAACCTGGACGCCCTGCCACCGCGCGATCTGCACAGCGGTGTTCGACCACTCGTAGAGCAGTTTCCCGCGATCGGAGAGCGCGGTGTCCCAGCGGTGCTCGCGAACGACCTCCGGGCCGTCGGCGATCGTCAGCCGCTCGACGTCGGGCTCCCACCACGAGTCGGCGACACGCTCGCGCTCCCGGCACAGGAACGCCTCGAACTCTTCGTCGAGAACGGGGGCCGCGAGGATCGCCATGTCTCATGGTCGCATTGACCACCGACATTGTTTTCGATTCCACAGCCTTGTCCACAGCTGTGGAATAGAACATCCAACCGCAGAACGGAGGCGCTGCCGGCGTCGCCGCATGAGCTCGCCGAAGCGGTGGCAGTCCTTCGCCGACATCACCCCCATCCTCGGCCCCCTCCTGCTGATCACGGGCCTCGTGCAGCCCCACAGAGCCCAGCCCCGTCCGCCTCACCCCACCAGCAGGTACACAGCTCCCACGATCGTGAAGCCGATCACCAGCCGCTCGAACACCCGCTGCGGCAGACGCCCGGCGATCCACCGACCGAGGAGCGCGCCCGCGATCACCATCGGAAGCAGCACCGCGTCCAGCACGAGACCCGGTCCGGTGATGATCCCGAGCCCGATCGAGAACGGCACCTTGAACACGTTGACGATCGCGAAGAACCACGCCGCCGTGCCGAGGAACTCCTTCACCGGGAACCTGGCCGCGAGGAAGTACATCGACATCACCGGTCCGGCGGCGTTCGCGACCATCGTGGTGAACCCGCCGAGCGTGCCGTAGGTCACCGCGGCGACGCGGTGCGGGCCCGCGTCGGCGACCGGCGCACTGATCCGGCGGCGCACCAGGGTGATCACGATCACCGCGAGGAGGATCACCGCGATCGTCCGCTTCACCCACGCGTCGTCGGCGATCGCCAGGAACCCGACGCCGAGCAGCACGCCGACCACGACCGCGGGAGCGAGCCGCAGGAGGGCGCGCCAGTTCGCCTGCCGCCGGTACATCGTGATGGCGAACAGGTCGGCCACGATGAGCAGGAGCAGCAGGGTCCCCGTCGACTGCTTCGCCGGAAGGACGGCGGCGAAGATCGCCACCGCGACCGTGCCGGCGCCGGGCACCGCGGTCTTCGACAACCCGACGATCAGCGCCGCCAGGCCGAGTAGCGCCCACGCGAGCCACGTCAGGTCGGGCACGTCAGATTCCTGCGACGCCCAACGCCGACTCGGCGAGCGCGGCCGAGCGCGCGGCATCCGTCATCCACAGCGGCGTTACGAGCGAGCGGATGCCGAGCTCCGCCACCTCGTCGGCGACCGCCCCGTCCTCCTCGGCGATCAGCCAGGCGTCGAGCAGGCCGTCGCCGGCCCGCGCTCCATACAGTGAGGCCACCGCGAGCGCGGAGGTGTCGACACCGATCGCCGCGAGGCACACGTCGGCCATACCCCGGACGACGCGTCCGCCGATGATCGGCGAGACCCCCACGACGGGTGCGGGGGCGGCCCGCAGCGCCTCGCGGACCCCGGGCACCGAAAGGATCGGCCCGATCGACACGACCGGGTTCGACGGCGCGAGCAGCACGATGTCGGCCTGCGCGATCGCATCGACGACGCCGGGCGCGGGACGCGCCTCCTCGATGCCGGGGTTGTCGAACCGCACCGGCTCGAGCGTCGCGCGATGCCGGGTCCACCACTCCTGGAAGTGCATCGAGCGGATGCCGTCGCCCTCCCGCACGGTCACGACGGTGTCGACCTCGGCGTCGGTCATCGGCAGCAGGCGCGCTCCGAGGTCCCAGCGGTGCGACATCCGCTCGAGCACCCGCGTCGGGGTCGAGCCGTCACGAAGCCATCCGGTCCGGGCGAGGTGGGTGCCGAGGTCGAGGTCGCCCAGGGTGAACCAGGGCCAGCCCGCTCCCCACTCCTGCAGCTCGCGGTTGACGCGTTCGCTGTCGCCGTTGCGACCCCAGCCCCGCTCTGTGTCGTTGACGCCGGCGAGTGCATAGGTGATCGAGTCGACGTCGGGCTGCAAGCGCACGCCCGAGAGCCAGAGGTCGTCTCCGGTGTTGACGACGACCGTCAGCGCCGCGGCCGTGTCGGTGAGGCCACGATCGCGCAGCGCAGCGCGGACTCCGAGCACGAAGCGAGACCCGCCGACGCCGCCGGCGAGGACGACGACGCGGGGAGCCGAGCTCGGACCCACCTCGGGTCAGTCCTGGCGCGGAAGCGGGAAAGCACCGGTGCGCGGCGCGAACTCGTCCGCTGCGTGAGGGAGAGAGAATCGCGCCACTGCGTCGATCAGCGCGTCGACGGTCTGCGCGTCGGCGACGACGTCGACCGAGAGGCCCGCCCGACGGGCGTCCTTCGCGGTGCGCGGACCGATCGCGGCGATGAGAGTCGTCTCGGGGACGGCGGGGAACTGGAGGTGGACCTGTTCGGCCACCGACCCGCTGGTCACGAGGATCGCGTTGATGCGACCCGAGCGCACGTCCTCGGCGATGCGATCGGTGACAGGCACGCCCACCGTGCGGTACGCCACCACGCTGCGGACGCGGTGACCGGCGTCGGCGAGCATGCGGGTCAGCACGGGCTTGGCGATCTCGCTGCGCAGGGTCAGGATGTCGCGCGGCTCGGGCTCGAGACCGATGAGCTGCTCGGCCATGCCGGCCGCGGAGTTGTCCTCTTCCGGCACGAGGTCGACCCGGTACCCGACCGCGAGGAGCGCCGCCGCGGTCGTCTCTCCGACGGCTGCGATCTTGGTCGTCGGGGGCACGATCGCGCGATACGCGTAGAGCACGTCGACGGTTGTGGCGCTCGTGACCGTGAGCCAGTCGAACGAGCCCGCGGCGAGGTCGGCGAGCGACTGCTCGAGCGTGGCCTGGTCGTTGGTCGGAGCGAAGTTGATGAGCGGCGCGATCACGGGGGTGGCGCCCTGACGACGCAGCGTCGCCGCGACACCATCACCCCAGGGACCGCCGCGGGGCACGAGGACGCGCCATCCCGCGAGGGGCTTGGCGGGTACGTGCTGTGAGGCTGTGTTCATGGGGGGTCGACTCTCGTGGTGCTCGGTCGGCCGCCCCAAACGTTCGAGCGGCCGATGCGCGATGCGAATCGGGCTCGCGCGCTCGGCAGCATCGCACCATTGCACTGCCTCTCCCCGAGCATACCCCCACGCTCAGGGCGTGTGTCCGGTCGGTTTCCGGACGCTGTGGACGGCGGCGTCAGCGCGTGTAGGCGCGGACGAGTCCCCACACGACGGCGCCGACGACGGCGGCACCGGCGACGACAGCCGCCGCGGCCAGCGCCGGGCTGCGCCGCTGGAAGGCACGGGCCTTCTCGACCGAGTCGTCGATCTTCACGGACAGCCGACGCGGAACGTTCGCCTTGACCTCGATCGCGGCGAGCGTCGCCTTCAGCTCGGCGCGCGCCTTCTCGACGGGGTCGGCGATCCCGAGCGGCACAGCGGTGCGGGGCATCGGCACGGGCGCGTCAGAGCTCATCGCGCACCTCCTTCACGTCCTGGGCGATGGATTGGACCGGGTTCTGACTCTTGCCGATCTTGCGGAACCGCAGGATGCCGAGCAGCGCCAGGATCGCGGTGACGATGAGCATCGCGAAGAAGACGACCAGGGCGGACAGCCACACCGGCCACCACGACGAGAGGCCGGCGATCACGAACGTGCCGAGCACGGGGACCGACCAGAAGAGCACGAAGAGCGCGGCGAACATCCACAGCGCGCCCCATCCGCCGTCCTTGGCGGTGCGCGCCGCCCACTTCTTCGCCGACTCGATCTCGGCGATGACGAGGTTGCGGATCAGCTCCGGAACCTCGCCGAGGAGCGTCAGCAGGCTCTCATCGGCGCGGTCGCGGAATCCGCGCGGCGACGTCACGTCACGCTCCGCCGCGCCCGGCGGACGAGGAATCGGTGGCGTCGTCGATGAGGTCGTCCACGGCGTCCTTCGCGGCCTTCGCGGTGGTCTTCGCCGCCCGGCCGACGTCATCGGCCTGGTCCTTGGTCACGTCGATGGCCGCGTCGAGCTTCTGCCCAGGCGTGCCCTTCGACGACGCCGCCTTGGTCACCTTGACGGCCGAGTCCCAGAGGGTGGTCGGCAGCGCCATGGCGGCGGACGTGGCGAAATCCTTCACCTTTCCGACCTGCTGCTGGACGGGGTCGAGATTCCAGACCTTGAGCCACTGGGTCTTGATCTGCTCGTAGCGCTCACGGCCCGCCCGGGTGCCGAGCACGTACCCGATGGCGAGTCCGACGACGAGTCCTGCTTTGCCCCTCATGGGGTCTCCTCACGCTCGGTGGTGCGGTGGATGACCCTCCCAGGGTAGCCCTGTATTCCGATTCCGGCATCCACCCTTGACAAGAGCGGTCATGCGGCCCTCACGACGCGTCGGACGCCCCCCACAGGACTCCCCGGCGCACCCGTTCGGCCTCGTCCTGAGCATCCGGGACGAGCCGGGCGAGCCCGCTTCCCGACAGCCAGGCCCCGACCGCCGCGAGGCCGCGCTCGGCCGCGACGGCGGCGCGTGCGGCGGCCGTGGCCTCGGCGTGACCCCACGCCGAGGGGGGTCGCGCGAGGGTGAAGACCGACCGGTGGACCCCGCGCACCGCGTCTGCCGGGATCTCGACGCCGAGGAGCGCGGATGCCTCCGCCCGCGCCATCGCGGCGATCTCGGCGTCGCCGAGGCCCGTGGTCGGCAACGCGCCGTCGGCGCCGTCGAACGCGACGCTGAGCACGTGCCGGCCGGGGCCGGCAGCGCGGGCGAGCCATTCCCATCGCGCGGTCTGATGGACGAGGCCGGACGCCCGGAGCGCACCGGGGACGGCGTAGACCTCCGCGCCGCGTGGGGCGACGTCGAGGGCCGGGGCGTCGACGACCAGCGTGACGACCTCGCGGGTGGGCGCGGCATCCGTCGCCTCGGCCACGGCATCGGCGACGAGCGGCGACAGGAGCGTCCGTGCGGCGGCCTGGTCCGTCGCGACGAAGACCACGTCGGCCGGGAGGACCTCCCGCGAAGCGCCGTCGCCGGTCGGATCGAGCGTGACGGCCCACCGATCGCCGTCGCGTTCGAGCGCCGACGCGCGGGCGTCGGTGACGAGGTCGGCGCCGAGTTCGCCGAGCCGCTGCACGAGAGCGTCGACGAGGCGCGGCATCCCGCCCTCGAGACTCTCGACCGCAGCGCCCGTCGGGCGGTCGACGAGCAGGTCGGCGACGGCGCCGCCCAGCGAACCGGTGCGGGTGAGCGCCGAGCCAAGGCCCGGCGCGGCGACGCTGACGTCGACGTGACCCGGGCCGATTCCGAAGCGGCCGAAGGCGAGGGGCGCGACGATGCGGTCGAGCACGGCGTCGCCCATGCGGGTGCGCACGAGCCTGCCGAGATTGCGCTCCTTGCCGATCGTGAGCGGCGGACGCAGCCGGTCGAGGTACGCGCGCCACGCGCCGCCGAGTCCGATGAACGGGCGGACATCCTCGGCCCACGGATTCGCCGGGATGCCGAGAACGGATTCGCCCGGGAGCGGGGCGGCCGCGCCGCGGTCGAGTCCGGCGATCCAGGTGCGATCGTCGCGCGGCGCGACGACGAGGTCGCTCAGACCGAGCTCGTCCACGAGCGTGCGCACGGCGCCGCCCGCGGTGGACCAGCACGTCGCCCCGGTGCCGACACGGAGCCCGTCCACCTCGGCTTCGGCGACCGTGCCGCCGAACGATCCCGTCGCCTCCAGCACCGTGACGGGCATCCCGACCTTCGCGCACTCGAGAGCGGCGACCAGACCCGCGACGCCGCCGCCGATGACGACGACCTTCGTCTCGTGCGCGTGGGTGACGAGTTCGTCGAACGGTTCGGGCGTCTCGGGCATGGGCTCCATCCTCCCATCCGCCGCGATCACCGCCGGGGTCGCGCCGCGAAACGGGCGGGTGCGAGACTGGCCACATGAGCCTCCACATCACGGGCGACGACACCGCCGACCGCCTGCTCACCGACGACCCCCTCGCGCTCCTCATCGGCATGCTGCTCGACCAGCAGGTGGCGATGGAGACGGCGTTCGCCGGTCCGCTCAAGATCTCGGAGCGCGCCGGCACCCTCGACGCCGCCGCGCTCGCGACCTTCGATCCCGAGGCGTTCGCCGAGCTCTTCAAGGCGACACCCGCCGTGCATCGGTTCCCCGGATCGATGGCGGGTCGCGTGCAGTCGCTGTGCGCCGGCATCGCGCAGGACTGGCACGGCGACGCCTCGGCGATCTGGACGGACGGCGACCCCGACGGCCCGACGGTCCTCGCCCGGCTCAAGGCGCTGCCGGGCTTCGGCGAGCAGAAGGCGAAGATCTTCCTCGCGCTCCTCGGCAAGCAGTACGGGTACGACGGCGCGGGGTGGCGCGAGGCATCCGCTCCCTATGGCGAAGAAGGATCGCACCGCAGCGTCGCCGACATCGTCTCGCCGGAGTCGCTCACGCTGGTGCGCGAGCACAAGCGGGCCATGAAGGCCGCGGCGAAGTCCGGGGGCGGAGGCGTCTGATGCAGAAGACCGGCGGCAGCGTGGCCGCGTTCATCGCAGGGGTCACGCCGGCGAAGCGGCAGCGGGATGCCTCGACCATGGTCGCTCTCATGCGGGAGATCACCGGCCGCGAGCCGGAGCTGTGGGGCACGATCATCGGCTTCGGCTCGTGCCATTACCGCTACCCGACCGGAACCGAGGGCGACGTGCCCATCGCCGCGTTCGCCCCTCGCCGCCAGGCGACCACGGTCTACCTGCTCGACACCGGCGCGCACGCGGACGAGCTCGCCCGGCTCGGACCGCACGACACCGGCGCCGGATGCCTGTACCTCAAGGATCTCGAGGCGGTCGACGCCGACGTGCTCCGTGGAATGATCGCCGAGGACTACCGGCGCGTGCTCGACGGCGACACCGGCACCGCGACATACACCGTCACCGACTGAGCGTCGGGCGAGCGTGCACGAATCACCGCGCCGCCGGCGCGGAACTCGCCGTTCGCGACCTCTCGCCAGGGCTATTGCAGGACGCGTCCGCTCGCCGCGAGCGTCAGCCGGCGGGGCATCAGCCGGGCGAGCGTCGACGCCACCGCGTTGAGCCGGCCCGAGACGAAGCTCGCCCGCCCGTTCGGCCGATCGAGTTCGCGCAGCGCCCTGGTCACGACCTGCTCGGACGTCTCGAATCGGCCGACCGAGGCATCCCACGTGCCGACCACCTCGAAGAACTCGGTGCGCGTCGCCCCCGGGCTCACAGCAAGCACGCGCAGCCCCGACCCGCGTGTCTCGTACGCGATCGCCTCGGTGAGGCTCAGCACGAACGCCTTCGTCGCTCCGTAGACGGCCATGTTCGGGCACGGCTGATATGCGGCCGTGCTCGCGACGCCCACGAGCGCGCCGGTGCCGGCGGCGACGAGGTCGGGCAGGAACTCGCGCGTGAGCGCCGTCAGCGTCGCGACGTTGACCTGCACCATCTCGGCCGTGCGCGCGGCATCCGCGTCGACGAGCGCACCACGCATGCCGAAGCCCGCGTTGTTGACCAGCGTCTGGATCCGGATGCCCCGTCCCTCGAGCTCCTCGCGCAGCCGCGTCGCCGCGTCCGGCGTCGCCAGGTCGAGCGGGATCGGCGTCGCGGTGACGCTGTGCTCGCGGGCGAGGCGCCCGGCGAGGTCACGGAGCCGGTCCTCGCGGCGCGCGACGAGCACGACGTCGGCCCCCCGCGCGGCGAACTGCGACGCGAACTCGACGCCGAGCCCGGCGCTCGCACCGGTGATGAGCGCGGTCGTGCCGCGATAGTTCATGGCCATCCAGCCAGGCTAGGCCCGCCCGGCCGCGCACCGACCGCCGAGGGTGCACGAATCACGACAAGCGCCCGGGCGATCGGTCGTTCGTGGACGCTCGGCGGGATCCGCGGGGGGCTAGGCGCCCTGGAGACGCTCCCCCAGATACGCGTGCAGGCCGTCGAGCGGCACGCGCTCCTGGCCCATCGTGTCGCGGTCGCGCACGGTGACGGCGCGGTCGTCGAGCGAGTCGAAGTCGACCGTGACGCAGAACGGCGTGCCGATCTCGTCCTGGCGACGGTAACGGCGGCCGATGGCGCCGGCGTCGTCGAAGTCGATGTTCCACTCGCCACGCAGGTCTTCGGCCACCTCGCGGGCGATCGGCGACAGCTGCTCGTTGCGCGACAGCGGGAGGATCGCCGCCTTGACCGGCGCCAGACGCGGGTCGAGCTTGAGGACCGTGCGGGTGTCGGTGCCGCCCTTCGCGTTCGGCGCCTCCTCCTCGTGGTACGCGTCGACGAGGAACGCCATCATGGCGCGCGTGAGACCGAAAGACGGCTCGATGACGTACGGGGTGTACTTCTCGCCCGACGCCTGGTCGAAGTAGGTGAGGCTCTGGCCAGACGCCCCGGTGTGACTGGAGAGGTCGTAGTCGGTGCGGTTGGCGACGCCCATGAGCTCGCCCCACTCCTTGCCCGGGAAGCCGAAGCGGTACTCGACGTCGATCGTGCCGGCCGAGTAGTGCGCGCGGTCGTCTTCGGGCACGTCGTAGCGCCGCATGTTGCCGGGGTCGATGCCGAGGTCGGTGAACCAGTTCCAGCAGTCCTCGACCCACGCCTTGAACCACTCGTCGGCGTCGGCCGGAGGGGTGAAGAACTCGATCTCCATCTGCTCGAACTCGCGCGTGCGGAAGATGAAGTTGCCGGGCGTGATCTCGTTGCGGAACGCCTTGCCGACCTGGCCGATGCCGAACGGCGGCTTCTTGCGCGACGCGGTGAGGACGTTCGAGAAGTTCACGAAGATGCCCTGGGCGGTCTCGGGGCGCAGGTAGTGCAGGCCCGACTCGTCGTCGACGACGCCGAGATACGTCTTCACCAGGCCGGAGAACGCCTTCGGCTCGGTGTACTGGCCCTTGTTGCCGCAGTTGGGACAGGGAACGTCGGCGAGACCGTTCTCGGCCGGGCGGCCCTTGCGCGCCTCGAAGTCCTCGATCAGGTTGTCGGCGCGGAAGCGCTTGTGACAGTGGAGGCACTCGACCAGCGGGTCGGTGAAGGTCGCGACGTGTCCGGATGCCTCCCACACGCGCTTGGGCAGGATGATCGACGAGTCGAGGCCGACCATGTCGCCGCGGCCGCGGACGAACGTCTGCCACCACTGGCGGCGGATGTTCTCCTTGAGCTCGGTTCCGAGGGGACCGTAGTCCCACGCCGAACGGGATCCGCCGTAGATCTCGCCCGCCTGGAAGACGAACCCGCGGTGGCGGGCGAGGGCGATGACTTTGTCGAGGCGGGACTGCTCGGCCACGGTGGCTCCAATGGTCGGGAGGGAGAAGTGCGGAATCGCGGGGCCGCGGAACGCGGCATCCGTCAAGTTTAGCCAGCCGGGGGCGGTCGAACCGCCGCTCCTCTGTGAGGCGCTTCTGTGCCGCGGCGACCGCCGCGCCGATGGTCTTCAGCCCGTGGTCGGCGCTGCAGATCGACGAGCTGCGCCGCTCGGGGGTCATCGGGCGCTGACGTCGCCCGGCCTCGTCCGCGCGATCAGTCGCGCGGCGCGGAGGTGGGTGTAGGACCGGTGTCGTCCGACGCCTGGTCGAACTCGCGGTCCCACTCCCGCAGCTCCTTGCGCCGGCCGATGAGTCCGTCGAGGGAGACCTGGAAGTGCAGCCCCCGGCGGGCGTTGACCTGCTTGATGTTCTCGACCAGCTCGACGGAGAACGCCGACACGGCGGTGCGCACCTCGTCGACGCGCTCGGCGGGGTCGTCCCACAGGTCGGGATGGGTGAGGATGTCGAGCAGGTAGTCCCGGTCGAGCGCGCCCGTCAGCTTGCGCAGCGTCTCGCCGTACTCGACGGCGGCGGTCGCGCGCTGGCCCTCCTCCCCCTTGCGGTCGAGGCGGGCGAACAGCTCGGTGGTGTTGCTCGCGATCGTCTGGACGTGCCGGGCGAACTCGCTCGCACCGGCGATCCCCCCGGCACCCGCGCGGTCGTACTCGGGCACCAGCGCCTGCAGCGTGTTGACATGGGTGCGCACGAGGTCGGGGAGCTGATGACGGCCCACGACGGGACGCGAGCGCCGGCGCGACCGCACGACCCCGAAGACCACGGCCCCGGCCGCGGCGAGCACGGCGACGCCGAGCGCGATGCCGATGAACGGACCCGCATCACCCGAGCTGGGTGCGGGCGCCTCGGGCGTGACGGCGATCACGCCTTGGATCGTCTCGGTGAGCGCGGCGTCGACGTCGGCGGCCGACGCCTCCGCCTCGTTCGCGATCCGCAGCGCCTCGCCCCGCTCGAGCACGTTCGATCCGGCCGAGAGGTCGTCGCCCACCGCGATGACGATCGTGTCGTACTCCGGGTGCGCGCCGGCGAGCTCGGAGAGGATCTCGGATCCGGATGCCTCGAGCCCGGCGTTGTCGGAGAACACCGCCACGCCGATCGAGGCGTCGCCGATCTCGGCGGCGAGCTGGTCGTGGAGCGCCGCGGCGCCGGGCACCTCGGACGACACGTACACGCCGTCCGTGCCGAGCGCCTCGACGGCGTCGTCGACGTAGCTCTGTCCGTCCATCGCGGTGCGCATCCGTCGTTCCGTGGCCTAGAAGTTGTTGATGACCGACGCGAAGACGAGGTCGATCTTCGCGGGATCCGACGCGTCGAACCACTGGCCGCCGGTGGCCTCGGCGATGCGCTGCAGCGCGCCGGTGTCGGCGCCCTCGCCGTACGCGATCGGGAAGATCCGCACGGGAGCGTCGTCGCCGCCCTCGCGGGATGCCTTGCCGATCTTGGCGACGAGGGAGTCGAGGGAGATGCTCGAGTCGGTGTCCTGCCCGTCCGAGAGCACGACGATCGCGTTGATCCGACCGGGCTCGGCGCGCGCCGTCATCTCGTCGTACGCGACCGCGATCGCGTCGTACAGGGGCGTGCCTTCACGGGTCGCGAAGCGCAGATCGTCGAGCGAGGACTCCACGGACTCGCGGTCGGACGCCAGCGGGGTGACGTCGCGCAGCACGACGAGGTTCTCGCCCGCCTCGGACTCGACGCCGGTCGTGAAAGCCCACACCCCGACCTCGTCGGTCGAGCGGAAGTGGCCGAGCGTCGCCTGGGCGCCTTCGATCGCTCCGTCGAGCTTCGACCGGCCGTCGCCGATCGGCTCGTCCATCGAGCCCGAGATGTCGATGACCTCGAGCACCGACGAGGGCTTGCGGATCTGCGTCCACTGGTCGATCGCGGCCGACACCACATCGACCTCGGGGCGGGGCAGCGTCACCGCGGGCCCGGCGGGGTCGACGCCGTACTCGGCCGTGAACAGGTCGCCCAGCGGGACGGACTCGTCGAGCGGCCGGAAGCCGTACTCGGGGAGGATCTCCTGAGCCGCGGCCGTCTGCACGAAAGCCGCGAACGCGGCGCCCGCCTCGGCCTGCACGTCGGTGACCCAGTCGGCGCCGAGGACGGTGATGGGGTTGTCGGACCACATCGAGCCGCCCGCCGGATACACCGCGACGAGCTTCTCCTTCGGGGGCGTCAGCGTCTCGCCGGGCTGCACCGTGTGCGAGTCGGGGTTGCCCTGGTTGTAGTTGAGGAGCGAGGTCTCCTCGAGAGCGACCGCCGAGACGTATCCCGACCCGCCCGCACCGTTCTGCGTCTCGTCGTAGAGAGTGGTCAGCACCTTGCCCGTGGTGTCGCCGTAGTGGATGACGCACTCCTCGAACACACGCGAGAAGTCCGCGGCCGCGGCGACGTCGGCGGCGGTGAGGCCCTCTGTCTTGCCTGCCGCCTCGTACGACTGCATCAGGATCGCCGAGAGTCCGGTGGTCGACGTGTTGGGGTTCGTCTTCGAGATCTTGAACGATCCCCAGAGGTCCTTGCCCACGCTGCCCCAGCCCTCGGGATCCTGGCACAGACGCTCGAAGTCGGTGATGCCGATCTCGCTGCCCGGGTACCCCAGCGCTTTGGCCATCGTCTCAGGCACGCCGAACACGACGGGCGTGTGGGTGAACGACTCGGGCTCGCCGACGAGGGCGGGGAATGCCGCGGCCGCCACCCGCTCGGTCCACACCGTCGAAGCCGGGGACCACATGGTCGGCCAGCGGCGCGTGTCGTCGTCGGGCCAGTCCTGCCCGGAGGTGAGGAACCGCGTCGCATCGCCCGACGAGACGTTGATCGGGCGCACCGTGGCGCACTCGTCGAGCGCGTCGTGCTCGGGCGACTCCTTGAACGCGTCCGCCAGCGCGTCGAGCATGTTGACCTTCTCGGAGGATGTCGCGACGACGACGCTGGTGCAGCCGTCGTCGGCGAAGTCGCCGTCACCGAAGTCGCCCCCCTCGGTGCCGTCGCCCGTGCACGCGCTCAGCACGATGGCGACGGCGAGGACGCCCGCACCGAAGACGGCGCGCCGGGCACGCGCCCGTGAGCGCACGGGGAGGAAGGGCGAGGAGTCGGCGGGCACCCGCCGAGGTCGGGCTGGCATGGGGCCAGCCTAAGGCTCGCCGCCGCAACATCGCAGTGCGGCGGAGCGACTTTGTGGACGAGTCCCCGGGCGGCCCGCCGGTGCGCTCACGGCGATTCCGTCAGGAGACGAACCTGATCGCCATCGGGTACTGGTACCACTCGCCGCGGTTCGACTTCACGGCCGCGACGATGCACAGCACGATGTTGAGGATGTACGCGGCGAAGATGATGAAGAACCCGATGAACACGATGCTGAGGACGCCGCCCACCAGGTAGGCGATCAGCAGCGTGAGCTGGAAGTTCAGCGCCGTCGCCGTGTGCGCCCGCACGAACGGTCCGCGATCCTTCAGAACGATGTAGCCGATCAGGGCGGGGAGGAAGTTGAAGAACAGTCCGCCGACGTTGACGAGCGTCGCCCACATCTTCTCGTCGGACGGGTTCATCGGCTGCGCGGCGGCGTACGGGGAGGCCGGCGGGTACGGCGGAGGCGTGGTCACCGCATCAGCCTAGGGCGAGGCATCCGCTCGGCGCACGGGGGCTGTCCCCCGAACGGCGGTCTCAGGCGCCTCGCAGCGCGTCTCGCCCGACCTCGGCGAACGAGGTGTGGCCGGACAGCCCGAGAGTGATGTCGAGCTCGGCCAGGACGTTGCGCACGACCTCGCGCACACCCGCCTCCCCGGCGATGCCGAGCCCGTACGCGTAGGGCCGGCCGAGGGCGACGGCCGTCGCACCGAGGGCGAGGGCGATGAAGGCATCCGAACCCTGTCGCACGCCCGAGTCGAAGACCACCGGCACCCGCCCGTCCACGCGATCGACGACCGCGGGCAGCGCGTCGAGCGTCGGAACGGACTGGTCGATCTGGCGCCCGCCGTGGTTGGAGATCCACACGCCGTCGGCACCCGCGTCGAGCGCGCGCGAGGCATCCTCCGGGTGCACGATGCCCTTCAGCAGGAGGGGAAGGCTCGTCCACTGCCTCGCCTTCGCGAGATCGCCCCACGTGAGGGCCGGCGTCGAGAAGACGTCGAGGAATGTCTCGACCGCGGCTCGGGGCAGCGGCGAGCGCAGGTTCTCGCGCAGACCCGCGCCCGTGAGGGGCGCCCCCTTGCGGGCGATCCTCACGCCTGCGGCGACGGTCTTCGGCGTGAGCCTGACGGGCGCGGCCGGCGGGGCCGTGGCATCCGGTCCTCTGCGCACGCGGTCGCGGACGAGCTGCTGGAAGACGGGATCGGATGTGTACTGGGCGATCCCCATGCCGCGCGTGAAGGGGAGGTACGCCAGGTCGAGATCGCGCGTCCGCCAGCCGAGCAGGTGTGTGTCCAGCGTCACGACGACGGCTTCGCACCCTGATGCCTCGGCCCGCCGCAGCAGCGACGCGTTGAGCTCGTCGTCGGCCGACCAGTACAGCTGGAAGAGCCGCGCGCCGTCGGGTGCGGCATCCCGCACCTCCTCCATGGCGAACGAGGCCTGATTGCTGAGCGTGTAGGGGACGCCGAGGGATGCCGCGGCCCGCGCGACGGCGAGGTCGGCCTCGTCGTGAGCCATCTCCATCACCCCGAGCGGTGCGAGCAGGAGCGGGGTCGGGCGGCGCCGGCCGAGGAAGTCGATCGAGAGGTCGCGCGTCGAGACGTCGCGCAGGGGACGCGGCCAGATCTGATGGCGGGCGAAGGCCTCCGTGTTCGCGCGCATCGTGCGCTCCGCGCCCGCGCCACCCGCGATGTAGGCGAAGGCCTCGGCGCTGAGCGCCCTGCGGGCGGCGTTCTCGAGGCGATCGGGATCGACCGGGACTCGCGGCTTGGCACCGCTGATCCCGGCGCGGTAGATGTCGGACTGCGTGCGCCGCGAGATGCCGCGAGAGGCGGCCGGATCCTGCGGAGCGGCCGGCGCCCCACGCCCTGAGGCCCGGGGCGACGCGCCGGCGCCGGCCGGAGGGGGCGTCGGGATGCTCTCAGTCATGCGGCCAGCCTACGGCGGGAGCACCGGGATCCGAGTGTCCCCCGAACGGTGGACACGGGGGCGTCGACGGGGCTGAATCTCAGTCCCCGCCGTCCCCCGAAGAGCCTATGGAGCGCTCTCCTGAACGGGTATACCGTTCCCCCGGGGGTGGCATGTGCCATGGCCGAGGGGGAGTCAATGAAGCGTCCATTCGTTGTCGCGACGACAGCAGCACTCATCATCGCGATCGGAGCCGTGGGGGCCTCCCCGGCGGCGGCCGCGCCGCCGACCGACCCGTGGGACGGGTCCGCAGGAGGCGAGGTCGTCTCGCTCACGACCGACGCCGTCGGTCTCCAGCTCGCCGGTCTGGGCGTCGCGGTCAGCGACGCCTCCGCAGGGTCGGCTCAGACGCCCCGGGCCAACTCGGTGTCGAGCAACATCTCGGCCGATGTCGCCGGCCTCGGTCTGACGGTCGCGAGCAACGACCAGACCGCGCCGCCGGACGCCGGCGGGCCCGAGACCGGCTCACTCGCCGCGCTCAGCGCTCCCGGTCTCCTCGACATCGGAGCGCTGACCACGACCAATGAAGCGCACTGGGACGTCGACACCGCCTGCGTCACCGACGGCGCGCTGTCGCTCGCCTCGACCCAGACGGCCGGGCTGTCGCTGCTGCCCCTGCTCGGCGGGGGCGTGCTGGACCTCGGTGTCTCCGAGTCGCAGGGTGAGACGAGCCTCGTGCAGAACGTCGGGCTGAACCACGGTGTGCAGTCCGTCGCGACTGGCACCATCGAGAGCCTGAGCCTCCTCGGCGGCGCCATCACCGTCGATGTGGACGGTGAGACCACCCTCACGGCGACCGCGACGGGGACGTCCGCCGGCACCGTCGACTACGCGCCGTCGGCGGTGACGGTGAACACCCCGGGCGGGCCGGTGATCCTCGACCCGGGAAACCCCACCGCCGTGGTCAGCATCCCGCTCGTCGCGGATGTCACGATCACCCTCAACGACCCCACCGTCTCGACGACCGCGACGTCGGCGGCGGCGACCTCGTCGCTGCTCACGATCGACGTGTCGGTGCTCGGCGTCTTCCCGCTGCCTCCCGTCGCCGAGGTGTCGGTCGACGTCCTGCCGCTGAGCGCCTCGGCGACCGCCCCGACCGGCGGCATCGACTGCCCGCCGGCGCCGCCCGTCATCCTTGTCCCGGCCGAGGGCGCCACGACGGACTCCACGCCGGTCATCTCCGGCACGTCCGACCCGAACGCGTTCGTCACCGTGCTGGTCGACGGCGCCTCGGTCGGCGGCGTGGCAGCGGACGGCACCGGCAACTGGAACCTCACGTCGGTCCCCCTCGCGGAGGGTCCTCACGTCGCGACAGCGATCCAGACGGTGGCAGGCACGCCGTCCGCGCCGTCCGTCCCCGTCAACTTCGTCGTCGACGCGACCGCGCCCCCGGCTCCGGTGATCACCGCGCCCGCCGACGGATCGACGACGAACGACACCACACCCGACATCGTCGGCACGGCCGAGGCGGACTCGACGGTCGAGGTGTTCATCGACGGCGCGTCGGTCGGCACGACGACGGCCGACGGCACCGGGGCCTGGACCTTCACACCCACCACCCCGCTCGGCGACGGTGAGCACACCGCCGTCGCGACCGCGACCGACGCCGCGGGCAACACGAGCGGGAACTCCAACACGGTGGCCTTCACCGTCGACACCGGGGCGCCGGCGGCCCCGATCATCACGGCGCCGGCGGATGGCTCGACGGTCGACGACGCGACGCCTGACATCGTCGGCAGCTCCGAGGCGAACGCCACGGTCGAGGTCTTCATCGACGGCGCCTCGGTCGGCACGACGGCAGCCGACGGCGCGGGAGCGTGGACGCTCCCGCTCACGACGCCTCTCGCCGAAGGACCGCACACCGCGCTGGCGACCGCGACGGACGAGACCGGCAACACCAGCCTCGACTCGACCCCCGTGACGTTCACGGTCGACACGGCAACCCCGGCCCCGCCGGTCATCACGAGCCCCGTCCAGGACGAGGTGACCAGCGACCCGACCCCGCCCATCGTCGGCATCGCCGAAGCGAACACGGAGGTCACCGTCTACATCGACGGTGCCCTGGTCGGCACGGTGCCGGTCGACGGCGCCGGCGCGTGGAGCATCACCCCGTCGACCCCGCTCGACGACGGCGCCCACACCGTCACCGCGACGGCCGAGGACGCCGCGGGCAACGTCAGCGACGGCGCCGTCCCCGTCACCTTCACGGTCGACACGGCCGCTCCGCTCGCGCCGGTCATCACGGCGCCCGCCGACGGATCGCGGACGAACGACACCACGCCCGACATCGTCGGCACCGCGGAAGCGAACGCCACCGTCAACGTCAGCATCGACGGCGCCCCGGTCGGCACGACGACGGCGAGCGGCACGGGCTCGTGGACGCTCACGCCGACGGCCCCGCTCGCGGAGGGCGCCCACACGGCATCCGCCACCGCGACAGACGCGGCCGGCAGCACCGGCCCGGAGTCCAACACCGTGACCTTCACGATCGATCTCACCGCGCCCGCGGCCCCGGTGATCACCGCTCCCGCCGACGGCTCGACCACGAACGACTCCACGCCGCCGATCGTCGGCACCGCCGAAGCGAACGCCACCGTCAACGTGAGCATCGACGGCGCTCCTGTCGGCACGGCCGATGCCGACGGCTCGGGCGACTGGACGTTCACGCCGCCGACACCGCTCGCGCAGGGTCCGCACACGGCGTCCGCCACCGCGACCGACGGCGCCGGCAACACCGGTCCGGTCTCGAACATCGTCGCGTTCACGGTCGACTCGATCGCGCCGGCCGCGCCGGTCATCACGAGTCCGGCGGACGGCTCGAGCACGGCCGACACCACTCCGCCGATCGTCGGCACCGCCGAGCCCGGCTCGACCGTGACCGTCTCGATCGACGGTGCCGTGGTGGGCACGACGCCCGCCGACGGCACAGGCAGCTGGACGCTCACGCCCCCGACTCCGCTCGCCGAGGGGGAGCACACCGTCACGGCGACCGCCACCGACGCGCTCGGCAACGTGGGCCCCGCGTCCGAGGAGGTCGTCTTCACGATCGACACCACGGCGCCCACCCCGCCCGTGATCACCAGCCCGCCCGACGGATCGGTGACGAGCGACACGACCCCGCCGATCGTCGGCACCGCCGAGGCCGGCGCGACCGTGACGGTCATGGTCGACGGGGTCGTCATCGGCACGACGATCGCGGGTCCGGCGGTGGCGTCGATGATCGCAGACGGACCGACGACCTTCGCTGCGGCCATCGGCTCGTGGACGCTGGTTCCGACGACTCCGCTCTCCGAGGGCCTGCACCGGGCGACTGCGACGGCGACGGATGCCGCGTCCAACGTCAGTCTGGAGTCCAACACGGTCGCGTTCACGATCGACGCGGTGGCCCCGCAGCCGCCCGTGATCACGAGCCCCGGGGACGGGACGACCGTCACCGATCCGGCTCCGCCGATCACGGGAACGGCGGAGCCGGGATCAGAGGTGGAGGTGAGCGTGGACGGGCGGCCCATCGGCACGACGACCACCGACGCGGACGGCAACTGGACGCTGACCCCGACGACCCCGCTGCCCGACGGCGAGCACGAGATCACCGCGACGGCGACCGATCCCGCAGGCAACGTGAGCGTCCCGTCCGACCCGGTGGTGATCACCGTCGACACGGGGACGGGGCTGCCGCCGACCGGCGGCACGGCCCCGCTCCTGCCGACGCTTCTCGGAACGCTGCTGATCGCCGCAGGCGCGGCGCTCTTCGCGGTGCGTCGCCGACGGGCCTGATCGACAGGTCTCGATCGCCGATCGGGCCGACCCGCCCTCCTCGGGGGTCGGCCCGATCTCGTGTCGGCCGGTCGATGCAGCCCGGGGTCAGGCCACGGCCTGCGCCCACACGAAGCCGTCGCGGTCGGTGAACGACTCCGCCGCGGCGTTGATCTCGACGCGGTGCGATCCCGAGCCCTCCGGCGCGACCCCGGCGACCTTGGCCAGCGCCTTCCGGCGGTTCAGCCCCAGCGTGATCGGGCTCCCGGGCATGTCGAACTCGGCGTACGCGCGGCCGAAGCTCTTCGCCACGACCGCGCCGCGCTCGACGTACGACTTCCGGCTCTCCACGACATCGTCGACACCGAGGAGCAGCACGACGCTCTCGATCGACTTCATGGCGGGCCCGATGTCCTGCTTGGCAGACGTGGCTATCTGCCAGATGGTGCCGTCCGGCGCCTGCACCACTCCGCCGACGCCCCACAGGGACTTCTCGACGGGCTTGAGCGAGGTCGCGCCGGCGGCGAGCGCATCCTCGTAGAGGGCGTGGACGTCGGCCGGCTGGGCGACGATCGCGGAGAGGGTGAAGCCGCGGAATCCGGCGGCCTCGGCATCCGCTTCCCTGGAGCGCACTCGAGAGCCGAGGCCGAACGCGGCCTCGTGGAAGCGGTCGGAAGCCGCCGGATCGTCGGTCAGGATGGTGACGGAGTCGATGGTTCGCATGACGTCGACGCTACGAGCCGCGGGAGCGTCGCGCTTCTCCATACGTGCTCGGTCGCGACGGGTCGGCTCTTCGGTCCAGACTCGTGCCATGGACAGTGTCGCGTTTCTGCGGAACGTCAATCAGGGCCAGCGCGGGCAGCCCGCCACGCACGACATCGTCGCGGCATTCGAGCGTGCGGGAGCGCACGACGTCCGGCCCTTTCAGAGCAACGGCACCGTGCTGTTCACCGCGGTCGATCCCGACGCCGTCGCCGAATCGGCTCGCGGCCATCTCGCCCTCGACTGCGGCATCGACACCGTCGTCTTCGTGCGCCCGCTGACGTTCGTCGCGCAGGTGGTCGAGCGGCATGCGGATGCCTCGTCCTTCACCCGCCGGGAGCTCACGCTCTTCGACGTCGACACGCTCATCGCCGACGACCGCGCGGCCGGCGCGCAGGCGATGCGACGACGCTGCGCGGTCGTGGAGCACGGAGCGGGCTGGGCGGTCGTCGAGAACGACGCCGATCGGCAGAGCAACGGCACGCCCACCATCGAGGCCGCGCTGGGCACTCCGGCGACGTCGCGCGGCCTGCCCACCCTGCTGCGGCTGATCGATCGACACGGGCTCTAACCCCGGCCCCCCGACGACGTCAGGTCTGGCGGCGGATGAACCGCATCAGCCAGGCGATCACCGCGATGATCACGATGACGAGGCCGATCCACAGGAGGAACTTCGCGGCCTCGATGAACACTCCGAGAAGCAGGAGCACGATGCCGACGATGAGGAGGATGACTGCGAGTCCGGTCATGTCCTCAGGGTCGCGGCATCCGGGGCCGGGGTCGAGTGGGTTGACAATCGTCCGCCTTCCGTCGTCAGTCGCCGAACCCGCACCAGTCCGCGACCCAGGTGAGGATCTGACCGCGGACGTCCTCGGACGCGGCCAGCTCGATCTCACCCGGCTCGCCGTCGATCTCCACCTCGACGTCGAAGATCGTGCCCCGCTTGTCCTCCTGCACGGCGTGCGGGTCGCAGCGCAGCGGCACGATCGGGAGCTGGATCTCGACGAGCCCGTTCCCGCCCTCCTCGACCTGCAGCCCGATCGGGTGCGACTCGATGGTCGCACCGGTGCCGTCCTCGAAGGTGATCAGGTTCGTGGTCTGAATGCCGGCGATCAGGACCGCCGCGCGGCCGGTGGGCGCGACGCCGAGCATCAGCGCCGCCGGCTCGCCGGGCGGCGACGGATCGAAGTCGGTGAACGACACGTGGGCCGCATCCGCCACCGCCTCGGCCCGGCAGTCGCGCTCATGCAGCGGACCCACGAATCCCAACGGATCGTCGATGGGCACCGTCGCCGACGACGAGGCACCCTCGAGCGTGTACTCGAGCGTGAGCGTCGTGCCATCGGCGGGCGGGTCGTCGTCGTCGCACGCGACCGCGGGGAGCTGCACGCGGATGCCGACGGTGCGCCCCGCGCCGATCGTGCTGTCGCGGTCCTCGACGCGGACCGCGGGGCCGTCGAAGCGCGCATCCTCCACCTCGACACCGCCGATGACGAGCGTCTCGTCGGTGCCGTTGGTCACGACGACCTGAGCCTGACGCGCAGCGACGTCCGACCGGCCCTGCTGGAACTCGGCGGTGACGCCGGCGGGCAGATCGCCGGGCTCCTCCGTCGCACCAGGGGGCGCGGCGCCGGGGGCGCACGCCGCGAGCGCCAGCGCGAGCAGCACTGCGGCCACCGCCGCGACCGAACGCATGCCCGCACGCGCCACGGTCATCGGGTGATCGTCTCTCGGACGACGGTGACGTCGTCGAGGGCGATCGGGTCGATGTCGACGCCCAGCCCGTGTCCGGTCGGCACGCGCACGTGCCCGTCTTCGAGCACGGCGGGCTCGGTCACGATGTCGCGCGTGTAGAAGCGGCTCGACGCCGACACGTCGCCCGGCAGCGTGAATCCCGGCAGCGCGGCGAGCGCCGCGTTCGCGGCCCTGCCGATGCCGGTCTCGAGCATGCCGCCGCACCACACCGGGATGCCGGCATCCCGGCACAGATCGTGGATCGCGACCGCCTCGAGGTAGCCGCCGACGCGCCCGGCCTTGATGTTGATGATGGATGCCGAGCCCAGTGCGAGGGCGTCGGCGGCGGCCTTGACCGACACGATCGACTCGTCGAGGCACACCGGCGTGCGCAGGCGCCGGGCGAGCGTCGCGTGGTCGACGAGGTCGTCCTCCTGGAGCGGCTGCTCGATGAGCAGCAGGTCGAAGCGGTCGAGCTCGGCGAGAGTGTCGGCGTCTGCCAGCGTGTACGCGGAGTTGGCGTCGACCTGCAGCGGGATCGCTCCGAACGCATCGCGCACCGCGGCCGTGTCGGCGACATCCCGGCCGGGCTTGATCTTGATCTTGATCCGCACGTATCCCTCGTCGAGGTAGCCGCCCACCGCGTCGACGAGCGCGGCGGGATCGCGCTGGATGCCGACGGACACCCCGCTGGGAACCCGGTCGTGCACCGCGCCGAAGTACTCGCCCAGGGCGCGTCCCTCTGCGCGCAGAGCGGCGTCGAGGACGGCGAGCTCGAGCCCCGCCTTGACCATCCGATGCCCGACGAACGGCCGGAGCACATCGGCGACCTCTTCGGGCGCGAGCCGGCCGCGGTCGAGGAGCGCCGGCGCGAGGAAGCGCAGTGCGACGTCCCACGCGCCCTGCGTGTACTCGCTCGAGTAGAGCGGCGCAGCTCCGGTGACGATCTCGCCCCAGCCATCCGGGCCGTCGGTGAGCGCCCGCACGACGATGACCTCGCGCACCGTCTCGGTGCCGAACGAGGTGGTGAACGGGGAGACGAGCGGCAGGTGCAGCACCCTCAGCTCGAACCCCTCGAGGGCGACGGATGCCGCGGGCGAGGCGATGGGCATGCGCTCAGGCTACGCCCCGCGCGACGAGGTCAGTGCGACATGATCGGCGCCGGTGCGGCAGGAGTGATCGGCACGAACGTCCCCCGCGCGCGGCGGGGTCCGAGTCGCCGGACGGCTGCCCGGCGGCTCTCACGGCGCAGCGACGCCGCCAGACCCACCATCAGGATCTCGATGTGTTCGCGCATGATCGTCTCCTCGCCTGCGTTTCCACAGACCAGGAGCACGGTCATGGCATCCAGATACCTCTGTCAGGAAGGAATCTCGGCGAAGGCGCGTACGGGGAACGTGCCGAACCCCTCGACCGCGGGCGGGGCGGCCGTGAACCGGGCCCCGCGCGGCGGCAGCGCACCGAGGTTCGTCAGGTGCTCGACGACGTGCACGCCCGCTGCGAGGAGGAGCGAATGCGCAGGACGCTCGCCGCCGGACTCTGTGTCGTCGATGTTGAGCGAGTCGATGCCCACCAGCGCGGCGCCCGCGTCGATCAGCCACTGCGCTCCCTCCCCCGTGAGGAACGGCGCGCCGCGGCCGTACTCGGCCGTGCCGAACAGCCGGTCCCATCCCGTGTGGAGCAGCACGGCGGAACCTCGCACGTCGCGGTCGGCGAGCGTCTCCGGACGGATGCCTCGGCGGTCGGGCGTCCACGCGTCCTCGAGGTGGAAGACCTCGGCGCGCAGGCCGACGAGCGTGGAGAGATCGAGCCCGGCGAGGTCTGGACCGGCGGCATAGCGGTGGAAGGGGCTGTCGAGGTACGTGCCCGTGTTGCCGATCATCGTGAGGATGTCCATGGCGAACTCGGTGCCCGGCGCGTACTTCGCGCGTGAGGCCTCCCGCGTGAGATGCGGCGTGATCGTCGGGGCGGGCAGGCCCGGGTACGTCACGAGACCGGCGCGGATCGGGTGACTCAGGTCGACGACGCGGGTCGCGCCCGCGACGAGGGGCGGAGCATCCGTCGCCACACCGCGGCTGCCGCGGTGCGGCTCTTCGATCACGCGGACGCCGCGCAGCTCGACCTCGTCGACGAGCGCGAGGCCGAGGTGGGCGACGAGCAGCCGTCCGATCTCCGCCTCGGACAGCTCCGCCGACGGCAGATCGAGGCGGAATCCCGCGCCCGACAGCCCTCCCCCGTTGGCGAAGCGGATGTCGAAGTCGAAGTGGGCGCGGTAATCGGGCATGGCCGTCAGCCTAGAACCGAGCGGATGCCTCGACCACGGCTCGCGCGGAGGATGGCACGCATGCCGGAGCTTTCGGCAGGAATCCTCCGCGAAAGCCACGCACCTCCGCGATTGGCCGCCGCGCGAAGGAGGGGGCCAGCGCCGTCACGCCGGCCGCACGAGCAGGTACCCGCGCTGGTCGTCGAACCCGCCGATCACGAGGCCGTCGGCGAGGTGCCCGACCATCTGGTCGCGGACGCGCGCGCGCCAGGCCGCGGCATCCGCCGGATCGCTCGTGCGCAGGGCCTCGATGTCGTGAGGCACGGCGACGGACGCGACCACCCGGTCGTCTCCGGGTGTGGGCACGGGGGGAGCGGCGAGCGCCCACGACACCATGATGCGGTCGGTCTCGTCACCGCGGTTGATGCCGTCGTCCATCGCGCCGTAGTGGTTCACGAGGTACTCGGTCACGCGCGTGCCGAGCGTGCGCAGGTTGAAGTGGGCGTTGCGTGCGACGAGCGGATCGAACGTCCAGGTGATGTGCCCGACGTCGCGGGCCAGCGCCCATTCCCGCTGGTGCTGCTTGAGGACGCGCCCGAGCCCCTTGCTCTGGTGGTGCGGCAGCACGCCGGTGATGTGGCTGTGCATCGAGCGCGCCGCGGGCGCGGCGAAGAAGGCGACGGATGCCCCGACCATCCGATCTCCGTCGTACAGGCCCACGGCGTAGTTGCCGGAGTGCCCCAGCGCGCGGAGGAGATTCGGCGGCATTCCGCCCCGGTCGCCGCCCCACACCTCGGCGAGCACCTCGGACGCGGTGTGGACGTCGTCGACGGTGTCGAGGGGGCGGATGTCGATCCCGGGCGGGGCGGCGGTGTCGGGCATGCGAATCACGGTACTCCCGAGCCGGGCCGGTCGGACCGCGGATAGCCTGGTCGGATGGGCACGAAGGATGAGGACGCGAGAAGACGACTCACCCGGATGCCTCGGCAGGGCGCCATCGTGGCGGTGCTCGCGACCGCCGGACTGGCCTCGTCGTTCATGTTCACGCTCATGGTGCCGATCCAGTCGAAGCTGCCCGAGCTCCTCGACGCGAGCCGCGAGGACACCGCCTGGGTGGTGACCTCTACGCTGCTCGCGGCCGCCGTGATCACGCCGATCGCGGGACGCCTCGGCGACATGTACGGCAAGCGCCGGATCCTTCTCGTGCTCGTGGGTGTCATGATCGCCGGGTCGATCGTGGCGGCCCTGTCGACGGGGATCATCGGGATCATCGTCGGGCGCACGCTGCAGGGCGCGATCGTCGGCGTCGTGCCCCTCGGCATCTCGATCATGCGCGACGTCCTGCACGAGGACCGAGTGGACTCCGCAATCGCCTTCATGAGCGCGACCCTCGGCGTCGGCGGCGCCCTCGGCCTGCCGATCAGCGCCCTCGTCACCGAGCGCAGCGACTGGCACGTGCTGTTCTGGATGGCCGCGGGCCTCGGCGTCATCGTGTTCGGCCTGGTCCTGTGGATCGTGCCGGTGAGCGTGCTGCGCACCGCCGGCCGGTTCGACTACGTCGGCGCGGCCGGATTGGCGGTGGGCCTGATCGGCCTGCTGCTCGCGATCTCGCGAGGAAACGAATGGGGCTGGGGGTCGCCGCCTGTGCTCGCCTTCGGGCTCGGCGGGCTCGTGGTGCTGCTGGTGTGGGGATGGTACGAGCTGCGGATCGACGAGCCGCTCCTCGATCTCCGCGTCGCCGCGCGTCCCGCCGTCTTGCTGACCAACATCGCATCGGTGGCGATGGGCTTCTCGCTGTTCGCCTCGAACGTCGTCTACCCCCAGATGCTCGAGCTGCCGGTCGCCACCGGTGCGGGCTTCGGGCTGTCGCTCCTCGCCGCAAGCCTCATCGTGATGCCCTCGGGGCTCGTGATGATGGTGCTCTCCCCCGTCGCCGGGCGCATCGCCGCCCGGACGGGTCCGAAGCTGCTGCTCCTCCTGGGCGCCGTCTCGCTGATCGCCGCGTACGGCTTCACGCTGCTCTTCTCGTCCGAGGTCTGGCACATCCTCGTCGCGAACATCCTCATCGGCGCGGGCATCGGCTTCGGCTACGCCTCGATGCCGATGCTCATCATGCGCTCGGTGCCGCAGAGCGAGACAGGCGCATCGAACGGCCTCAATGCGCTCTTCCGATCGCTCGGCACCAGCACCGCGGCCGCTGTCATCGGCGCCGTCCTGGCCACCTACGCGATCGACTTCGAAGGCATCCCGGTGCCCACCACGACCGGCTTCACGCTGTCGCTGATCCTCGGCGGCGCGGCCGCGATCGTCGCCCTGGTCGTCGCCCTGTTCATCCCTCGGCACCACTCACCGCGGGAGCGGCATCCGTCCCTGCCGGAATGAAGCGGGTGCTGACGCGGGAGCGCACCTCCCGCTAGCCTGACGTCATCCATCGGGGGGCGGCGACAGGAGCCATCATGGATCAGCGCGACGAGCGGGAGCCGGATCAGGTGCCGGTCGGCGCACCGGAGGGTGCGACAGGGGCCGGGGCATCCGGAACTGCGACAGGCGCTCTCGCTGCGGAGCTCAGCGGCACCGACGCCGCCGCGACGACCGGACGCGGGAACAACGACACCCGCTTCTTCGGGCAGCCGTGGGACCTCGTGCACATCTTCTTCGTGGAGATGTGGGAGCGGTTCAGCTTCTACGGCATGCAGGGCATCCTGCTCCTCTACATGTACTACTCCGTGGCGGAGGGCGGGCTCGGGATGCCGGAGGCCGTCGCCACCGGAATCGTCGGCGCGTACGGCGGCACGGTGTACCTGTCGACGATCCTCGGCGCCTGGGTCGCCGACCGCCTGCTCGGGTCGGAGCGGGTCCTGTTCTTCAGCGCGATCGTCATCATGGCGGGGCATGTCGGGCTCGCGCTCATCCCCCGTTTCTGGGGCCTCGGCGTCGGGCTCGTCCTCGTCGCGGTCGGCTCCGGGGGGCTCAAGGCCAATGCGACGTCGGTGGTGGGCACGCTCTATTCGCCGGGTGACACGCGGCGCGACGCCGGCTTCTCGCTCTTCTACCTCGGCATCAACCTCGGCGCCCTGCTCGGCCCGATCCTGACCGGAGCCGCCCAGGCCGCCTGGGGCTTCCACGCCGGGTTCCTGCTCGCCGCGATCGGGATGGCGATCGGCCTCACGCAGTATTCGTTCGGCCGACGCAACCTGCCCGCCGAGTCGAAGAAGGTGCCCAATCCCCTGCCCGCCAACCGCCGCGGTCTGATGATCGGCGTCGCCCTCGGGGCGATCGCGGTGATCGTCGTGCTCGTGCTCTCGGGCATCATCCGCGCCGACAACCTGGCGGGCGTCGTCATCCTGGTCACCCTGGGAGCCACGATCGCGTACTTCGCGGTGATCCTCGCCAGCCGGCACATCTCGGCGATCGAGCGGTCGCGGGTGTTCGGGTTCATCCCGCTGTTCATCGTCAGTGTCGGCTTCTGGTCGCTCTACCAGCAGCAGTTCACGGTGCTGACGATCTACTCCGACAAGAAGCTGAACCGCGACATCTTCGGGTGGGAGATGCCGGTCCCGTTCGTGCAGTCGATCAACCCGATCTTCATCATCATCCTGTCGGGCGTCTTCGCCGCTCTGTGGACCAAGCTGGGATCGCGCCAGCCGTCGACGCCCGTGAAGTTCGGACTCGGCGTGATCATCATGGGCATCGCGTTCCTGCTGTTCCTGCCGTGGGCCAACGGCGGGCCCAACTCGACGCCGCTGCTCGCGATCGTGGGCATCCTGTTCGTGTTCACCGTCGCAGAGCTGCTGATCTCGCCCGTCGGCCTCTCGGTCACGACAAAGCTCGCGCCGAACGTCTTCCACACGCAGATGGTCGCGCTCTTCTTCCTGTCCGTCGCCCTCGGCACAGCGATCGCGGGCTGGCTCGCACAGTTCTACGACCCCGACGACGAGGTGCCCTACTTCTCGATCCTCGGCGCGATCGCGATCCTCCTCGGCATCGCGATGCTGGCCTCCGTCAAGCCGGTTCTGGGCCTGATGAAGGGCGTCCGCTAGGACGCACCGGGTGGTTTGCGGGCGGACCCCATCGGGCGAGATGTGCGCCGAGCACGCGGGGTCTGGGGCGGAGCCCCGGCGAGCGGTGTCCGCCGGCTAGAGTCCGGCATCCCGTTCCGTGACGCCGTCGTGGACCTCGCCACGCCAGCCTCCGGTCTCGCGCCCACGCTCCTCGATGAAGGCCTTGAACCGCTGCAGGTCCATCTCGGCCTGCCGCACGTCGATGTCGAGTGCGGCGCCGACCTTCTCGACGACGGTCTCGGGCAGCCAGATCATCTCGAGGTCGACGTGGGTGCCGCCGTCCTCGTTCGGTCCGAACGCCACTCGCCCGGTGTGGGTCTTGCCGTCGACGCTCGCCCAGGCGATGAGGTGATCGGGCACCTGCTCGGTGATCTCGGCCTCGAATTCGCGGCGGACGCCGCCGACGCTCACGACCCACCGCGTGCGGGTCGCGTCGAGCTGCGTCACCTCTTTCACGGCGTGCAGGAAGTTCGGGAACGACTCGAATTGGGTCCACTGGTTGTAGACGGCGCGGATCGGCGCATCGACGTCGACCTCGGCGCTCATCGTGCTCGGCTTGGCCATGATTCCTCCCGTGGCTGGTGCGGTCGACCCACCGTAGGCATCGCCAGGCCCTGACCCCGAGGGGGTTGACGGTCACGGATCGAGCGTCTATCCCGCGTGCTCGTCACCCCGCGCGCGGGCGAGATCGCGCTGAGGACGGCGCGAGGCGAGCCGGGCGCCGACCACGCTCGCGAGCGCAGCGAGCAGCATCGCCCCCGCCGCCACGGCCATGTTCGCGGTCGGGCCGAACGCGTCCGTCAGCTGTCCGCCGATCCACGAGCCGGCGGCGATCCCGACGTTCACCAGGACGATGATCGCGGCGCTCGCGAGGTCTCGCAGGCGATCGGATGCCGCGCGCATGAGCGCCGTCTGGATCAGCGGGAACACGGCGCCCGTCGCCGCGCCCCACAGGGCGAGGGCCGCGATCACGACCGCGAGGCTGCCCGGTGCCGCGGCGAGCGCGGCGAACGCGACGACGTAGAGGAGGAACGCCGCGGTCAGCGCGCCGCGGGGGAAGCGGTCTGCGAGCATTCCGGCGACGGCGACGCCCGCCAGCCCCGTGGCCCCGAACACGAACAGCAGCGCGCTCGCCCACTCCCCGGGGATGCCGGCGGCGTCGGAGAGGTACGGGCGGATGTAGACGAACGACATGAACTGGGCGAGCCCGAGCAGCAGGCCCGCGACGCCGAAGACCAGCAGCGGGGGGATCGACCGATCGTGGCGCAGCGGCGCACGCTCCTCCACGGGGACGGGGTTCACGACCGAGTGGGGCAGCCATCGCAGGGCGACGACGGCGAGGAGCAGCATCCCCACCCCCATGGCGGCGAACGCCACCCGCCAGCTCGTGAGCTGTGCCAGCGCGGTGGCGGCCGGCAGTCCGAGGACGGTTGCGGCCGTGCCTCCGCCGGTGACGAGCGCGAGGCCGCGGCCCAGGTGGGCACCGGCCAGGAGCGACGAGGAGTAGACGATGACGATCGCCCAGAAGACGCCGTGCGCGATCGCCGCGACCACGCGGGTGGTCAGCGCGAACTCGTATGTCGGGGCGAAGGCCGTCGCGACGTTCGCGAGCGCGAAGACCGCGAGGGAGACGGCCACGACGATACGGCGATCGATCGCGCGCGTGGCCCGCGTGAGCGGGAGGCTGGTCGCGATGACGACGAGCGCCCAGACCGACACCAGCAGCCCGATGCGGAGCGGGTCGACACCGAGGTCTGCGGCCATCTCGGGCATGAGTCCCGCGGGAAGCGACTCGGCGGTGACCGTGACGAAGACGCCGAGGGAGAGAAGGAGCAGGACTCCGAGCGGGAAGCGCGGCGCGGCGGTGGTGGAGAGGGCGACGGATGCCGTGGACGTGGTCATGAGGCGACGGTAGACTTTGACATCAATGTCAATGTCAAGCTCTGCTGCAGGGAGATCCGTCATGAAGATCGGCGAGCTGTCGGAGCGCACCGGCATCCCGACCCGGATGCTGCGGTATTACGAGCAGCAGGGTCTGCTGACGTCGGAGCGGTCCGCGAACGGCTACCGCGCGTACGCCGAGGGCGACGTCGACCGGGCCACCCGTGCGCGGGGGCTCGTGCAGGCCGGTCTGTCGACGCGGCTCGCCAAGGTCGTGCTGGACGTCGAGCGGCAGTGCGAGCTGGAGGCTCCCCCGCCGTGCGCCCGCGACCTCGCGCAGATGCTGGCCACCGAGCTCTCGACGCTCGACGACCGCATCGCATGCCTCACGAAGAGTCGCGGAGCGGTGGCCCGCTATCTCGAACTCACCCGCAACGGCGACCTCGTCGCGTCCGCCGGCGCCGCGTAGGAGCATCCGCCCGCCCACGACAGGGCAGAATCGTTCCATGGCCGCCCACAGCCCGCACCTTCTGCCCGACCACGCCTGCCTGATCGTCCACGGCAGCGACCGGCCGGGGATCGTCGCCGCGGTGTCGGCCCTCATCACGCGCAACGCGGGCAACATCGTCGCGTTCGACCAGTACTCCGACGACCCGACCGGCGGCGCGTACTTCCAGCGCGTCGTGTTCCACCGGCCCGATCTCGCTGCGGCCCTCCCGGCGATCGAGGCCGACCTCGCGCGCACGCTCGGCGACGGGTTCGACCTCGAGTGGACGATCACCGACCAGTCCGCCCCGAAGCGCATGGCGATCCTCGCGTCGAAGCAGGACCACTGCCTGCTCGACCTGCTGTGGCGCCACCGTCGCGGCGACCTGCCCGTGACGATCCCCATGGTGATCTCGAACCACACCACCGCGGCCGAGGACGTCCGGTCGTTCGGCGTCCCCTTCTTCCACGTGCCGTCCGCACCCGGACCCGACAAGTCGGCGTCCGAGGCCGAGATCCTCAAGCTCCTCGAGGGCAATGTCGACTTCGTGGTCCTGGCGCGCTACATGCAGATCCTGTCGTCGGACTTCCTGCAGAAGCTCGGCGTGCCGGTCATCAACATCCACCACTCGTTCCTGCCGGCATTCATCGGCGCCGAGCCCTATCGCAAGGCGAAGGACCGCGGCGTGAAGCTCATCGGCGCGACATCGCACTACGTGACCGACGACCTCGACGAGGGGCCGATCATCGACCAGGACACCATCCGGGTGACCCACGCCGACTCGGTCGCCGAGCTCGCTCGACGCGGCGCCGACGTCGAACGCCAGGTGCTCTCGCGCGCGGTCCTGTGGCACGCGCAGGACCGTGTGATCCGCCACGGCAACCACACGATCGTCTTCTAGCGCTCAGCTCCGCTGCGCCAGCACGGCCGCGAGCGCGTCTTCGAGGATGTCGACGCCGGTGTGCAGCTCGGACTCGCTGATCGTGAGGGGCGGGGCGACCCGGAAGATGCCGCCCATGCCGGGCAGCTGCACGATGTTCATGTGCAGGCCGCGCTCGAGGCAGGCGGTCGTGACCGCCGAGCCCAGGGCGTCTGCGGGAGCCTTCGACTCCTTGTCGACCACGAGCTCGATCCCCTGCATGAGACCGCGCCCTCGGACGTCGCCGACGACCTCGAATCGCTCCTTCATCGCGGTGAGGCGCTCCGCGAGCTGGCCGCCGAGCACCGCCGCCCGTTGGACGAGTCCGTCGCGCTCGATCACGTCGAGGACGGTGCCCGCGACGACGGCGGCGAGCGGGTCGGAGACATGCGTCGTGTAGAACAGGAACCCACGCTCGGCGCACGCGCGCTCGATCTCGTCGCCGGTGACGACCGCGGCCACGGGCAGGCCTGCTCCGAGCGTCTTCGACAGAGTCAGGATGTCGGGAGCCACGCCGTCGCGCTCGAAGGCGTACATCGTGCCCGTGCGTCCGAGCCCGGTCTGCGCCTCATCGAGGATCAGCAGCATTCCGCGCGCCTCGCACAGCTCCTTCAGCCGGGCGAGGTAGCCGAGCGGCAGCTCGATGATGCCCCCCGACGACAGGATGGGCTCGATGATCACGGCGGCGAGCGCCCCGGTGGACTGCGCGTCGACCGACGCGAATCCGTACGCCAGCTCGGACTCCCAGTCGTACGAGCCGTCCGCGCGGCGGAAGGGCGAGCGGTAGGCGTTGGGGGTGGGGAGGACGAAGTTGCCCGGCACGACCGGTCCGTACCCGCGGCGGCCCGCCGAGAACGTCGCCGCCGCGGCGCCCGACGTCATGCCGTGCCACGAGCGGTCGAACGACACGACCTCGTGCCTGCCGGTGTAGAGCTTGGCGATCTTGAGGGCAGCCTCGTTCGCCTCGGCGCCGGTGGTCAGAAGCATCGTCTTCGTCAGGTTCGCGGGCAGCGTGTCGGACAGGCGCCGGGCGAACGTCACCACCGGGCGCGACAGCATCCCACTGAAGAGGTGGTCGAGCGAGCCGACCGCCTCGCTCACCGCACGCACGATGTCGGGGTGCGAGTGCCCCAGGACGGCGCTCATCTGGCCGGACGTGAAGTCGAGGATCGCGGTGCCGTCGCTGTCGTACACGTACGAGCCCTCGGCACGCTCGATGATGCGCGGCGTGAACGACGACGAGTAGCGGATGAGGTGCCTCTCGGCGTCGTGCCAGAAGGCGTCTGTGCTCTGCATGGGACCCATGTAACTACGAACGACCGACGTGCCGGCGCTCTCGGAGGCCCGCGGTCAGCAGATCCCCGTCCCGCAGGTCGGCTTTCGTGCCGTGTAAGAACGGCCCTTCGTCCAGCGCTCGACTCACGCCGACAGCCTAGGCCGAGCCGACCCCACCGCGCCGTCGCATCGCCCGGGTGCGATGAGCGATTCCGCGCCGATGGGGCCGCGGTGCGTCAGAATGGCGCCATGGAGAAGACCGCGGTGTACCAGCCGGGCGTGTGCAACATCGGCCCGGCGGAGATCCGCAGACGCCGGTTGTCGGGATACCTGGGCCTGGTCGTGGCCGCCGTCTTCCTCGTCCTGGCGTTCGCGCTCGGCTGGGCAGCGCCGTGGAGACTGCTCGTGGCGCTCCCCGTGTTCCTCGCGGCACAGGGCTTCCTGCAGGCGGCGTTCCACTTCTGCGTGGGCTTCGCGTCGCGGGGGCTCTACAACTTCGGGGAGCTGGGCACGGAGGAAGCCGTCTACGAGGCCGAGTTCCGGAAGAAGGACCAGCGCAAGGCGGCGCTCATCACCGTGCTGGCGTTCGCCATCGCCGCCGTCGTCGCCGTGGTGGCCTTCCTCATCCCGATCGGCTGAGCCGCGCGACCGCCACCCCCTCCGGCACGGCGCTCGGGCGTCGTCACCGGGTGCGGACGCCGACCACGCTCATCGGAGGGAACGGTCCCGGTGTCGCGGTGCCCGTCAGCCGGTCGCCGTCCACACGCAGCGCGAGGACGAGCGTCGAGGGCACAGGTGCAGCGACGTCGAGCCGGAACTCGGCGCTGTCCGCCGTCGCCGTTCCGTTCCGGATCGGGATCGGACCCGTGGCGCCGACCGCCGTGCCGGTGAGCGATGTGCCGACCGTCGCGAGAGTGAGGTCGAAACGTCGTGAGCCCGCGAGTGTCGCGATCTCGATCGCCCATCTTCCGTCGATGGATGCCATCAGCCCGCCTCTCCCGATCCATGGTTCTCGACGTCGGGCTTCGCGCGCAGGAGGTCGGCGATCGCCTCCTCGGGGCGCGGAGCAACGTTCTCATCGTCTTCCAGCTCGGGGATCGTCGGCTCATCGGGGCCGGGAACGTGAGGGTGAGGGTGAGGGGGGCCCTGATCGGATGTGGACACGGCGGATCCTTCGGTCGGCGACACAGCCAGCGTAGGCCGCACTGCGCCCCGGCGCAGGTCCTTCGGAGCTAGAACACGTACTCCATGAGTTCCATGCCGAGCGTGCGGAACGCCTCGTGCGCGCGCATGCGGTGCATGATCGACAGATCGTCGAAGCAGACGATCAGCGCGTAGGACACTCCGGCGCGCGGGCCCGCCAGCACACCCGCCTCGACGCGGATGCCGGCATCCCGGCCTGTCTTGTTGATGAAGAGCAGGCCGTGCTCGTCGTTCTCGTGGGCGAACGGGTCGAGGCCGGTGGCGGATGCCACGAGCGACAGGTCGTGGTTGAGGCTGAGCCACTCGGCGACCTGTGCGCTGACGCTCGCCGACACGATCTGCGAGTTGACGAGCGCGGCGAACACCTCGGCGAGTTCGCGCGCGGAGCCGAGTGCGAAGTGCGGGGCGTCGTCGGGCCCGCGGGAGTCGCGGAAGCGATCGAGCATGGCCGACCGGGCGAGTCCGAGCTGCTCGATGCGGCCGCGCACGGCCGGGAGTCCGACGCGGGACAGCAGGGCGTTGGCGGCCAGCGCGTCGCCGGTCGCGGCGGCCAGCACCGCGAGGTCGGACAGGGGCAGGGCCGGAGCCTTCAGGTGCTGCCAGACCCCGCCGACGGTGACCGGCTCGACCTGCGACCGGTCGATGATCTCCAGCGGATCCAGCCGCCCCGACTCGAAGGCGGCGGCCAGCTCGATGAGGAGCGGCACGACGCCCAGCCCCGCGATGGGGAGTGTGACGAAGTCGTCGCCGGCGAGGACCGAGCCGCCGCGGTCGAGGTCGGTGATGCGCACCGAGATCTTCGCGCCGGACGCGGCGAGGTCGTCGAGCGACTTGAGCGTCGACGTGAACGATCGGCGTCCGACCGCCGCCCTCCTCGGCGGTCTTCTGCTGCTGCTTCGTCGCGACCCCCGTAGCGACTCGGCATCCCTTCTGGGCTCAGTGCCCACGGGCGGGGTTCCTTCCGGTGGATTCGAGTGGGGTGGTGTGCGCCCCCAGGGCGCAGGACGGACTGCGGGCGACGCCCGCAGACTCACCAGATGGTGACGCGCTGGTCCTCGTCGAGCCACAGCGCGTCGGACTCCGTCACGCCGAACGCATCGTAGTACGCGTCGATGTTGCGGACGATCTGGTTGCAGCGGAACTCGTTGGGCGAGTGCGGGTCGATCGTGAGCAGGCGGATGGTCTCGGCATCCCGACCCTTCTGCTGCCAGATCTGACCCCAGCTGAGGAGCAGGCGCTGCACACCGGTGAAGCCGTCGATGACCGGCGCCTCCTGGCCGTCGAGCGAGACCTCGTAGGCCTTGAGCGCGATGCCGAGACCGCCGAGGTCTCCGATGTTCTCGCCGATCGTGAGGGCCCCGTTGACACTGTGGTCGCCCTCGAGTCCCACGGGCGTGAGCGCGTCGTACTGCGCGATGAGGTTCTTGGTGCGCTCCTCGAACGCCGCACGATCGTCGTCGGTCCACCAGTCGCGCAGCGACCCGTCGCCGTCGAACCGGCTGCCCTGGTCGTCGAAGCCGTGGCCGATCTCGTGGCCGATGACCGCGCCGATGCCGCCGTAGTTGGCCGCCGCATCGCGGTCGGCCTCGAAGAACGGGTACTGCAGGATCGCGGCCGGGAAGACGATCTCGTTCATGAGCGGGTTGTAGTACGCGTTGACCGTCTGGGGCGTCATGTACCACTCGTCGCGGTCGATCGGCTTGCCGATCTTGTCGAGCTGACGGTCGTGCTCCCACACGTGCGCGCGGCGCACGTTGCCCACGAGGTCTGCAGCATCGACCTCGAGCGTGGAGTAGTCCTTCCATTTGACCGGGTAGCCGATCTTGGGCGTGAACGCGTCGAGCTTGGCGAGCGCGCGCTGACGCGTCTCGGGCGTCATCCACTCGAGGCCCGTGATCGAGCGGCGGTAGGCCTCGATGAGGTTGGCGACCAGCTCGTCCATCGCGACCTTCGACGCCGGCGGGAAGTGCCGCTCGACGTAGACGCGGCCGATCGCCTCTCCCAGGGCCGCCTCGGTGAGTGCGACACCGCGCTTCCACCGCTCGCGGTTGACGGGCACGCCGGTGAGCTGCGTGCCGTAGAACGCGAAGTTCTCGTCGACGAACTCGTCCGACAGGAACGCGGCCGAGCCGTGCACGATCGAGAACCGCAGCCACGCCTTCCAGTCGTCGAGCCGGTCTTCGGTCAGGAGGGATCCGAGGCCCTCGACGAAGCTGGGCTGGTAGACGTTGACCTCGGCGAGCGCAGCGGGGTGCGCGGGTGCGACGCCCTCGACCCACGGCCCGAGATCGACGCCGGCGAGCGCCTGCACGTCGTCCCACGGCTTGAGGTTGTAGGTCGCGACCGCATCGCGGCTCTTGACGTTGTCCCAGTGGTGGGTGGCCAGCTCGGTCTCGAGCGCGATGATGCGGTCAGCGGATGCCGCGGCATCCGCCACTCCGGCCAGCTCGAGCATCTTCTGCACGTGCGCGCGGAAGGCGAGGCGCGTGGCCTCGAAGTTCTCGAGGCGGTAGTAGCTCTCGTCCGGGAGCGACAGGCCGCCCTGGATGATGAACGCCACGTAGCGCTCGGGGTTGCCCGGGTCGGGCTCGATGTAGAGGTGGACGAGTCCGGCGACGCCGTCGCGCTCCAGCTCGCCCACGGTGCGGAGGAACGAGGGGATGCTGTCGATACCGTCGACTCGCGCGAGCTGACCGGCGAGCGGCGCGGCGCCGAGCTCGGCGATGCGCGCGGTGTCCATGAAGCTCGTGTAGAGGTCGCCGATCTTGCGGGTCTCGGTGCCCGGGTCGGCATCCGTCGACTCCTCGACGATCGCGTGGACATCCTTCTCGGCCTGCTCGGCGATGAGGTGGAACGACCCCCAGCGGGCCTTGTCTTCGGGGATGTCGGTGCGCTCCAGCCACGCGCCGTTCACGTGGCGGAAGAGGTCGTCCTGCGGGCGGATCTCGGCGCTGAGCTCCTCGAGCGCGAGACCGGAACGGGGGGCGTCGGTCATGCGTTCCAGGATATGCGTCCGGACCCCCTCGACCCGCCGATCCACCGGGGAATTCTCGCCGTGATCGCATCGTGATGAGCCTCGGGCGTCGCAGGGCGCGCCTAGGCTCGGAGCGTGACGAGCATGCCCGACACGCTGAACCGCGACATCCTGCGGCTCGCCGTGCCCGCCCTCGGCGCGCTCGTCGCCGAGCCTCTGTTCCTGATCGTCGACTCCGCCCTCGTCGGGCACCTCGGAGTCACCCCGCTGGCGGGCCTCGGGATCGCCTCGGCGGTGCTGCAGACCATCGTCGGGCTGATGGTCTTCCTCGCGTACTCGACCACGCCCGCCGTCGCCCGCCGCTTCGGCGCGGGCGATCCGTCGAAGGCTGTGTCGGTCGGCATCGACGGGATGTGGCTCGCCCTCGGCCTCGGCGCGGTGCTCGCGCTCGCCGGCTACATCGCCACCCCGTTCCTCGTCGGGCTGTTCGGCGCGACCCCGCTCGTCGCCGACCAGGCCGAGATCTACCTCGGCATCTCGATGTGGGGACTGCCGGCGATGCTCATCGTCTTCGCGGCGACGGGCCTGCTGCGCGGCATGCAGGACACCGTGACGCCCCTGTGGATCGCCGGCATCGGCTTCGCCGCGAACGCGCTCCTGAACTGGCTGTTCATCTACGGGCTCGGGTGGGGCATCGCCGGGTCGGCCGTCGGCACGGTGCTGGCGCAGTGGGGAATGGTGGCCGCGTACGCGATCGTCGTCGGGAGACTGGCGCGGCGGCACGAGGCATCCGTCCGTCCCCAGCGCGAGGGAGTGCGCGGATCGGCGCGATCGGGCGGTTGGCTGTTCCTCCGCACGGTGTCGCTGCGCGTCGCGCTGCTCGCCACGGTCGCCGTCGCGACCGCGCTCGGCACCGAGGAGCTCGCCGGCTGGCAGGTCGCCTTCACGATCTTCTCGACCGCCGCGTTCGCCCTCGACGCCCTCGCGATCGCCGCCCAGGCGCTCATCGGCAAGGGGCTCGGCGCCGAAGACACCCCGCTGGTGCGGCGCGTGCTCGGCCGCACGCTCGCGTGGGGCGCGTGGTTCGGGGTCATCGTGGGGGTCGTGATCGGCGCGCTCTCGGGCGTGATCGGGCTGCTGTTCACGGGCGACCCCGCGATCGCAGCGCTCGTCCAGCCTGCCCTCATCGTGCTCGCGGTCACCCAGCCGATCTGCGGCGTCGTCTTCGTGCTCGACGGCGTGCTGATCGGCGCGGGCGACGCGAAGTACCTCGCGATCGCCGGCGGCCTCAACCTCGTGCCGTACGTGCCCGCCCTGGTCATCGTCGCGATGGTGCACCCCACCGGCGCCGCGGGCCTCGCGTGGCTGTCGGTGGCGTTCTTCGGGGTCTACATGCTCGCACGCCTCGCGACGCTGGGCTGGCGCGTGCGGGGTGCCGCGTGGACCACGGCGGGGGCATGAGGCATCCGCAGGCCGCGGTATCACGAGACGCGGCCGGCCGCCCGAAGTCTGGTCGGTGTTGGTGTTGATGAATGGCAGGTGCGCGTTCCCGCCTCGATGATGAGCGGAACCGAGACGCTGAACGGCCGGGCCCTTCTGGATTGCGGTACAGCGCTCATCGCGCACCTCAGTCGAGACCGCGTCGAGATCGCTCAGCGCGTGCCGGGAGGGCGCGTCGTACCGGCATCCGGGATCGATCCGCGTGACCTCCGCCGCCGTGCGGCGAAGCCGATGCCGGCGCCGAGCAGGGCGCCCACGATCAGGAGGCCGGGGACCAGGTTCCACGAGAACCCCTGGAGCTCTCGGACCAAGCCGGTGCTCGCCTCGAGCACGGGCGTCAGGAGGAGGTACGTCGCGACCCCCACGGCACCCCCCACAAGCGCGCCCTCCACTGCGCCCCAGAGCGGCGCCAGCCTCCGCATTCGCGACGGCGCGCCGGACGCATCCTGCGTCACTTCGTTGTGCGCCACAGTGTGAATCTAGACCTTCTCCTCGCCGTGCGCAGGAGCCGTCGCGCTCAGGCCTTGGGAGACGGCAACGAGCCATCGCATGCCGCGGCAAGCCAGACGGCCAGGCGCACTCTCACACCACGACCGCGACCTGCCGGCCGCGTCGCGAGGAAGAACACGACGACCGCGCAGGCAGGCGTCAGCGGAGTGCTCCAGTCGGCGGTAGTCCGCCTCAGACCGGGCGGCAGGCGCAGCGTGGTGGGCGCATGGCTCGACACTCAGGCCACGGGCAGCGTCGGGCGCTCGGCGCGCTCCCGGATGCCGCGGAGCATCCGTTCTGACATGAGGAAGCTCACCATCTCGACAGGCTCGACGAGTGCGGCCGCCCATCCGGCGAGATACGCGTAACGCTCGCGCACGATGAGGCGGGTGGTGCCCGGTGCGCCTTCGATGAGCACGAAGGCCCATGTGAAGTCGTAGGGGGCCCCAGCATCCGTGCCGTCTGGACCGACGGCGCCGCGTAGCACGAGGTGGTGGCCCTCTTCGAAGGCGACGACCCTGAGTGCGACGGGAGGGGCGAGGTTGACCTCGTCGCCGACGGCGCGGATGCGGAGCTCGGGGACGATGACATTCGAGCTGTGGATGTCGATGCCGACGAGATTCTCCATCCAGTCGTACGTGTAGAAGCCGCCACGATTCTGGCCGAGCTGTGCGACCCACGGCCACACCTGCGACATCGGGGCGTTGATCGTGATCGCCCTGGTGGCCTTCAGGTCGGGCGCGGGGAGGAACTCGTCGCCCGGCAGCGGCATCCGAAGCTCCCCGTCGCTCGCGCCCCAACGGAGGGACGCGCGCCGCACGGCCCACGTGGCTGCAATCGCAGCCACTGCAGCGACCGCGCCAAGCGCCAACCGCCGTCCCGAACTCATGTCCTCAGTATCGCAGCCCCCGTTCCGCGAGTCGGGTCTCTGAGGCCTGGGGTTGACCGCGACTCCACCTGCACGCCGGTGGACGAGGCGATGCCGCTCGCGCAGATCATCCTCGGACGCGCCGTCCGCATCGACGCCGAGCGACGCCGCGCGGCTGGAGTGGTGTCCGACCTCGTGCGCGTGCGGAGGACTCCGGCGGCCGCTGCGCATCCCGGCGACGCCCGGCCGGTGCTGCGCCCCGGGCGAGCCTGACGACGTCGGGGCTCACGCCCAGCGCCGGCACCACTCGTACATCACCACGGCGCCGGCCGCACTCGCGTTGAGTGAGCGCGTCGAGCCGTACTGGGTGATCTCGACGACGGCGGATGCCGCGGCCACCGCCTCGGGCGAGAGCCCGGGGCCCTCCTGCCCGAACAGCAGCACGCAGCGCTCGGGCAGGTCGGCGCGGGCCAGGGGCACCGACCCGTCGACGTTGTCGATCGCGATGACGGGGAGGGATGCGGCATCCGCCCATTCCTGGAACGCCGCGACGGACTCGTGGTGGCGCACGTGCTGGTAACGGTCGGTGACCATCGCCCCGCGGCGGTTCCAGCGGCGCCGGCCGATGATGTGCACCTCTGCGGCGAGGAACGCATTGGCGCTGCGCACGATCGAGCCGATGTTCATGTCGTGCTGCCAGTTCTCGATCGCGACGTGGAAACCGTGGCGATGCTCGTCGAGATCCGCGACGATCGCGTCCATCGTCCAGTACCGGTAGGCGTCGACCACGTTGCGCCGGTCGCCGTGCTCGAGAAGGCTCCGGTCGTAGCGCGGGTCGTCGGGCCAGGCATCCGCTCCTCCTGGCCACGGGCCGACGCCCACGGGCAGTGTCGGCTCGTCCGATTCGAGGGCGTCAGTCACCGGCTCAGGCTACCCGGAGCGGGAGCGCGCGCCACTTTTCGGTACGCCGAAATTCGGGTACGGTTTCGGTATGCCGAAAAATGCAGGTGCGGTCGGTGAGGACCGCGTGCGTGCCGCCGCGCCGAGAGCGCCCCGGCGCTCGCTGACGACGCCCCGAGCGGCGTGGCTCATCGGCCCGGCCCTCGTCGCGGGCGTCGCCTATCTCGATCCGGGCAACGTCGCGAGCAACATGACCGCCGGAGCCGTCTACGGCTACCTGCTCGTGTGGGTCGTCGTGCTCGGCAACGTGATGGCCTGGCTCATCCAGTACCTGTCGGCGAAGCTCGGCATCGTCACCGGGCGGAGCCTGCCCGAGACGCTCGGGGCGCGCATCGGCAACCGCTGGGGCAGGCGCACGTACTGGCTGCAGGCCGAGCTCGTCGCGATGGCGACCGACATCGCCGAGGTCATCGGCGGTGCGGTGGCGCTCAACCTCCTCTTCGACGTGCCTCTGCTGTGGGGTGGCGTGATCACGGGCACGGTGTCGATCGTGCTGCTGCTCGTGCAGTCCCGGCGCGGCCCGCGCACGTTCGAGTTCGTCGTGATCGGCATGGTCGCGATCATCGCGATCGGCTTCACGTACGGCGTCTTCGTCGCGCCGCCGGACCCCTCCGGGATCGCGGCCGGACTGGTGCCGCGCTTCGAGGACAGCGGCTCGGTGCTGCTCGCGGCCTCGATCCTCGGCGCGACGATCATGCCTCATGCGATCTACGCGCACAGCGCGCTCGCGCGGGACCGCTTCGCGCCGCGTCCGGGCACCGGCGCGCCCGCCCCTGCCGGCGACGTCTCCCCGGGCGCCCGGGTCGAGGCGCCCCTCGACGAGCTCCGAGGCATCGGCACCGCGCGGCTCCTCCGCGCGACGAAGTGGGACGTCACCATCGCGATGCTGATCGCCGGAACCGTGAACCTCTGCATCCTGCTCCTGGCGGCCGCGAACCTCGCCGGCGTCCCGGGGACCGACACCCTCGAGGGCGCGTACGCCGCGCTCGATGCCGGCCTCGGCCCCGCGGTCGCGACGCTGTTCGCCGTCGGACTGCTCGCGAGCGGGCTCGCCTCGACCTCAGTGGGCGCCTACGCCGGCGCCGAGATCATGCACGGCCTGCTGCACATCCGTGTGCCGCTGCTCGCCCGCCGCCTCGTGACGCTCATCCCGGCACTCGTGATCCTCGCGGCGGGCGTCGACCCGACGCTCGCCCTGGTGCTCAGCCAGGTCGTGCTGTCGTTCGGCATCCCGTTCGCGCTCATCCCGCTCGTGGCCCTCACCGCGAAGACCGAGGTGCTCGGCAGGTTCCGCAACCGCGTGATGACCACGGTCGCGGGGGTCGCGGCATCCGTCTTCCTCATCGCCCTCAACGCGATCCTGCTGTGGCTGGTGCTCACGGGCTCGTGAGGGAGGGCCGGTAGCCTGAAGCCGTGCCCTCCCCCGCCGTCGACGACTACCTCAAGACGATCTACCACCACACCGAGTGGCAGACCGAGCGCATCACGCCCTCGCAGCTCGCCGCCGAGCTCGGCCTCGCCCCGTCGAGCGTGACGGAGATGGTCCAGAAGCTGGCGGCGCAGGGCCTCGTCACGCACCGCCCGTACGGACCGATCGCGCTGACCGAGGCGGGCGAGCAGAGGGCGGCGTCGATCATCCGCCGGCACCGGCTCATCGAGACCTGGCTCGTCCGCGAGTTCGGCTACGCGTGGGACGAGGTCCACGACGAGGCGGAAGTCCTCGAGCACGCGATCAGCGACCGGCTGCTCGAGGGCATCGACGAGCGGCTCGGGCGTCCGCGCTACGACCCCCACGGCGATGCGATCCCGGATGCCTCGGGCCGCGTCGACCGCGTGCCTTTCGTGCTCCTCGGCACGGCCGCCGCGGGCCACATCGGCCGCGTGCTGCGCGTGAGCGACCGGGACCCCGAACTGCTCCGCGCCGTCGAGGCCGCCGGCGTCGCCGTGGGCGCCGAGGCGACCGTGCGGGATGCAGCCACCCTCCGCATCGCGGGAGCCGATGTCGCGCTGCCCACCGCCGCCGCCGAGGCGGTCTGGCTCAGCGCCTGACCTCCTGACGTTCCCCTGACCTCCTGACGTTACGGAGTGCCCTGCGTGGTGCGGGAGTCCTCAGGACGGCTCAGGCCGCGCCGGCCCGGGCGGCCCGCTCGAACGGCCAGCGGACCCCGGTCGCGTCCTCGGCGGCACGCCACAGTCGCGCGCCGACCTCGGCATCTCGCGTGATCCTCGCCGCCCGCTGGCGCCTCGGCTCTCCCCGCGCGACCGTGCGGGGCCCCCAGAACTCGCCGCCCTCGATCCCAGGATCGATCAGCGCCCGCACGAGCGACCAGGCGCCGTGCTCCTTCGACTGCGTGATCGCGGCCTGCAGGTTGTCGGCGAACCGCGTTCCCCTCGACGGGGCGTTCACTCCCGCGATGCCGGGCGTGCGGCCGCTCGTGGAGTAGCCCGGGTGGGCGACGATGCTGCGCACCGGCACCGCGGCGGCGCGCAGGCGCCGGTCGGCCTCGAATCCGAGGGCCGTCGTCGCGATCTTCGACTGCACGTACGCGCGCCACGCCGAGTACCCCTCGGCGAGCTGCGGGTCGACCGGGTCGTAGGGCGTGAGCGCCGTCGACATGCTGCCGACCCACACCATCCGACCCGACCGCGCCGCCAGCGCGGTCAGCAGCTCTCCCGCGAGCGCGAAGTGCCCGAGGGCGTTGGTGGCGAACACGACCTCGTGCCCGTCGACGGTCGTCTCGCGCTCCTTCGGCGGATGCACGATCCCGGCGTTGAGGAGGACCCCGTCGAGGCCGCCCTTGCCTCGGACGCTCGCCGCGGCCGAGCGCACCGACCCGAGATTGCTCGTGTCGAGCATGAGCGTCTCGGTGGCGCCGTGCGGAGCATCCGGAACCCGCCGCCGCACCGCGGCGCGCGCTGCCGCGAGGCGATTCGGGTGGCGACCCGTCATGTAGACGCGAGCTCCCGCTCGCACCAGCTGCTCCGACGCGAAGTATCCGAGCCCCGCGTTCGACCCGGTCACGAGATAGGTGCGCCCCGAGAGGTCGGGGAGGCTGCGGGGATCCCACGTCGTGCGCACGACTTCGACCATAACCCCCGCGGCCCTAGGCTGGGCCCATGCGGACCCGTGCCGAGATCGAATGCTGGCTGACCGACATGGACGGTGTCCTCGTCCATGAGAACACGCCGATCCCCGGGGCATCCGCCCTGCTCGAGCAGTGGCGCGACTCGGGCACCCCGTTCCTCGTGCTCACGAACAACTCGATCTTCACGCCGCGCGATCTGAGTGCCCGGCTGCGCGCGTCGGGACTCATCGTCCCGGAGGAGCGGATCTGGACGTCGGCGCTCGCGACGGCGGACTTCCTGCGCAGCCAGATGCCCGGCGGGACCGCCTTCGTCATCGGCGAGGCGGGGCTGACCACCGCGCTCCACGAGGCCGGGTTCATCATGACCGAGACCGATCCCGACTACGTGGTCGTCGGCGAGACGCGGAACTACTCGTTCGAGGCGATCACGAAGGCCATCCGCTTCATCGGCGCCGGCGCCCGCTTCATCGCGACCAACCCCGACGCGACCGGCCCGTCGACGGACGGCGTGCTGCCCGCAACCGGGGCCATCACCGCGCTCATCACGAAGGCCACCGGCATGGAGCCCTACGTCGTCGGCAAGCCCAACCCGATGATGTTCCGCTCGGCGCTCAACCGCATCGGGGCGCACTCGGAGAACACGGGCATGATCGGCGACCGCATGGACACCGACGTGGTGGCCGGCATCGAGGCCGGCCTCCACACGGTGCTCGTGCTCACGGGCATCAGCGACCCCGCCGAGATCCAGCGCTACCCGTTCCGGCCCGACGAGGTGCTGAACTCTGTCGCCGACCTTCTCGCCGATGGCCCGATCGAGAGCGAAGAGGCCGACATCCTCTAGCCCGCGAGCAGCTGCTGTCGAGGCTCTGCTCGCGGCTCTGGCTCGAGACCTCCCGGCCTGCGAGGTCTCGGGTATCGCGGCGGGGCTGCACGTCGTGCTCGCCCTGCCGGCTCGGTGCCGCGCGGCCGATGTGGTCGACGCCGCAGCCGCGATCGAGGTCGGCGTGACCGGCATCCGCCGCTATCGCGTTCGACCCGATTCACCGAACGCCGAGCGCCTGGTCCTCGGCTACGGCGACCTCGCGGATCCGCTCATCGACGACGCGGTCGCGCGGCTGGCGGGCGTCGTGCACGACGTCGCCGGTGCCCGATAGGGTCGCGGCATGGGTGCGCTCGACGACGGAGAGAAGGTGGAGGCCGCAGACGCCGGGGCCTGGCGTGACTGGCTCGAACGCAACCACCGCACCTCGAAGGGCGCGTGGCTGGTCCGCGCCCGCCGCGACTCCGGCCTCGTCTACGTCGATTACGAGGATGCGATCCGCCAGGCGTTGTGCTTCGGCTGGATAGACGGCCCGGTGCGCACGTTCGACGAAGCCACCGGCGGACTGTGGTTCGCGCCGCGCCGACCCTCGAGCGGCTGGGCGGCGACCAACAAGGCGCGGCTGATCGAGCTCGAGGCGTCGGGGCTCATGACCGAGGCGGGTGTCCGCGCGGTCGAGGTCGCGAAGAAGAACGGGGCGTGGACGGTGCTCGACAATGCCGAGGCCCTCATCGAGCCCGACGACCTCGCCGCGGCGCTCGACGCCGACGCGGCGGCGAGAGAGGCATGGGACGCCTTCCCGCCGTCGGCGCGCAAGTTCGGGATCGCGTTCGTCGACGCCGCGCGCCGGCCCGAGACCCGGGCGGCGCGCGTCGTGAAGATCGTGGCGGATGCCGCGCACGGGAAGAGGCCGGGATGACCGAACTGGAGCAGAACCTGCTGTACGGCGTGACCGCCGTGATCCTGGCAGGAACGCTGATCGTCTTCGTCTGGCAGTGGATGCGAGGGCGCGGCCGCGACGACGGCTGAGCCCGGCCCCGCGCGAGGTCTACTGCGGGGCCAGCCCGAGGTCGTCCAGGTCGATCGCGGCGAGCCACTGCAGGCCCTCCGCCTCGACCGCGGCCTGGGCGCCGGTCTTGCGGTCGACGATCACGGCGACGGCGACGGGCTCTGCGCCCTCACGTCGGAGCGCCTCGACGGCCTTCAGCGCGGACTGACCCGTGGTCGAGGTGTCTTCGAGCACGACGACGCGCTTGCCCGCGACATCCGCCCCCTCCACCTGGCGCCCGCGACCGTGGTCCTTGGGCTCCTTGCGGACGACGAAGGCGTCGAGCGGTTTGTGCGTGCGCGCCGATTCGTGCATGACCGCATTCGCGATCGGGTCGGCGCCGAGCGTGAGGCCGCCGACCGCGACGATGTCGTCGACGTCGCGGATCAGGTCGAGCATGATGCGCCCGATCGACGGCGCCGCGCGGTGGTCGAGGGTGAGCTTGCGCATGTCGACGTAGTAGGTGGCCTTCTTGCCGCTCGAGAGCGTGAAGTCGCCATGGAACACGGCCTCGTCCTGGATGAGGGCGATGAGGTACTGGCGGTCGGCTTCGAGCTCGGGCGTGGACGCGGCGGTCATGGGGATGATTCTACGGATGCCCCCGGCACGCAGAAGCCGGTGCGACGATTCGTCGCACCGGCTTCCGCGCCAGTCGGTCAGTCGAGGAAGGTCGCGACCCAGTCGAGGTCGTCGGCGCGGTCGACGCGGTACACACCGCCGGTGCCGGCGCACGCGCTGTTCAGGCCGAACGAGGTCACGCCGGCGATCACGTTCGTCGAGCCCAGGAAGTTCGGACCGCCCGAGTCGCCCGAGCACGTTCCGCCGGTGTGGGCGTTGTTGGACAGCAGCAGCGATCCGTCGCCGGTGAAGCCGGTGTTGATCTGGTTCAGCTTGGGCGTCGAGACCATGCGCAGGCGGACGGCCTCGTCCTTCCACGACGCTGCGTCGGGGAAGCTCTTCTGCAGCCCGTAGCCGACGGCGGTGAACGTGGCCGCCTTCTTGCCGGTCTTGGCCAGCGCGTCGAGCTGGTTCAGTGCCGGGAGCGCGCCGTAGCGGTCGAGCTCGACGGCCTCGTCGAGTACGACGACTCCGAGGTCGTACAGGTAGAACGCCGCGTCGTCGTACTGCGGGTGCGCGTACGGGGTGCCGCTGACCTCACCGGTGAACGGGTAGCCGTGGGCCGCGGCATCCCGCACGTCGTCGTCGAACCACAGTTCGACGTGGTCGGCGCCCGACGTGCAGTGGCCCGCCGTCAGGTACACGGTCGGCGAGATGAGCGTGCCGCTGCAGCGCCACGCAGGCGCGCCGTCGACGAAGGCGACCATCAGTCCGACTTCGGGATGGCCGTCCCCGTCCGGGACGCCGTCGGTGATGGCCTGGGCCGGTGCCGCGCTCAATCCGATGAGTGCGAGTGCCGCGACGACCGCGGCGAGCGCTTTGTGGCGCATGGAATACCCCTCTCCCTGGGTTGCGAAGAGCATGGCAGGGGCGGTTCCGGAAGACAAGGACTCGTCGCGGATCGCCCGGTGCTGCGGCGTCGCTCCCCCGTCCTAGGCTGGTTCCCATGCGCTTGGCCACCTGGAATGTGAACTCCATCCGCGCCCGAGTCGACCGCATCGTCGACTTCGCGGTGCGCGAGCATCTCGATGTGCTCGCGATGCAGGAGATCAAGTGCAAGGTCGAGCAGTTCCCGTTCGACCGCTTCGAAGAGGCGGGATTCCACGTCGAGGCGCACGGCTTCTCGCAGTGGAACGGCGTCGCGATCGCGAGCCGCGAGCCGGTCGAGAACGTGCGCACCGCGTTCCCCGGCATGCCGGGCTTCTCCAAGGGCCACGAGGGGCCGGATGCGCCGCAGGAGGCCCGTGCGCTCGGGGCGACCGTCGGCGGGGTCGAGGTGTGGAGCCTGTACGTGCCCAACGGCCGCTCGCTCGGCGACCCCCACTACTTCTACAAGCTCGACTGGCTCGCGGCGCTCGAGCAGTACACCCGCGAGTCGCTCACCGCGAACCCCGACCTCGCGCTGGCGCTGGTGGGCGACTTCAACATCGCACCGACGGATGCCGACAACGGCGATCCGACGGTGGTCCAGGGCTTCGCGACCCACGTCTCACCGCCGGAGCGCGAGGCCTTCGCCGCCCTCGAGGCCGCGGGCCTGCACGACGTCGTGCGACCGCTCGTGCCCACCGGGTTCACGTACTGGGACTACAAGCAGCTGCGCTTCCCCCGCAACGAGGGCATGCGGATCGACTTCATCCTCGGCTCGCACGCCGTGGCCGACGCCGTCGCCGGCGCCGCGATCCACCGCAACGAGCGCAAGGGCGAGGCGCCGAGCGACCACGTGCCCGTCGTCGTCGACCTCGACCTCGAGGGCCCGGACGACGATGATCGCCCGATGATCTTCTAGGCGCTCAGCGCGATCCCAGCGAAGCCCGAGAGTGCACGAATGACCTCGGCGCGCACCGCCGGGTGGTCAATTGTGCGCTCTCGGCGACTTCTGGGACGGGCGCGAGGAAGAGCAGTCAGGCGCCGCGGTCGGGAGCTCCCATGTCGCCGGTCGCGGGCACGCCCGGGAGCGGACCGTAGCGCAGCAGCACGGCGCCGCTGGTGCCGACGACGGGCGGCGCGAGCAGCTCGAGGTTCGCGGGCACGGCTCCGTCGGGGAACACCCTCTTTCCCTGTCCGAGGACGATCGGATAGACCCACAGCGCCAGCTCGTCGAACAGCCGCTCGGCAAGGAGCGTCTGCACGAAATCGACGCTGCCGATGACGTGGATGTTCTCGTGGCGGGTGCGGAGTTCGGCCACGGCCACCGCGAGGTCTGGCCCGAGCTGCGTCGTCCCCGCCCAGTCGAGCGGGGGCGTGCCGCGCGATGCGACGTACTTCGGGACGCGGTTGAACACGTCGGCGATCTCGTTGTCGGGGCCGGAGTGCTGCGGCCAGTAGGACGCGAAGATGTCATAGGTGCGCCGGCCGAGCACGAGGGCGTCGAGACGCGAGATGCCCTCGCCGATGTTGCGCCCGACGGTCTCGTCCATCAGCGGCGCCTGCCAGCCGCCGAACGGGAAGCCGTTGCTCGGGTCCTCCTCCGGGCCGCCCGGCGCCTGGGCGACGAGGTCGAGCGTGGTGAACAGGTCGATCTGGATGCGACCGGTCATGGCCGTCTCCTCTCAGGCGGCGAGCGCGGACGCGCCCGCCGGGTCGATGTGGAACGTGGCGGCGAACCGCTCGAGGAGCATCGCGTCGCCCGTGACGACGGCCAGCGCCTCCTGGTCGATCGCCTCGGTCGGGGTCAGCTCGCCGGAGATCACCCGGCGGATGCCTGGGCCCGCCGCGAAGACGAGCTCGGGCTCCCCCGCGGGTCGCGCGCCCCCGACCGGTGGGGCCGGCGGCGCGAGCTGGGCGATGCGGAGCTCCTCGCCGTCGACCTGCACACGCAGTGCGACGTCGGCGACGTGCACCTCGTAGTCGGCGGGAGGGAGGGATGCCGCGACATCCGGTCGGAAGGCGGTGCGCAGCGCCATCGTGAGCGAGTCGGCGGTCACGACGTCGTCGGGACCGGGGTCGCCCATCTGCACGAAGCCCCACCGGCCGAGCGCGAGGACGATGGGTTCGAGCTGCCGGCCGTACGGCGTCAGCTCGTACACGAGTCCGCAGTTCATCAGCGGCACACGGCGCACGACGCCGCCCTCCTGCAGCTCTTTCAGCCGCGTGGAGAGGATGTTGGTGGGGATCCTGGGCAGGCCCTGCTTGAGGTCGGTGTAGCGGCGTGGCCCGACGAGCAGATCGCGGACGATGAGCAGCGCCCATCGCTCCCCGATCAGCTCGACGGCCGTCGTGACCCCGCAGTACTGCCCGTAGCTGCGGGACGCCACCCTACGCCTGCGCCTGCTCCGCCATGTAGGCGTCGGGACCCTGTGCGGCGGCCTGCGGCTCCATGTAGACGAACTCGATGCCGTTCCCGTCCGGGTCCTCGAGGTCGCGGCTGTACATGAAGCCGTAGTCCTTCGCCTCGTTGGGCTCGACGCCGCCGTTCGCGAGGCCGGCCTCGATGATCTGGTCGACCTCCTCGCGGGATCCGCGGCTCAGGGCGATCAGCGTCTGCGCGTGCGTTCTCGGGTCGGCGAGCGTCTTGTCGGTGAAGGTCGCGAAGTACTCCTTGGTGAGCACCATGAAGAAGACGTTCTCGTCCCACACGACGCAGGCGGCGTTCTCGTCGGTGAACAGCGGGTTGATGTCGCAGCCGAGCGACGTGTAGAAGGACTTGGCCTTCTCGAGGTCGTTCGTCGGGATGTTGACGAAGATGTGCGTCATTGCCTTGCTCCTTGCCGGTCGCTTCCCGAGGCTTCATCCCCGGCGATGCATCGATCCTTGCAAAAAACAATCATGCTTGTCAATAGCAAGTAACTCGGATCTCAGAAGCGCTCGATGAGGTCCCGGAACGAGGCGAGGAAGCCGGCGAGGAAGGTCCTCGTCGAGGCATCCGTCACCCGCCCCTGGTCGTCGATGAGGCCGTCCTCGCAGTGGATGTACGCCTCGGGCTCGCCGAGCACGACGGCGCCCTGCGAGGTGAGGATCGCCTTGAGGTGGTTCTGCGCCACCGCGGTCGAGATCTCGCCGCCGCTCGCGCCGATCACCGCCGTGGGGCGCCCGGGGAACGAGCTCTCTCCATCGGGGCGCGAGGCCCAGTCGATCGCGTTCTTGAGCACCCCCGGGATCGACCGGTTGTACTCAGGGGTCACGATCAGCAGCCCGTCGGCGTCGTCCACGGCGCGTTTGAACGCCCGCCCGACCTGGGGGTAGTCCTCCTTCGACTCCATGTGCGCGCCGAAGAACGGCAGGTCGTCGATGGGGACGTCGGTCAGCTCGAGACCCGCCTCGGGTGCGAGCACGGCGAGCGCGCCGGCGAGACGCCGGTTCAGCGACGGCTGCGAGACGCTCCCGACGATGACGGCGACGCTGTACGAATCCTTCGAGGGCGGCATGGTTGCTCCTGTCGTCGTGGTCCCTCCATCCCACGGTCGCGGCGACCGCACCGCCACCCCCTTGCGCGCGGGGGCGAGGAGGGCAAGCATCCGCCTGGCGGGGGATGCCGCGCCCCTCCCTCCCCCGTACCGTGGAGGGATGTCCGAAATCGCCTCCCCACGACGGCGCCGGCCTGCGTCGCCGCGAGAGCTGCGCAACGACGTGTGGCTCGCGCTCGCGCTCCTCCTCGGCGCGGTGCTGAGCGCCGCACTCGGTTCGGTGGCCGGCGTCTACGGCGACGAGACCGCACAGGGCATGCAGTGGTCGCTGCTCTACGCCCTCGGCCTCACCGCGCCCCTGGCCGTGCGCCGCCGCTACCCCGAGATCGTCGCGGTCGCCATCGCGATCGTCTTCTTCGTCGGCGTCTCGGTGCGCATCCCCGAGCTGTACGTCGGCAACATCGCCGTGTTCATCGCGATGTACACCGTCGGCGCCTGGGTCGACGACCGCCGCCGGGCGATGTACGTGAGGATCGCGATCATCGTCGGCATGTTTCTGTGGCTCCTCGTCACGACGTTCCAGTCGGCGACGGCGCCGACCGACGAGGGCCTTTCCCGCGAAGGGCTCTTCTCGCCGTTCGTCGCGTTCATGCTCATCCAGTTCCTCGTGAACGCCGCCTTCTTCGGCGGTGCGTACTACATGGGCGATCGCGCGCACGCGTCGGCGCTCGAGCGCGCGGCGCTCGAGGACCGCACACGCGAACTCGAGAGCGAGCGCGAGGTGACGGCGGCGCAGGCCGTGGCACTCGATCGCGTGCGCATCGCCCGCGAGCTCCACGACGTGGTCGCGCACCACGTGTCGGCGATGGGTGTGCAGGCCGGCGCTGCCCGGGCCGTCATGGACCGCGATCCCGAGGCGGCACGGGCCGCGCTCGCCGGGGTCGAGGCATCCGCCCGGTCCGCCCTCGAAGACCTGCGTCATCTCCTCGAGACCCTGCGCACGCCCGACGGCGATGCGCCGAACGCCTCGACGGTGCGCCTGGCCGGCCTGACCGACCTCGTCGCCCATGCGAACGACAACGGCCTGTCGGTGACCCTGACGATCATCGGCGACCCCGTCCCCGTCCCCGACCTCGTCCAGGTCAACGTCTACCGCGTCGCGCAGGAGGCCCTGACGAACGCCCGCCGCCATGGCGGACCGGATGCCGCGGCCGACGTGCGCCTGCGCTACGGCGACGACGCGGTCGAGCTCGAGATCGTCAACACCGGGCGCACCGCGACGCCGATCCGCCCCGGGCTGGGCATCGTCGGGATGCGCGAGCGCGCGGCCGCGTCGGGCGGATCGCTCGAAGCGACGCCTCGGGCGCGCGGCGGATTCCTCGTGCGCCTTCGCGTGCCCCTGAGCGAGCGGGTCGTCGCGTGAGCGCCGGGCCGATCCGCGTGCTCCTCGTCGACGACCACGCCGTGATGCGCGCCGGGTTCCGCATGATCCTCGAGGCGACCGACGACATCGTCGTGGTCGGCGAGGCGGCCTCCGGCGTCGAGGCGGTGGCCGCGGCATCCGCTCTGCACCCCGACGTCGTGTGCATGGACGTGCAGATGCCCGACATGGACGGTCTCGAGGCCACCCGTCGCATCGTCGGCGACCCGTCCGTCTCGGCGGCGGTCGTGATCGTGACCACGTTCGACCGCGACGACTACCTGTTCTCGGGGCTCTCCGCGGGGGCGAGCGGGTTCCTGCTCAAGAACGCCGGGCCCGAGGAGCTCGTCGCCGCGGTGCGCGTCGCGGCCGCCGGCGACGCGCTGCTCGCCCCTGAGGTGACGCGACGCGTGATCGCGCGATTCGCCGAGGGCGAGGCATACGCTCCCGCACGGACGGCGACGCCGGACGGCATGCCCGAGCTCACCGAGCGCGAGGACGAGGTGCTGAAGCTCGTCGCCCAGGCGATGAGCAACGCCGAGATCGCCGAGCGGCTCTACATCGGCGAGGCCACGGTCAAGACGCACGTGTCGAACGTGCTGCAGAAGCTCGGCGCCCGCGACCGCGTCGCCGCGGTCGTCTACGCGCACCGCCACGGCCTCGCCTGAACCCACGGAGGACGACGGATGCCCCGGCCGGAGTGGCCGGGGCATCCCTTCGTCGCGGGGATCAGGCGGCGACGGGAACCTGCGCGTAGCGGTCGACGAGGGCGCCGAAGGCCTCGAGGTAGCCGACGAGGAACTCGGCCGTCTGGTCGTTCGTGACTTCGCCGGCATCGGTGAAGAGGCCGGGGGTCGACTGCACGTAGCCCTCGGGCTGTCCGAGCGTCGGCGCGTTGTAGTGGCTGAGGATCGCCTTCAGGTGCTGCTGCGCGGCGGCCGTGGCGATGCCGCCGCCCGACGTGCCGATCACGGCGGTGGGCTTGCCGTTGAACGAGCCCTGACCCCAGGGGCGGGCGGCCCAGTCGAGCGCGTTCTTCAGCACACCCGGGATGGAGCGGCTGTACTCGGGGGTGACGATGATGACGCCGTCGACGTCCTCGATGGCCTGCTTGAAGTCGCGGGCGACCTGAGGGTAGTCGGCGTCGAAGTCGGGGGCGTAGAAGGGGAGGTCCGTGATCGGGATCTCGACGAGGGTCGTGCCCTCGGGGGCGAGGCGCTCGAGCGCCTTGGCGAGGCGGCGGTTGATCGAGGTCGAAGAGATGCTGCCGACGATGTAGCCGATGGTCCGATCGGACATGGGTTGTTCCTCCGTGAGATGAAAGGCGCCCCCGGTGGGGACCACCGTGGACGTTCCATTCACGTGAAAGGACACGGCCGATGGATCTATTCCCGTGCATGAAGACTTCCTCATCTTCCACCCCCGGACGGAGCCGGCGTACCCGTCTCAGGGGGGATGCCCCGGGGCTCCCGCATCCCTAGCGTGGAACCACACGGGGGACGTGGACACAGGAGGAGCGGAATGCTGCAGCTGACGGGGATCACCAAGAGCTACGGGGGGCGACGCGTGCTCGACGACGTGTCGTTCCAGGTGCGGCCGGGACGCCTCACCGGGTTCGTCGGCGGCAACGGCGCCGGCAAGACCACGACCATGCGGATCGTGCTCGGAGTGCTCGGCAAGGACGACGGCGTCGTCGCGCTCGACGGCGCCGAGGTCACGGCATCCGATCGCCGCCGATTCGGCTACATGCCGGAGGAGCGCGGGCTCTACCCCAAGATGAAGGTGCTCGAGCACATCGTGTACCTCGCCCGTCTGCACGGTTTCTCGAAGACGGATGCCGCAGCCCGCGCCACCGCTCTCCTCGAGCGCCTCGGGCTCGGCGAGCGGCTGAACGACAACGTCGAGACCCTGTCGCTCGGCAACCAGCAGCGCGCGCAGATCGCCGCCGCGCTCGTGCACGATCCGCGCGTGCTCATCCTCGACGAGCCGTTCTCCGGCCTCGACCCGCTCGCGGTCGACGTCGTCGCGGGCGTTCTGCAGGAGCGGGCCGCCGCCGGCGCCGCCGTGCTGTTCTCTTCGCACCAGCTCGACGTCGTCGAGCGCCTCTGCGACGACCTCGTGATCATCGCGGGCGGAACCATCCGCGCCGCGGGTGCTCGCGACGAACTGCGCGCCCAGCACTCCACGCGCCGGTTCGAGCTCGTCTCGTCCGGCGACGCCGGGTGGCTCCGCTCCGAGCCGGGCGTGGATGTGCTCGACTTCGACGGCGGCTACGCGGTCTTCGACGCCGACAGCGACGAGACGGCGCAGCGGGTGCTCCGCCGGGCCGTCGACCAGGGCGACGTCGCCAGCTTCGCGCCGCAGCATCCCACCCTCGCCCAGATCTTCAAGGAGGTCATCCAGTGAGCATCGCAACCCGCACCGCCGGACCCAGCGCCGCGCAGGGCGTCTGGCTCGTCGCCGAACGCGAGATCGGCTCGAAGCTGCGCAGCAAGGCCTTCGTCATCTCGACGGCGATCCTCGTCCTCGGCGCCCTCGTGCTCGTCATCTGGGGCGGCTTCGCGGCGGCGAACAACGCCGGAACCCCCGTCGCGGTGACCCCGGATGCCGCCTCCTACGTCGCGGAGGCGCAGGGGCTCGACGTGACCGAGGTCGCCGACCGCGCGGAGGCGGAGGCGCTCGTCGAGAGCGGCGACGTCGACGCCGCGATCGTCGCCGACCCGGAGTCGCCGGTCGGTGTCGCCGTGATCGCCGATTCGAGCGCTCCGTCGCAGCTGCTGCTGCAGCTCGCGCAGACGCCGCCGGTCGAGCTGCTGAACCCTGAATCGGGCAACGAGGCGCTCGGCTACATCGCCGCGATCGGCTTCGGCGTCGTGTTCCTGTTCGCCGCGTCGATGTTCGGCGGGACGATCGCGCAGAGCGTCGTCGAGGAGAAGCAGACCCGCGTGGTCGAGCTGCTCATCTCGGCGATCCCGGTTCGGTCGCTGCTCGCCGGCAAGGTGATCGGCAACACGGTCCTCGCGATGGGGCAGATCCTGATCCTCGCGGCCGTCGCGATCGTCGGCCTCACCGTGACCGACCAGACCGCGCTGCTGCAGGGACTCGGCGGACCCATCGCCTGGTTCGCGGTGTTCTTCCTCTTCGGCTTCATCCTCCTCGCGTCGCTGTTCGCGGCGGCGGCGTCGATGGTGTCGCGTCAGGAGGACATCGGATCGACCACGACGCCGCTGACGATGCTCGTCATGGCGCCCTACTTCCTGGTGATCTTCTTCTTCGACAACCCGCTCGTGCTCGGCATCATGTCGTACGTGCCGTTCTCGGCGCCGGTCGGGATGCCGATGCGGCTCTTCCTCGGGACGGCGCAGTGGTGGGAGCCGCTCCTGTCGCTCGCGATCCTCATCGCGACGTGCATCGCGGCGATCCTCGTCGGGGCCCGCATCTACGAGAACTCACTGCTGCGAATGGGCGGGCGCGTGAAGCTCTCGGAGGCGCTGGCGCGCTGAGGACGATTCCGGATGCCCCGTTCCCGCGGTCCTCGCGGGGCGGGGCATCCGTCGTCAGCTGCCCTTGAGAACGGAGAGGACGTTGCCCGACGGGTCGCGGAACCACGCGATCTCGGGCCCCATCCCGCGCGCGACGCCCTTCTCGTCGGTGGGGAAGTCGGCGTCGTCGTAGATCTTGGTCGTGACGCCCCGCGCGTTGAGGTCGTCGACGGCGGCTTCGACGTCGTCGACGTCGAAGTTCAGGATCGTGAAGCCCGCCGGCTCGTGGTCGGGCTTGGGATAGACGATCACCGTCGCCCCCGAGCCGAGAGTGAGCTCGAGGATCCCCATCTCGTTGAGCGACACCGGGATGCCGAGGATGTCGCCGTAGAACGTCTTGGCCTCATCGATGTCGGCGACGGCGAAGCCGCTGAATGCGCGGTCGGGCGTGAACATGGTGCCTCCCTGGGTCGTGGCTCGTTCGTGGCTGCAGCAAGCCTCCGCCCGCGCGGGGCGCGTGTCCAGAGGGGCTGCGGCGGTCAGACGGCGGGGTCAGACGAGCTCGACGACCGTGGCGACGCCCATTCCGCCGCCGATGCACAGCGTCGCCAGGCCGTAGCGCCCACCGGTGCGTTCGAGCTCGTCGATCAGGGTGCCGAGGATCATGGCGCCCGTCGCGCCGAGTGGATGCCCCATCGCGATCGCGCCGCCGTTGACGTTGGTGCGCTCATGCGGGAAGTCGTCGAGGTCGCGCATGAGCCTGAGCGCGACGGACGCGAACGCCTCGTTGATCTCGACGAGGTCGATGTCGTGGATGCCGAGTCCGGCCCGTTCCAGGGCGAGGCGGGATGCGGGTCCGGGACCGGTCAGCATGATCGTGTGCTCGGTGCTGACGACCGCGGCCGAGCGGATGCGGGCACGCGGCGTGAGCCCGTGTCGCTCCCCCGCCCGTTCGCTGCCGACGACGACGAGCGCGGCGCCGTCGACGATTCCGGACGAGTTGCCGGCGTGGTGGACGTGGTCGATCGCGCCGGCCTGCGGGTACTTCCGCAGCGCGACCTCGTCGAACCGGGCGCGGCCGATCTCGGCGAAGGCGGGCGGCAGCGCGGCGAGGGTGTCGACGCTGGTGCCGGGACGGATGATCTCGTCGCGCTCGAGGAGCACGGCACCGTCGGGTCCGGCCACGGGGATGACCGAGCGGTCGAACCGGCCCTCTGCCCACGCTCGAGCGGCGCGCTCGTGGGACACTGCGGCGAACCGGTCCACGTCCTCCCGCGTGTAGCCCTCGAGCGTCGCGATGAGGTCGGCGCTGATGCCCTGCGGCACCGAGTCCGGGGTCACGGCGGCGGCCGAGTCCTTCGAGAAGGCGCTGCCGTCGCTGCCCATGGGGACGCGGCTCATCGACTCGACGCCGCCGGCGAGGAAGAGGTCCTCCCAGCCCGAGCGCACTCGCGCGGCCGCCTGGTTGACGGCCTCGAGTCCTGATCCGCAGAAGCGGTTGAGCTGCACGCCCGGCACCGAGTCGGGAAGCCCCGCCGCGAGCGCCGCCACCTTGGCGATGTCGGACCCCTGGTCGCCGATCGGCGTGACGCATCCGAGCACGACGTCGTCGATCTCGGCGGGGTCGAGGCCGGGGTGCCGCGCGCGGAGCGCATCGACGAGTCCGACCACGAGTTCGTGCGGCGGGACGCTGTGCAGGGCGCCCGTCGACTTGCCGCGTCCGCGGGGCGTGCGCACCGCGTCGTACACGTAGGCCTCGGTCATCGCGTCTCCTTCGATCGCTCCGGTTCCATCGTGCCACCGGCGAGCGGGGGCGGGGGCGGGGGCGGGGCCGGGGTGGCGGGCCGGGCGCGTGAAAGCGGCGGGCGATCTTCGGCGTGTTGCCCGGCGCCGGCACGAAGAGGGTCAAAATCGCCCGCCCGTTTCACGCCGCAGTTCGCCGGCTCACGCGGAGCTGCATCGCCGTTTCGACGAAGGCCCACGCCGGGGGCTCAGCGCTCGACGAGCACGCCGTCGGCGTCGGCCCAGACGTGCTTCCCCGGCGCGAACGCGACGCCGGCGATGGTGACGGCCACGTCGACCTCGCCGACGCCCTCCTTCGCGCTCTTGCGCGGGTTCGACCCGAGCGCCTTGACGCCCAGCGGCAGCCCGGCGATCGCTGCACGGTCGCGGATCGCGCCGTGCACGATGAGCCCCGCCCAGCCGTTCGCGACGGCCGACGCGGCGATGAGGTCGCCGACGAGGGCGGACTCGAGCGAGCCACCGCCGTCGATCACGAGCACGGCGCCGTTGCCCGGTGTGGCGAGCACCGCTTTCACGAGCGCGTTGTCGCGGTGGCAGCGCACGGTGCGGACCGGCCCGTCGAACGCGACGTGCCCGCCGAGGTCGTGGAACTGCAGCGAGAGGGAGGCGAGCGCGTCACCGCGCTCGTCGTACAGGTCGGCCGTGGCGATCGTCATGGCGCCACGCTATGCCGGGTCAGGGCAGATCCGGCTCCGGCCGAGTGAGAAGGATGCCGCATTCTTCACTCCGCGAGAAGCTTCGTCCGGCCGGGGCGTCAGGTGCCGCCGTCGCGGCCGGACGGCGGATTGAGGTCGGGGTGGAAGGCGGTGAAGACCGAGTACGTCTCACCGTCGGCATCCGCCTCCCGCTCTTTGAACTCCACCAGCAGCTCGTGGAGCCGCCGCTCGAACTCGTCCCGGTGCTCGTCGGTCAGCTTGAGGCCGAGCCATGCCGTGTGGAGGTCCTTCGGATCGACGCTCTCGATCTGCTGCAGGAAGACCTCGACCAGCACGCGGCTCCGCTCGGGCAGCGGGGCTCGCCAGGAGGCGCCCGTCGCACGGTACGGCACCTCGCGGGCGCCCTGCGCACCGGCGCGCGCGGGCTCGGCGGCGAGGAACCCGGTCTGCACCAGAGTGCGGACGTGGTGGAGCATCGTGCCCGGGTTGAGGCCGAGAAGTTCGGCGAGCTCCTTGTTCGTCCGCGGCTCGAAGGCGCAGAGCCGGAGCACGCGCAGCCGCAGCGGCGAACTGAGTGCGCGCAGTCGCGCTTCGGCGTCGGGATCGTCCGGCGCGGACTCGACGCCCGCTTCGCGATTCTTCGACACCTCCCCAGGCTAGGGCACCGATTGACATTCCTCAATCAGTGACGGAAACTGATTGACATGTCCCAATCACGTGATCACGAGGAGGCGCTCGACATCGACGACGCCGTCCTGGCGGAGGCGCGGGCCGAGGCATCCGGTCCCTCCTCAGCCGCGAAGGAGGGGGCAGGGGTCGAAGCCGACCGTGCCGACGCCGACGCCGCCCCTGGTCCCCGCGGATCGCTGTGGCGCGACCGCAACTTCCTCACGCTGTGGAGCGGCCAGACGCTCAGCCAGTTCGGCGCGCAGATCACCGAGCTCGCCGTGCCGGTGCTCGCTGTGCTGCTGCTGAACGCGACCGAGTTCCAGGTCGGCGTGCTCAACGCCGCGAACGTCGCCGCGTTCCTGCTCGTCGGGCTGCCGGCCGGCGCCTGGATCGACCGCATGCGCAAGCGTCACGTCATGATCGCGGCCGACGTCGTGCGGGCCATCGCGCTCGCGTGCGTGCCGCTGCTGTGGATGCTCGGGATGCTGCAGATCTGGCATCTCATCGTGATCGCGGCGATCGTCGGCGTTGCGACGGTGTTCTTCGACGTGTCATACCAGAGCATCGTGCCGTCACTGGTGCGGCCGAACCAGATCGCCGAGGCGAACGGCAAGCTGCAGTCCACGTACGAGCTCGCCAACATCGCCGGCCCGGGCATCGGCGGATGGCTCGTCGGCGTCATCACGGCTCCGCTCGCTGTGCTCGCCACGGCCGGAACGTACCTCGTGTCGGCTGTCGCGCTCCTGCTCACCCGCGACCACGAGCCGCCGCGGGCGCACGAGGACCGCGCGCCGATCCTCCGCGAGATCTGGGAGGGGCTCCACTTCGTCTTCACGGAGAAGCTGCTCCGCCGCATCGTGGGCACGACCGCGACGTCGAACTTCTTCAACACGGTCTCGACCACCTTGCTGCCGCTGTTCCTCCTGCGCGAGCTCGGCTTCTCGCCGGCATCGCTCGGCCTCATCTTCTCGCTCGGCGCGGTGGGCGGACTGCTGGGTGCGATGGCGACGCCGCACATCGTCCGCTGGATCGGAGAGGCGCGCGCGATCCCCGTCAGTGCCATGGGCTTCAGCATCGTCGGCCTGGGCGTGCCCGTCGCCGCGCTCGTGCCGGGCGTCGCCTTCCCGCTCCTGGTCGCCCAGTTCTTCGTGATGAGCTTCACGGTGCTGCTCTACAACATCACCCAGGTCACGTTCCGGCAGCGCATCACACCCCCGCGGCTCCTCGGCCGGATGAACGCCTCGGTGCGATTCGTGGTGTGGGGCGTCATGCCGATCGCCGCGCTCCTCGCGGGCGGCCTCGGCACCTGGCTCGGCGTCGTGCCGACAATGTGGATCGGGGCGATCGGACAGCTGCTGTCGGCCGGCTTCGTGGTCTTCGGGCCGTTCTGGACGATGCGCGAGCTCCCCGACGAGCACACGAACGCGGCATCCGCCGAGCCCGCAGCGGCAGGCCCCGGCGACCCCGGCGCCTGACGCGAGGGTTCAGCCCTTCGCCACCGCCGCGCGCCCGAGGGCGATGCCCCGGATCGCGAACGCGAGCGCGACGAGGTACGCGAGTCCGATCAGCGCGGCCGAGACGGCGAACAGGGCGGCCGACGTCTGCGCCGTGATGCCGAACCACGCCATGAGCACCGAGTCGAGCTGACCGCTGTCGTCGGCATCGGGCACCGTGACGCCGGCGAGGAGGAAGCCGAGCCACAGCACCGCGCTCGCGATGTCGTAGTGCATCCGCGTCGCGCGGGCACGTCGCACCTCCGGGTCGAAGAGGGTGAGCAGCGGCGGCACCAGCAGCAGGGCGATGACGACCACCCCGTAGACCAGCCCGAAGAAGCCGAGGTTTCCCACCCCGGCGCCGACGTTCCCGCGCCCGATGAAGAAGAACACCGGCAGGAACACGGCGACCGGCCACTGCGCGTAGTAGACGAAGCGGCCGGTCCCCTCGATGTGCATGCCCCGACCGTATCGTCCGCCGCATGCCCGAACCTGTCACTTCGCACAAGACCGCACCGTGAACGGCGTCGGGGTGCTTAGGTGTGATCATGAGCCCGCGCATCGTCTCGATCGGAACCTCGGTTCCGGCGACCCGCGTCAGCCAGGACCACGCCCGCGACCTGTTCGCGCTGCAGCCCGGGGTCGACCGGCTGACGCAGCGTCTGATCCGCGCCGCGTTCGACGCGGCGGCGATCGAGCATCGGCACACCGTGCTGTCGCAGCTCGCCGAGCCGGGCGCCGCCGTCGGCGACGACGACGGCTTCATCGACGCGGCAGGCACCCTCCTCCGGCCGACGACCGGCACCCGCAACGACGTCTACATCCGTGAAGCGCCGGGCCTGTACGCCGAGGCGGCGCGGGCGGCGCTGCGGGATGCCGCGGTCGAGGCATCCGCCGTCACTCACGTCGTCACCGTCTCGTGCACCGGATTCTTCGCGCCCGGTCCCGACTTCCGCCTCGTGCGCGACATCGGCCTGGATCCGGCCGTCGAGCGCTACCACCTCGGGTTCATCGGATGCGCGGCTGCGCTGCCCGGCCTGCGCCTCGCGACACGCATCGCCGCGGCCGACCCGGAAGCCGTGGTGCTCGTCGTCTGCGTGGAACTGTGCACCCTGCACATCCGGCCGTCGGCCGACCCGCAGCAGATCGTGGCGGGGTCGGTCTTCGCCGACGGCGGCGCCGCCGCGATCGTCACCGCGGATCCCGGCGTCGGACGTGCGGGAGGGCTCGAGATCGACCGGTTCGCCACCGCCCTGACGACCGAGGGCGAGGAGGACATGGTCTGGACGATCGGCGACCACGGCTTCGAGATGATCCTCTCGGCCGAGGTGCCGCGCATCGTCGGCCGAGAGATCCGCGGCGCCGTCGACCGGTTCCTCGCCGGCGAGACGGCCCCCGACGCGTGGGCGGTGCACCCCGGCGGGCGCAGCGTCCTCGACCGCGTCGAGGCCGGTCTCGATCTCGACTCCGCCGCACTCGACGCGTCGCGTGCGGTGCTGCGCGACTACGGCAACATGTCGAGCGCGACGGTGATGTTCATCCTGCGACGGATGCTGCACGACGACGCCGTCGCCGACGGAACGCGCCTCGCCGCCCTCGCGTTCGGCCCCGGCCTGACCGTCGAGTCGGCTCTGCTCACCAAGCGCGCCGTGGCGGCCGCTCCCGCCGTGCGGGACGGAGCGTCGGTGGATGCGGTCGTCGGGGCGGCCGCCGGCGCATGAGCCTCGCGGTCCGCGACGTCGAGCTCGAGGAGCTCATGGACGATCCGGCGTGCGACCCCGCGCGCCTGCGCGCGACCCTCCGCCGCTTCGGCACGATCAACCGGCTCGTCTCGGGCTGGGGCACCGTCTACCGCACCCGGCTGGCGCCGCACCTGCGCGCGCTCGGACGACCCGCCCGCGTCCTCGATCTGGGTTCGGGCGGCGGCGACGTCGTGATGCGCCTCGCCGGGCTCGCCGCCGCGGACGGGCTCGACGTGCACTGGACCGGCATCGACCCCGACGAACGCGCGCACGCCGTCGCCCTGGAGCGCGGAGCGCCGCAGAACGTCGATTTCCGGTGTGCGGATGCCGCGGCCCTCGTCTCCGCGGGCGAGACGTTCGACGCCGTGCTGTCGAACCACGTCCTGCACCACCTCGGCAGTCACGCCGCGACGTTCCTCGCGGAAACGCGAGACCTCTCGCACGGCATCGTGCTGCACGGCGACATCGCCCGCAGCCGCCGCGCCTTCGGGCTCTACGCCGTCGGCATCACCCCCTTCGCGCCGGGAACCTTCCTCCGCACCGACGGCCTCCGCTCGATCCGGCGGAGCTTCACCCCGGCGGAGCTGCGCGGAATGCTCGACTCCGCCGACCCGGGGGCGTGGGCGGTGGAGACGCCGGTTCCGTTCCGCCTGCTGGCCGTGGGTCCGGGTCGCGGAGGTCCGGCGCGTGCCTGACGTCGTCGTCGTCGGCGCGGGCCCGGTGGGCATGCTCCTGGCCGGCGAGCTCGCCCGACGCGGCGTCGACGTCGAGATGTTCGAGCGACGTCCGGCCGCCGGGGGCGGCACACGGGCGATCGGCGTGCATGCTCCGGTGCTCGCCGCGCTCGAGCCCGGCGGTGTGACGGAGCGTCTGCTCTCGGTCGCCGCCCGGGTGCCGCGCGGCGAGGCGCGGTCCGGCGGGCGCACGCTCGGCGTCGTGAGGTTCGATCGGCTGACGACGCGGTTCCCGTTCGTGGCCACGCTTCCCCAGGCCGCGACTGAGGCGGTGCTGGCAGCGGAGGCCCCGGAGCCGACGCGCGGCGCGACCGTGATGTCGGTCGCTCCCCGCCGCGACGGCGTGCGCGTGAGGGTCGGCGTGGGCGGCCGGCCGACCGAGCTGACGAGTCCGATCGTCGTGGTGGCCTCCGGGGCAGGCGGCCGCGACCTCGTCTTCCGGCCCCGTGCGGTGCGCGTGCGCGAGTATCGCGACCGATATCTCATGGCCGATGCCCCGCTCGCCCCCCGCGATGACCACGACGTCGCCGTCGTCGACCTCGACTCCCGCGGCGTGCTCGAATCCTTTCCCCTTCCGAACGGGTGGCGGCGGTTCGTGGCCTGGGACCGCCCGGGCGCCGATGCCGATCCCGGCGCGCGCCTCGCCCGGCTGCGCGACGCCCTCGACGCGCGCGGCGAGGGCGAGGCATCCGCTGCCATCGTCGAGGCGACGGCGTTCGGGGTGCGCCGCGTCATTGCGCCCCGGCTGCGGAACGGGCGCGCGATCGTGATCGGGGATGCCGCGCACGAGGTCAGCCCGATCGGCGGCCAGGGCATGAACCTCGGCCTGCTCGACGCCGCGACGCTCGCGCCGCTCCTCGCGGAGTGGGTGCGCACCGGCATCGCGCCGGACGCGGAGCTGAGCCGGTGGGAGCGCGACCGGGTCGCCTCCGCCCGCACCGCCGCGCGGATGGCGGCGGCGAACACGGCGCTCGGCCGGGCGCTCCCCCGCGCCGCCGACGCCGCGCGCCGCGCACTCGTGCGCACCATGCTCGCACCGCCGACCGGCCAGGTGTTCGCCCGCGCGTACTCGATGGGGTTCGACCGGCACGCGTGAGCCGTGGGGCGGGCCGGGTCCGGGGACGACGGCCGAGCCCGGCGTCAGCCGGCGAGCGCCGCGCCGCTCGCCACGAGCTGGGCCGCGAGCAGCAGCGCGGCGAGCATGACGAGCCGGAACAGGATGCGACCCGGGGGGCGCGCGATCGCCTGCACGATGGTCCAGATCGCGACGAGCACCACTGCGCCGAAGAACAGCCACGACACGATCGACACCGACGCGAGCTCGCCGCCCGACGTGCCGAGCAGCACCGCGACGGCCCCGGTCAGCACAGCCCCTGCCGCGATCACGGCGGAGGCCCGCGCGCCGAGCCGGTGCGGCAGGCCGCGGACGCCGGTGCGCGCATCGTCGTCGAGATCGGGCAGCACGTTCGTCAGATGCACCGCCACGCCCAGCGCCGCGCCCGCGATCCATGCCCAGCCCGCCGCGAACGCCGGGTCGGAGGCGGACAGGGTCGCCAGCGAGGGGAAGAGCCCGAAGCTCACGATGAAGGGCACGACCGACGATGCGGTGGACTTCAGGCCCGCGTTGTAGGCCCACGCCGAGCCGAGCGTGACCGCGTGGGCTGCCAGCATCCGCCATCCGAGGGGTGTCGACAGCACCAGCGCGAGCGCGAGGCAGACGGATGCCGCCGCCCACGCCGCGCGCACGCTGACGTCGCCGCGCGCGAGGGGCTTGTCGCTCCTCCCGACGGCGCGGTCGCGGGCGGCGTCGAGTGCATCGTTCGAGATGCCGACCGAGAGCTGACCGAAGAAGACCGCGGCGGTGAGAAGGGCGAGCCGCCACGGCTCGAGGCCGATCGACAGCCCGAGCGCGAATGCGAGTGCCGTGACGACCAGCGACGGCCCGGGATGCGACGATCCCCACAGACCCCGGACGGTGCGCACGCTCAGATGCTCTCACGCCCGGCCCCGCGCGAGCGGGCACGGTCCACCCCCGCAGGGCGCGTTGCGCGAGGCGAAGCCGCGCCGGCTCGGGCGAAGGGCGCCCGCTCGGCGAGAAGACGCAGGGGTCAGGCCTCCGGGGGCGCCGACGGGCCGTCGCTCACCAGCGTGAGTCCAGAGCCGTCGGCCGCGACATCCACCCGCACCACGTCGCCGTCGTGCACGCCGCCTCCGAGGATCGCCATCGCGAGGCGGTCCTGGATCTCGGACTGGATGAGCCGGCGCAGCGGCCGCGCACCGAACACCGGGTCGTACCCGCGCTCGGCGAGCCAGCCGCGGGCGTCCGGCGTGACCGCCAGGGTGAGCCGGCGGTCCTTGAGCCGGCGCTGCAGCGCGAACACCGCGAGCTCGACGATCTGCGCGAGGTCGTCCTCGGTCAGCGCCTGGAAGATCACGATGTCGTCGAGACGGTTCACGAATTCCGGCTTGAAGGCCTGGCGGACGAGGCCCTGCACCTGCTCGCGCTTCTGGTCGACCGACAGAGTCGGGTCGATGAGGATCGGCGAGCCGAGGTTCGAGGTGAGGATCAGGATCACGTTCTTGAAGTCGACGGTCCGGCCCTGCCCGTCGGTCAGGCGACCGTCGTCCATGACCTGCAGCAGCACGTCGAACACCTCGGGGTGCGCCTTCTCGACCTCGTCGAGCAGCACGACGCTGTAGGGGCGCCGGCGGACCGCCTCGGTGAGCTGCCCGCCCTGCTCGTAGCCGATGTAGCCGGGAGGGGCGCCGACGAGGCGCGAGACCGAGTGCTTCTCGCCGTACTCCGACATGTCGATGCGCACCATGGCGTGCTCGTCGTCGAAGAGGAACTCGGCGAGCGCCTTGGCGAGCTCGGTCTTGCCGACGCCGGTCGGACCGAGGAACAGGAACGAGCCGGTCGGCCGGTCGGGGTCGCTGATGCCCGCGCGCGAGCGTCGCACGGCATCGGAGACGGCCTTCACGGCCTCCTTCTGCCCGATGAGACGCCGGCCCAGCTCGGCCTCGAGGTGCAGCAGCTTCTCGGTCTCGCCCTGCATCAGGCGCCCCACCGGGATGCCCGTCCACGCCGCGATGACGGCGGCGATGTCCTCATCGGTGACCTGGTCGTTGACCATGCGGTCACCCGCCGGCTCGTCGCGCTCGGCGTCGATGAGCTGGCGTTCGAGCGCGGGGATCTCGGCGTACAGCAGCCGCGAGGCCTTCTCGAGGTTGCCCTCGCGCTGCGCTCGCTCGGCCTCCATGCGCGCGGCGTCGAGCTTGGTCTTCAGGTCGCCGACGCGGTTGAGCGACGCGCGCTCGCGCTCCCACCGCGCCTGAAGGTCGTCGAGGCTCGCCTGCTCCTTGCCCAGCTGCTCGCGCAGCGCGGCCAGTCGTTCCTTCGAGGCGTCGTCCTTCTCCTTCTTGAGCGCGAGCTCCTCGAGCTTGAGGCGGTCGACGTGGCGGCGCAGCTCGTCGATCTCGAGCGGGGCGGAGTCGATCTCCATGCGCAGGCGCGACGCGGCCTCGTCGATCAGGTCGATGGCCTTGTCGGGCAGCTGCCGGCTCGGGATGTAGCGATGACTGAGGGATGCCGCGGCCACGAGCGCGGCGTCGGCGATGGCGACCTTGTGGTGGGCCTCGTAGCGCTCCTTGAGCCCGCGCAGGATCGCGACGGTGTCCTCGACCGAGGGCTCGCCGACGTAGACCTGCTGGAAGCGGCGCTCGAGCGCGGCATCCTTCTCGATGAACTCGCGGTACTCGTTCAGCGTCGTCGCGCCGATGAGGCGGAGCTCGCCGCGCGCCAGCATGGGCTTGAGCATGTTGGATGCCGCGACCGACCCCTCGCCGCCTCCGGCGCCCATGAGCACGTGCAGCTCGTCGATGAACGTGATGACGCGTCCGTCGGACTCGGTGATCTCCTTGAGGACGCTCTTGAGGCGCTCCTCGAACTGCCCGCGGTACATGGCACCTGCGACGAGGGCCGAGATGTCGAGGGTGACGAGCTCCTTGTCCTTCAGCGACTCGGCGACATCGCCCGCGACGATGCGCTGGGCGAGACCCTCGACGACGGCCGTCTTGCCGACGCCGGGCTCGCCGATGAGGACGGGGTTGTTCTTGGTGCGGCGGGTGAGCACCTGGCTGACCCGGCGGATCTCGCTGTCTCGCCCGATGACGGGATCGAGCTTGCCCTGGCGGGCGCGGTCGGTGAGGTTGATCCCGAACTGCTCGAGGGCGCTCTGCGCGTCCTCCTGCCCGGGCTGCTGCGTGGCGTTCATTGGTCTCCTGAAATCAGCTCACGTCAAAAGTTGAGTCGTGATGACTCAAGTTTAGCAGTGAGCGGATGCCTCAGCAACGGCACGGCGCGTTTGTCCAGGGGTTGTTTCACCGGCAGGTCGGGAGAACTGTGGACGTACAGGCGAACAGAGGAGTTCATCATGAGCAATACGACGGTCGCGCGCATCACGACGATCACCGCCCGGTCCCCGGAGAGCTTCGAGGCGGCAGTCAGAGAGGGCGTCGCGCGCGCCCACTCGACCCTGCGCAACGTGAGCGGGGCCTGGGTCAAGGAGCAGAAGGTCGAGTGCACCGACGGCGCGATCACCTCGTACCAGGTCGCCCTCGAGGTGACGTTCGTCCTCGACGACTGAGCGGCTCGTTGCGGCCTCGCCGCGCCCGATCCGCGGCCGGCAACGGAACCGCCGCGCAGGCGATGCCTGCGCGGCGGTGGACCGGTCGCTCGTCAGAAGCGGGGACTTCAGTCCGGGATGCCGATCCGCCGCTCCCCCGAGCGGAGCTGCTGAATCATCACCGCGATCACGAGCAGCGTGCCCTGGGCGACGTTCTGCCAGAAGGTGTTCACCCCGACGAGCGTCATGCCGTTGGTGAGGACGCCCAGGAGGATGACCGCGAGGATCGTTCCGGCGACCGCACCCTTGCCGCCCTTCAGCGCCGCGCCGCCGAGTGCCGCGGCGGTGATGGCCTGCAGCTCGAGGCCCTCTGAGCCGGAGATCGGCTGGCCGGAACCCGTCCGGGCGGTGATGAGGATGCCCGCGATCGCCGCGACGGCGCCCGTGATCATGTAGACGCCGAGGATGTAGCGGTTGATGTTGATGCCCGCGAGACGCGAGGCGATGTTGTTGCCGCCCACCGCATAGATGTTGCGGCCGATGGACGTGTACCGCAGGACGACGTGCGTCAGGGCGGCGATCACGACCAGCACGAGGATCAGCATCGGAACGCCGACGATCGCTCCGCGCGCGAGGAAGACGAAGAACGGATCGGCGCCCGTGTAGCCCTGTGCGCGACCGTCCGAGATCAGCTGCGCGATCCCCTTGTACGCGGCGAGGGTCGCGAGCGTGGCGATCACCGGGTTCACCCGCCCGAAGACGATGATGCAGCCGTTCAGGAGACCGCACGCGACGCCGATCGCGATGGCACCCACGACACCGACGGCCGCCGAGCCGCTCGCGGTGAAGATCATCGCCGACGTGACCGAGGTGAGTCCCGCGATCGATCCGACGGAGATGTCCAGAGCACCGAGGATGATCACGACCGTCTGCACGACCGCGAGGAGGCCGACGATCGCGATGGCCGTGCCGATCACCTTGAGGTTGGCGACGGTGAAGAAGAGCGGATTCTGCAGGCCGATGATCGCCACGACGAGTGCGATCGCGATGAGCAGCGAGATGTTCTGCACGCCGATCGCCCGCACGACCCGCTTGAACGCGGGCACCGCCTCGGCTTCCGGTTCGCTGGCGACGGCGGCGGGCGGCCGTTCGGCTGTGGTTGTCACTCGGTGTTCCTTTCGGGTGGCGGCGTTCACGCGGGGACCGCCTCGTCCATCGCGAGCGCCAGGAGGTTCTCTTCGGTCGCCTCGGCGCGAGGCAGCTCCCCGGCGATGCGACCGTTGTTCATCACGTAGATCCGATCGGCGATGCCCAGCACCTCGGGAAGTTCGCTGGACACGACGAGCACGGCGACGCCCTCGTGCGCGAGGCGATCGATGATGGCGTAGATCTCCGACTTCGCACCCACGTCGATGCCACGGGTCGGCTCGTCGAGGAGCAGGATCTTGGGCTTGGTCGCGAGCCAGCGGGCCAGCACGACCTTCTGCTGGTTCCCGCCGGACAGATTCGCGACGAGCTGCTCTGTGGACGGGGTGCGGATCCGCAGCTGCGAGATGTAGTCCGATGCGAGCGCCTTCTCCGCGCGGTCGTTCACGAAGATCCACCGCGAGAGCGACCGGAGCACGACGAGCGCGGCGTTGTCGCGCACGGATCGCTGCATCAGGAGCGCTTCCGCCTTGCGCTCCTCGGGAGCGAATCCGATGCCGGCGCGGATGCTGTCGGCGGGCTGCCGGATCCTGCGCTCGCGACCCGAGACGAGGATCTGTCCCGATCGCACGCCGTAGTCGCCGGCGATCGTCTTCATGAGCTCGCTCCGGCCGGCACCGACCAGCCCGGCGATGCCGACGACCTCGCCCGCTCGCACGGTCAGATCGATGTCGGAGACGAACTCGTTGCCGACACCGCGCAGTTCGAGAACCGCACCCCCGAGGGCCGCGGGCTCGCGGTGGAAGAACTGGGTGAGGTCGCGGCCGACCATGAGTCGGACGAGTTCCGCGTGGTTCGTCTCAGCCGCGATCTTCGTGCCGACGAACGCACCGTCTCGCAGGACCGTGATCCGGTCGGCGAGCTTGAAGATCTCGGCCATGCGGTGGGAGACGTATGCGATCGCGACGCCCTCCGACTGGAGCTTGCGGATGAGGTCGAACAGGATGTCGACCTCCTCGTCACCGAGCGACGAGGTCGGCTCGTCGAAGCAGATGATGCGCGGGCGGCTGACCACCGCCCGCATGATCTCGACGATCTGGCGCTGAGCCGGCGACAGTTCGGAGCCGAGCGCATCGGCGCGGATCACGCGATGGAAGCCCCAACGGCGAAGCTCGGCGCGGGTCTTCTCGAGCAGCGCCCGCCTGTTGTACACGACGCCGCCGAGGTTTCCGACGTAGATGTTCTCGGCGACGGACACAGCCGCGAGGATCTCCGGCTCCTGGGCGATCACTCGCAGTCCCGCGCGACGGGCGTCCGCGGGGTCGTCGAACACGACCGGCTCGCCGCCGATGGCGAGCTCGCCGTCGTCGGGGCGGTAGTCACCGTTGAGGATCTTGAGGAGAGTGGACTTGCCCGCGCCGTTCTCACCCATGAGGGCCGTCACCTCGCCGGCGCGAAGTTCCAGGTCCACGCCGCGAAGCGCGCGCACCGGGCCGAAGCTCTTGGTGATCCCCGCTGCTCGCAGCGCAATCGGTTCGACAACCACGTTCGTGCCTTTCATCGTCGACGGCAATGGGTGTTCCTGTGGGGCGACCACGCGGCCGCCCCACAGGAAGGCGCGGGTCAGGTGCAGACCACTCCGGCCTCTTCCCAGTTCGTCGCGTCGACGATCTCGGTGTTGGCGATCGTCTGCGGCGGGAGTTCGACGTCGTTCTTGAGCAGGTCCACCATCGAGTTCACAGCCGCCTTGCCCACCTCGACTCCGGAGATGAAGAGCGCGGCCTTGTTGCCGGTGTCCTGCCCGGCCTTCCAGTCCTTGCACGTCAGGTAGGCGCCGAGTCCGACGCCGATGATGTCAGCCGGAGCGACGCCCGAGTTCTGGAGGGCGGTGACGACGCCGGTCTCGTTCTCGTCGTTGCAGCCCCACACGATCCAGTGCTTGACACCCGCATTGGCCGTGATGACGGCGCCCGCCTTGTCCTGCGCGTCCGTGGCGGAGTTGTCGGTTCCGACGTCGATCACCTCGGGCCCGTCGGGGACGGCGGAGCTGAAGGCCTCGGCTGCTCCCTCCACGCGCTGCTGGCAGACCGAAAGGTCTTCCTTGTACGCCGAGAGGATGCGGGTGTCCGCCGCGGTCCAGCCGGCCTCCTGGTAGAGGCGAGCCGCCTCCCCACCGACCTTCTCGCCCATCGAGGTGCCGTCGAAGCCCGTGAACGGAGCCGCGTTGCCGTCACTGTCCTCGATGGTGTCGTCGGCGGCCATGATCGGGATACCGGCCTCCTCGGCCAGCTGGATCACCTGCGGGCCGATCTGCTGGTCGGGCACGACGATGATGATGCCGTCCACGTTCTGAGCGATGGCGGCCTCGACCTCGGAGATCGCCTTGTTCGAGTCCGTCCCGAGGTCGACGACGTTGACGCTCACACCGCCGGCTGCCTCGGCGGCTTCCTTGGCACCGTTGGCCTCGTCGATGAAGTACTGCTGGTCACCCTGCTTCTGCAGGAACGCGATCGTCAGCTGTCCGTCGTCGGCACCTTGTGCCTCGGGAGCGCTCGACGTCTCCATGCCGCTCGAACAGGCGGTCAGCGCCACGAGGCTGAGAGTCGCTGCACCGGTGGCCAGCGCGCGGCGCCAGTGTGCGCGACGTTCTTGATTCTTCATCCGCGTTCCTTCATCTTCGTTGATCTGCCGACCGTCCGGCCGGGTGGATGTCCACTTCGGGCATTTTCGAAACTAGAACCGCCCATGGCCTTCGTCGTAGGACTATCGAACGGAGTACATGGACAATCATCTGGAGCCGGAGGACGACACTCACTTCGCGTCGCAATCTGCCCGTCCGACGTATGGAGGAGAGTCGGCGTTCTGCCGATCGTTACGCGAGCACGGCGATCTCGCCTGCACCGTCGGGGCGCGGTCAGGATGAGAGCAGCCTGACCCGGCTGCCCGCAGCCCGGCGTCGGCCCGACTGTTAACGCTCACACCGAATCTCACCTGATCGTCGGGATCCGCGCTCTCGATAGGGTGGGCCACGTGGCAGAGGCTATGGACGAATCGCCGGAGCCGTCGGCACCGAGTTATCGCATCGAGGGTTTCGCCAATCAGCGCCTCTGCGTCGTGCCGCGACCGCAGGTCGACGCGGCGCTCGCCCGCCCGGGCACCCGGCGGCTCACGGTGACGGACGCCGGGTACTTCCCCGCCGCCATGGGCCACCGGAGGATCCGGTCGAAGGGCGCCGCGGAGACGATCCTGCTGCTCTGCGTCACCGGCCGCGGCAGCGTCACGATCGCGGGCGAGACGTACTCGCTCACCCGTTCGATGTGCATCACGATCCCCGCGAACGCCCCCCACGCGTATGAGGCCTCCCTCGACGACCCGTGGAGCATCTGGTGGCTCCACGTCCGTGGCAGCGACGTGGCGGACCTGACCGGAGCGGTGCTCGGACAGCAATCACCCGTCACGTCATTGCGCTCGCTCGACCGCGTCGCAGCACTCTTCGACGAACTCGTGACCGCCCTCGAGCGTCGTCTGTCGCCGGCCCAGCTGCTGACAGCGTCGGGGATCGCGTGGCATCTCCTCACCCGGATCGCGGCCGACAGCGTGCTGCCCGCCGAGGGATCCCCGCTGGAGAGGGCCATGCGTTATCTCGAAGCACGGCCGGATGGAAACATCCAGGTCGGCGAACTCGCCGCGATCGTCGGAATGTCACCCTCCCACCTGAGCGCACTCTTCCGTCAGGCGACCGGCGGAGGACCGGCGGCCTTCCACTCTTCGCTGAAGATGGCACGCGCACGGAGCCTGCTCGATACCACCTCGCTCTCCATCAGCGAGGTGGCGACGGCGATCGGGTACGCGGATCCGCTGTACTTCTCGCGACACTTCCGACGCCTGCACGGCGTCAACCCCTCGACCTACCGCGCTCAGCACAAGGGCTGAGCGCCGTGCAGGATCCGAGCGGGCCGGCCGTCAACCGCAGAAGGGGGCGCTCGCGCGCCCCCTTCGCGTTTCGCACATCGCTCAGATGCTGAGCGGCGCTCCCCAGATCTTCACCTCGGCGAGCGACAGGATCCCCGGTGATGCGAGCCTGACCAGCACGTAGCGTCCGGTCGTGCCCGACGGGAGCGTGAACGTCGACGGACTGCTCGCCCGCTTGCTCGCATGCGTCGACCAGTCGGCGGCGGCTTGGAGGGTCGCTGCCGATGCGCTCGCATCAAGCGGCGTGTCCGAGACGAACACGTAGTAGTCCGAGAGCCGCGACCCCCACCCGCCGTCCGTGCGATTGAACAGCTCGATGCTCGACAGCGGCTTCACGGCCCCGAGGTCTGCCCGCCACCATGGTGCCGTCGTCGCACTGGGGTCGGTGTGCGAAATCGACCCGCCTGCCCAGTCGCCGTTGTCGTCTCCGTCGATCGCCTTGGAGGCGGCGTTCGAGTTGTACGTCGTCGATTGGGACGCAACGGCTCCGGCGGCGAGGTTCACAGCGCGAGGACCGTGCACGGAGACCTCGGCGAGCGAAAGGATGCCGGACCCATCGAGCCTCACCATGACGTAGCGTCCGGCGACTCCCGCGGGCAGTGAGAAGCTCGACGGCGACCCCGCCGCGACGGTCTGATGCGTCGACCAGTCCGCCGCCGCCGCCTGCTGGCCGGGCGTCTGCGCCGTGTTGAACGGCGTGTCGGAGACGAACACCCAGTAGTTCGAAAGGCGCGTGCCCCATCCGCCGTCCGTTCGGTTGGCCACCTCGACGTTCGTCACCGGGGTCACCGCGCCGAGATCGACCTGCCACCACGGCTGCGCGGTGTCGTTCGTGTGGCTCACCGACCCGTTGGCGTATACCCCGTCCGGGTTCCCATCCGTCGCCCGAGACGCAGCGCCTGTCTTGTAGGTCGAGGACTGCGTCGGCGTGATGCCCTCGGCGAGGCTCTTCACCGGCGTCAGGCGCACCGTGTACCCCGTGCCGGCCGGCAGTGCCGGGCGCAGCACCGAGGCGGAGTCGACGATCGCCTCGTTCGCAACGACCCCGGCGGACACGTTCGTCGGATCGCTCTCGACGATCGCGGCACGATAGTCGACACCTGAGCTCAGGAATGACAGCGGGATCGTCGCCGTCCGGGCGCCGTTCGTGAGACTCGCGACCCACCATTCGTCACCCGACTTGCGGGCGACGGTCGCGTGGCTCTCGATCTTGGACTCGAGGACCACGGTCGTGTCCCAGGTCGTCGGAAGGTCCTCCCACTGCTCGCGGGACTCCTTCATCGACGCCGGGGTGTCGTACCAGTACAGGGTCGTGAGCGCGCTGAAGAACGCGATCGGCGCGGCGAATCGGAACGATCGAGGATTCGGGCCCTCTTCGTAGTGGCCGCCCAGGCCCGCGACCGGGATGGTGATGTTGCGGTCGCTCCACGTGTGATCTGCCGTGCCGACCACGCCCCGCGTGAAGAGCGACTTGATGTCGACGGCGGGTGTGGGCGCCTCCTCATCCCCGCGGATGCCCTCCATGGTGAGGATGTTCGGGAACGTGCGCTCGAGACCCGTCGTCAGCATCTCGTCGTGGATGTTGATGACGAGCTGCTGCTGGGCGGCGAGCCTCACCCAGTCGTAGACCATCTTGGTGGTCTTCTGCGATCCGACGGGGACGAATCCCAGCTTGAGCCCGTCGATCCCCCATTCGTCGGCGTACATCGCGAAGAGATCGTCCAGCATGCCGTTGTTGTACTGCGTGAGCAGCGCACGCCAGTTGATGTACAGGATCACCTTCTTGCCGCGGGCTTCCGCATAGTCCGCAATCGCCTCGGGGTCGAAACCGGCGATCGGCGTCCACGGGTCGCTGGCGTAGTCGTACTCGCTCCCGTACCAGCCCGCGTCCACCGCGAGATAGTCGATCTTGCGCGCGACCATGGTGTCGACGACGCCTTGGGCGGCTGCCGTGTTGAGCTGCATCGGACGGACGTTGGTCCCGGCCTGGATCCACGACGTGGTGGGGAAGATCGCCGGGTCGGGCGCCGGCGAGAGGGTCTTCAGAAGGTGCCCGTTCTCGACCAGTTCGCCCTCGTCGTCGCCGGTCAGCACGACACGCCACGGCGTCGAGAACGCAGAGGCGCTCACGTCGACCGTGGCCGGGGTGAGGCGATAGGCGGTGAGGGTGCTGTCGGTCCCCGTCGCACCGTCGAGATGCGCCTTGAGTGTTCCGGCGGTGCCCGTCGGCTTCAGGAACATCCGGGTGTAGTCGAGCTGGTTCGCCTCCGTGATCGTCGCGGCATACCCGGTTCCGACCACCGTGAGCGGGCGCGCGTAGGTGGCCGCAGTGGAGGTCATCGCGCTGACGGCCGTCTTCTTCGGAGCGGTCTGCTGCGACGTCGTGTGGACCCAGGCATTCGCCGAGTTCACCAGGTTGAACTGGGTGGTCTCCTGGCTGATGGTGAACGACGTTCCGGACTTCTGCGGGAAGACGTACTTGAAGGCGACGCCTTCGTCGGAGACCCTGAAGACCACGTCGAAGGCGAAGTCGTTCGCCTTCGTCTTCAGAGATGCCGTGTACTGGGCGTGCTTCTCGGGCACGACCTTCTGTGCACCGAGATTGTCCACCCAGGTTCGATCGACGGTCGTGACCGTCGGAGTCGCGAGCAGTTCCACGCCTTCGCTGAAGTCAGCCGCCGTCGTCGTGAATCCGAGGAGCGAGTCCTCCACGACGACATTGCCGTCGTGCAGGACGGAGTAGTGGGGGAGAGAGTCGTCCCCGATCCAGAACTTCGCCACGTCGCCGGCGTCCGGCGAGGAGATCACGTCAGGATCCGCCGCCGTCGTGGATCCCGCCGCAAGGGCCGGCGCAGCCGTGACCACGGCGAGCCCCGCGAACACGAGCGCGGCGGTTGCAGACATCGCCACCCCGCGTCGCGCCAGCCCTCTTCTCGCCCATCGATTCACACCACGCACCATGCACACACCTCTTCACTGAGAGCGGACTCGCCGATCGGGCTTCATCGCCGATGATCCTTCGGCCTCATGCCGGGGCGAGTGTCCGGTTCGGACAGGTCCGACCGTAGGGCGCGAAGACCCTCGAGCCACAGGACGATCGAACGGAGAACATAGACGTTCCTCTGATCCGTGTCCGGGGGCGATCGGACCGGAGGCGAGCCGCAGAGGCATGGCCGGGAGCGCGGCCGGACACACCACCGGGAAGGACCGCAATGCTCAGGCGCGCGGCATCCGCTGCCCGTCGACCGCGCGGATGCTCCACGCTGCGCTGACGGTCGCTCCCGGCTCGACGGTCGCGAGGTCGCGCTTGGAGTTGAGGGCGTCCGGGGGACAGGTCGTCGGCTCGACGGCCACCGCATGCCGATGGCTGCCGGTGCCGGGCCCGTCTGCGGTGTAGATCTGAACCCACGGGCAGCGTTCGTCCCAGACGACTTCGGCGCCGTCGCCGTCCGCATCGAGCACTCGGACTCTCGCAGCCCCGTCGGGGTCGCGCACGAGCCCGGTGAACGCATGGTTGAGCGTGGTGTCGCCGATCGTCCGCGAGGTGCGGAAGTCGAACCGCGCATCCCCATCGCGGACATCGACGGAGCCGACCGGGAGGAGTCGCTCCGGATCGACGAGAACCATCTCCGTCGCGGGGATCTGCAACGACCACGCGTCGATCGCACGCGGACGGGCCGGCCCTGCGACGAGGTACGGATGACCGCCCATGCCGAAGGGCGCCGCCGTATCGGCCTCATTGAGGGCGACGACCTCCTGGTCGAGTCCGTCCGCGCTCAGCCGGAAGATCGTGTCGACTCGGACCCGCCACGGATACCCGGGCTGTGGTTCGATGGTCGCGCGAAGCGTGAGTGCGTCGGCGCTCTTCGCGACGGCGACGAAGTCGAGCCAGGCAACGAGGCCGTGCGCCGCGTTCATGAGCTCGGGTTCAGTCAGCGGCAGGCGGTGTGTACGCCCGCCGAACTCGTACTCGCCGTTCGCCGTCCGGTTCGGCCAGGGCGCCAGGAGCGCGCCTCGCATCGAAGGCCTCAGCTCATCCGCACCGAACGGCGCGATCAGGTCGCGGTCGCCGCGACGGAGTGCGCGCAGCGACGCGCCGATGCTGGCGACGTGCGCCACGTGGTCTCCCGCG